>CAYQLC010000015.1:20057-37226 GCA_964418325.1 uncultured Bifidobacterium sp.
CTGTCTGATCTACTGTCTGATCTACTGCCTGTTCTGCTACCGGCTCTGATTCCTGCTCATCTCGAGTTGGAGATTCATCGCGATCATCGCTCTCCTCGTGCTCATCAAAAGGACGCGAGTGGGCAGCCATCGGAACTGGGTCCATATGGATGTGAATGCCACGCCCGTGACAACTTTCGCACGTAGTAGAGAAGGCTTCGATGAGACCTTGACCAACTCGCTTTCGAGTCATCTGAACTAAGCCAAGGGAAGTCACTTCAGCAACCTGATGTTTGGTTCGATCGCGGCCAAGACATTCGGTGAGTCGACGTAGGACCGCGTCGCGGTTTGATTCCAACACCATATCGATGAAATCAACGACGATGATTCCACCTAAGTCGCGAAGACGAAGCTGCCGAGCAATCTCTTCGGCCGCTTCAAGATTATTCTTGGTTACCGTCTCTTCTAGATTGCCGCCCTTACCGATGAACTTTCCGGTATTCACATCGATGACCACCATAGCTTCAGTGCGATCGATGACTAGAGATCCTCCTGATGGAAGATAAACCTTTCGATCAAGAGCTTTGGCTAACTGTTCATCAACGCGATGGTCAGCAAAGATGTCCGATGGTTTGTGCCACTTCGAAATCTTCTGAACCAAATCAGGAGCAACAAAGCTTAGGTAACTATTGATTTCATCCCACGCATCATCGCCTTGAACGTGCAAGGTGCGGAAATCCTCATTGAAGATATCGCGAACTACTCGGATATTTAAGTCAGGCTCTGCGTAAAGCAGCGAGGGTGCGCTTGCGCTTGGATCTTTCGCTTTTTGCTCGATGACCTCCCATTGCGCCTGAAGTCGAGCGACATCGCGAGTAAGTTCCTCCTCGGTTGCGCCCTCTGCGGCGGTACGAACAATTACGCCAGCTTCATCGGGGACCAAATTCTTCAAGATTGATTTGAGGCGAGTTCGTTCATTCTCTGGCAATCGACGACTTATTCCACTCATGCCGCCTGCGGGAACATAGACAAGATATCGACCGGGCAGGGAGATCTGACTTGTTAGACGAGCACCTTTTTGACCAATTGGATCCTTAGTCACTTGAACGAGAACCGGCTGTCCCGTCTTTAGAGCAAGTTCGATCTTGCGCGGAGTGCCATCAGCTAAACCTGCTGCATCCCAATTGACCTCGCCTGCGTAGAGGACTGCGTTACGACCCTTTCCGATGTCAACGAATGCCGCTTCCATGCTTGGTAAAACATTCTGGACTCGGCCTAAGTACACATTTCCTACATATGAGGTACTTGATGCGCGATTAACGTAATGCTCAACCAAAATTTTATCTTCAAGAACTGCAATCTGAGTTCGATCTCCCGTTTGTCGTACGAGCATCGTTCGATCGACATTCTCTCGACGAGCCAAGAATTCAGATTCGGTGATGACCGCTGGTCGACGATTGCCATGGAAGGAACGTGGGTGCTCTCTATCTCTATCTCTGTCCCGGTCTCGGTCCCTATCCCGGTCTCGACGACGCCCTCGCTTATCAACTCGAGTTGATGACGCCTCATCATTACGCTCAGAATTACGCTCGGAACGAGATTTCGGCTCGCGCACTTTAATAGTAGTGACGATGCCATCTTCGACAATTGTTTGCTCTTCGACTGCGCCAGCACCTGCTACGCGGCGACGTCGGCGACGATGGGTAGCTGAACCCTCGTCGTTCTCGCTGAGTTCATCGGTGCTTTCGTTCTCTGAGGATTGAGCATCGCTCTGATCTTGATGGCGATTACGTCCGCGACCCCGTCCTCCGCGCCGACGATTGCGATGTCTGGAACGGCCTTCACTAGCAAGCCCAGAATCAACCTGCTCCCGCTTATCTTGCTGCTCTTTTGCCGCACTCTCTGATGTAGGCGCACTCTTCGCTGGCGCTGCTTTTTTGCTCGCTGGCTTGGTCGCGGGGGCTTGGAAGATTGGCACGGGCACGACGCCCTTTTTCACCTTGGCTGAAGCGGTGCTCTCCTTTGGAGCTGGAGCCTCGGCGACAGCAGCGCTCTTCTTCTTTGCAGTCTTTGCAGGAGAGCTAGCTTTAGCAGCCTTGGCAGGTTTTGCCTTTGCGTCACTGGTCGATGCTGATGAAGTTGATGATGGGTTCTCGCTACTTTTCTTTGCGGCGACTTTTTTCAAAACACGCTTACGCGCTGGTGCAGCCATGCTGTGCTCATTTCACGTTCTACCTAGGTAGAACTAATTCTCGGTGTTACTGCATCTTTCGGTACTAAAAAATCTTTGGTCGCGCCACCGAGATGTGCTCACCTCGAGGCTGCGCTCCCCCTAAGTATGGCAGATAACTAGCTCCGAGCGCGAATATTGAGCAAAAGTCCTATACCAATCAAGGTCGCGAACATACTCGAACCGCCATAGGAGAGTAAGGGAAGAGGTACTCCCGTCATCGGGGCAAGTCCGAGAGTCATCCCAATATTTTCAAAGATTTGAAAGCCAAACCATGCTGTCACGCCAAGGCAGACAAGTCTGCCAAAGAGATCATTGGCACGTCGAGCAATCACAAATGCCCGCCACAACAGAACTACATATAGAGCGACGATGATTGCGCATCCGACAAAACCTAATTCCTCCCCCGCAACGGTGAAGATGAAATCAGTCTGTTGTTCTGGTACGAAGCGACCACTTGTTTGCGGTCCGTTAAACAAGCCTTTTCCAAAGAGCCCACCAGAGCCAATTGTTATTCGAGCCTGGCGCAATTGATAGCCAGTGCTTTGAGGGTCTGCAGTGGGATCAACAAAAGATTGCAATCGATTCAATTGATAATCTGCTATTACTCCGAGTTTTATTGCAGCAAAAGCGCCTATGCCAGCTAATCCAATTAATCCAAGGCTCCACCGCAATTGTGCGCCGGAGACAGCAATCATCGTTACAACTGAGGCTCCAATAATCGCAGTAGTACCAAGATCTGGTTGAAGCACAATCAACAAGATAGGGATTGCTGCGACGGCGAGCGCTTGCAGCACATCGATGGCCTGTGGCTCTTCGTATCCATCATGCTTTTCGGCAAGGATCATCGCCATACCGACGATAATCGCGATCTTTGCAAGTTCAGCAGGTTGAATCTGCAATCCACCAGGTAGCGCAATCCATGCACGCGCACCATTTACCGTGGTGCCGATTCCAGGAATAAGAACTGCAATCAAACCTAAGACCGCAACGCCCCAAAGTATCGGCGTGTAAGCGCGAAGCAAGCGATAGTCGATCAAAGTGGTACCAAAGGCGAGCAAGAGACCGATGACAATATTGAGAGCATGGCGTTTGAGGTAATACTCCGGATCCCCACCAAAAGAGGCAAACCAATCGCGTGTTGCCGCGTAAACCAACAAGATTCCGATACCGAGTAAAGCTGCCACCGCAAGTAAGAGAGGGATATCGAATCGATCCACAATCGCCACTCGCTCAAAGCGCGAGCGTTTGCTTCGTACGTTGAGGTTGGTCATGGTTGCGCGACCAATGGGCGACGTGGGATCTGGGAGGGTGGCGCCGAAGGAAAGATTGCTTGTTCGCTAACAACCTGCTGACCCTGTACTCCAAAAATCGCTTCGAAGATCTTTCGCACTGATGGGCCTGAGGTGCCTGAACCAGTTCCACCTTGGCTGATCATCATCACCACTGCATATCGCGGAGCTTTGGAGGGGGCATAACTGGCAAACCACGATGTGGTGTCCTTGCTCGACCCATCTGGATTCTTTCCGTACACCTCGCCCGTCCCCGTTTTGCCACTGACCTCAATGGGCATACCTTGGAAACGCCACTGCGCAGTACCCTCGGTAATCACCGCTCGTAGTGATTTTCGGAGAAACGAGAGCGTTTTCTTATCGACGGGGAGTTTCCCAACTTTTTCAGGTTCGATTTCGCGGACCAACTCACCAGTGGGAGTGATGATTGCTCGACCCACCGTGGGTTTCCACATCGTTCCACCATTTGCAATTGCTGCATAAATTTGTGCCATTTGCAGGGGCGTCATCGTCGTATCACCCTGACCGATAGCGAAGTTGACCGCATCACCGGCACGAATCTTGCCACCGTCGACACAATTCTCTTTTGCAATAGCAATTAAATATGGAGTGAGTTGAGGTTTCTTGGCGCGTTTTTCGTAATTACAGAAGAAATCTTTATTTCGTTCGTACCATTTGGCGCGCCACTGGCGATCGGCCAATCTTCCAGCGGATTCTGAAGGTAAATCAATTCCAGTTCGTTTTCCTACATGAAAGCCTGCTGCAGCTTTGTAAAAATAATCATTTGGTTCTTTCTTAGGGCGCAATCCACCATCCTTCAACCATTCTCGATAGGCAATCTCATACCAGAGCGTGTCACAGGAGATTGCAATGCCCTTCTCCATTGAGATTCGTCCAGCTCCTTTGCTCTCATAGTTTCGAAATTTTCGAGTACCTACTTGAAAATCTGCAGGACAGTCGTACATACCATTCATGTCATATCCAGCCTCTGCAGCTGCTGCGACGGAGATGACCTTAAATGCAGATGCTGGTGCAAAGGTCCCTTGTAGAGCTCTAGAGAGCGCTGGGACCCCTGCTTTTGCGCTGAAGAGATCTTTCGCCTGTTTTTCGGTTATTCCCTGCTCCCAAATATTTGGATCGTATGTTGGGTAAGAAGCTATCGCCAGTATTCGCCCCGTCTTAATATCCATGACAACTGCTGCGCCGCTATCTGCCTTGCGAGCGCCCTTCTTGTCGACTGTTCCAGAACGAGCGCGCGCGATAGCCGCAACCAACTCGCGCTCTACGACAGCCTGCAATTTAGCGTCAATACTGGTGACAAGATGGTTGCCTGGAATAGCTTTCGTATCTTTGAGCACGCTTGTGGCCGACTCTTTTCGATCAACGACGATGGTCTTAACCCCAGGAACGCCACGAAGGTCATTGTCATACACCTTCTCTAACCCAGCTTTGCCAAGATTTTCATTGAGGTAATACTTGCGTGTGGCACTAGCAGTCAATTCTGTTTCGCTAACCGGCCCAACATATCCAAGAAGGTGCGCTCCATTGACACCTTCTGTTCCTGGGTAATATCGAAAGCCTTGAGGTGATGCGCTCACGCCTGGATAGCGCTCGGCATGTTCGACAATCGCCAAAGCAACCTCTTCAGTGGCATCGACTGAGATGGGAATCGGTTGATAGCGCGAACCGTTCCAACAGCGGGCACCTCCGGTTAGTGAGGGGTCGACTTTTTCGCCACATAACCGAGTCTTGCCGAAGACCTCTGCGTAAGGCATCTTCAAAACCTTTGCCGTCGCCTTCAATGAGGCGATGCCACGATCTGGCTCTTTATCAAGAATCGATCGATCGGCTGTGATTACCAAGCCCACTCGATTTAGCGCCAAGGGCCTACCACTACTGTCGAGAATCATTCCTCGAGTTGCAGGGGTAACAACATTCCGACTCTGGATTTCCAGCGCTGCATCCTGATACTTCTCGGTTGCAGCGACTTGCAAGTAAAAGAGTCGTCCAAGCAGCGCAGCCATCAATGAGAAGAGCAGGATCTGCACAAAGATGGTCGCATATCGAGAACGCTCACCCATTGCGAACGCCTATTCCTTGTGCGAAGTGAGATAACCGAATTATCAATGGTGATAAGAGAGGCGTCAGAAGTGCCGACCAGAGCAATACACCAGGAGTGGTTCTAGAGAATGAAAGGCCTTGCTCCGCGCTAATCAACCAACTAGTTACCGCAAAGAGAATAAGAGCAAGGAGCAGCGCTCCAGTAACCGTCACCGTCAACGTCAATGGTGCACGACGACTCGAACGTAGTTGCACCCCCATCTCCGAGGTTGCGTAACAGACAGCTGCCAATACAAAGGCCCAATGGCCGATTAATCCGACCGAGAGAGGATTGAGGTCGAGGAGTAACCCTGCAATAAATCCCTGAAGCGCGGCAAACTCCGGCGCTTCTAAGAATGCCCAGGCCAACACCACAATTAAAAAGATTGATGGATCAGCAAACGGAAAAGGAATGCGCGCAACTACTGCATTCTGTAACGCAAGAGCAATGATTGCTATCGGTAGGAAGAAGAGCGTCTTGCGCACGACTAATTCGCCTTCTTACTCTTTGAGGCAGAGGGCTCTGGTGATGGTGTGATGTACACAGTTACCGTTGGCGTTGGGGTTGGCTTTGGTGCCGGTGGCAAGAGTGAATCACGCGGATTAACTTTTACTCGCCCGGTTACTACGGCGACTACCTCTAGCGCATTGAGATTCACGAAGGGTTTGACTAAAGCAGTTTTCGTCAAGGTGCCTGAGTTCTGATCGACCGAAATGACGGTGCCAATCGGGACACCGGGTACGAAGGGGCGGCTATTGCTACTGCCGCGCGCCACCATCCGATCTCCAGCTTTCAATGTCGAAGAAGAGTCAAAGAGCGTTAGGGAAAGTTCGCTGTTACCGGTACCAGAGATCACGCCAAGAATGCCTGTTGCTTCCATGCGAATTCCGGCTTTGAAAGTCTCATCATCAAGAAGTAGCGCAATAGAGCTATTGCTGCTCACTGAAATAATCCGACCGACCAACCCAGCGCCAGCAATCACTGTCATATCGGTCTGCACGCCATCACGAGTACCTACATCGAGCTCTATTGTTCGAGAAAATCCTGCCGCAGAACCTGCAGCAATCACTCGGGCCGGAAGGCTTTTGTAACGTCCGGCTGCTGCCAGGTCCAAGACATCCTTTAATTGCCCAAGCTCCCGTTTTGCAACGTTGAACCTACTCAACTCCTCCTCAAGCGCCGCATTCTTTTGCTCAAGATCCTTAATCTTGTCAGCGCTTCGACCCAGGTTTGATGCCTCTGAAACGAAATTACTTATTGGGTCATAAAAGAAGCGAAAGAGTGATTGAAAAGGTGCAAGCACCGTATTGGTGATTCCCCGAAAAGTCTGACCGGGTACGCTCCCCCGCAAATCCAAGGTAACGATAATTAGTGCGGTAACTAAAAGAGCAATGAGAAAGAAACGTGAGCGAGATTTATCTGGTGCTGCCAACGCTTCACCCCACTTTCAGCCGATGACGTCGAGGCTGTTATCTGCGAGGCTCGGAGATAAGAACCTTCTCAAGGGCTTCGAACTCCTCGATACAACGACCCGTACCCATTACCACCGCATTTAATGGGTTTTCCGCAATATGAACTGCAATTCCCGTTTCGTGGCGAAGTCGCTCATCAAGACCATGGAGCAGTGCGCCACCACCAGTGAGCACGATGCCACGATCCATGATGTCACCGGAGAGTTCGGGCGGACAACTATCCAGGGTCGTCTTCACCGCTTCGACAATACGAGAGACAGGTTCATCGATTGCCTTACGGATCTCTTCGGCTGTGACCAGAATCGTCTTAGGTAAACCGGTTACCAAATCACGGCCACGAATCTCAGCATCTGGTTCGCCCACGGCAGGAAATGCTGAACCAATTGCCATCTTTATCTCTTCAGCTGTGCGCTCGCCCAGTAATAGCGAGTATTCCCGCTTGATCCAGGTAATGATGGATTGATCGAGCTCATCGCCACCAACTCGAATCGACTGAACAGTCACGATTCCACCCAATGAAATAACGGCAATTTCGGTAGTTCCGCCACCAATATCAACGACCATATTTCCGGTTGGTTCATGGATAGGAAGTCCGGCACCGATTGCAGCAGCCATCGGTTCTTCAATGATGTAGACCTTGCGCGCTCCAGCTGCATAGCCAGCATCTTTCACAGCCCGCTGTTCAACTCCAGTTATTCCTGAGGGGACGCAGACCACCAACCGAGGTTTGGCAAAGTGGCGACGTTTATGAACTTTTTGAATGAAGTAGCGAAGCATTCGCTCAGTGGTATCAAAGTCAGAGATAACACCATCTTTGAGCGGTCGTATCGCAACGATATTTCCAGGGGTACGACCAATCATCTTCTTTGCCTCAAGGCCTACAGCAAGAATCCCACCGGTATCTTGATTAATTGCAACCACGGATGGCTCATTAAGGACGATGCCACGACCGCGTACATAAACCAATGTATTTGCGGTTCCGAGATCGATTGCCATATCGCGACCGATGAAAGACATCGTCTTTGCCATTACTTACCTCCGAAGAAGAGTGCAATTTCACGCTCTGCCGATTCTGCAGAATCAGAACCATGAACAATATTTTGTACAACCTTAGTTCCCTGATCGCGCGCTAGGTCACCGCGAATAGTTCCAGGGGCTGCAACAGTTGGGTCAGTAACACCAGCAAGAGATCTAAAACCTTCAATTACTCGATTTCCTTCGGCAATCAAAGCGACGATTGGTCCCGAAAGCATGAATTCGACAAGAGGCTCATAGAACGGTTTACCAACATGTTCTGCATAGTGCTTTTCAAGCAGAGCTCGATCAGCCTGCATCATGCGAATATCGGCGATTACATAACCTTTTCGTTCGATCCGGGCGATGACCTCGCCTACGAGATTACGACGAACCCCATCAGGTTTGATTAAGACAAGAGTCCGTTCCATAGGCACAGCCTAATGGCTCATTGAGGGGTCAGACGAGCGCGGGCAGCCTCCCCGGCCCGACCAACGATGATTGCAGCCACCCAAAGGAGAGCAAAAATCCCACCAAGGAAGTACATCATTGTGACCACCATCCCGTAACCAACGACCGGAATTTGGAGCGCAGAGCCAAGTACCCAGCCTGACTTTCGCTTCAGCAAGCCGGGCGTGAGCATAAGGAGAATTGCTACAACGCCACCCACTGCTAGCTCCCAGGTGTCAGATGAATTCATGGCAATCAAGAGCGCAAACCCCATGGTCAATGACTCCATCACAAGAACTGTCGAGCCGAGAACTCGCATTATCAATCACCCTTCTTTAATAGAGATCGAGCCTGTCCTGCAGTCACTACAGAGCCCGTCACGAGGATACCGACTGATTGCGTCGGATGACTTGCCCGATCAAAAGCCAGCTCGATGGCTCGCTTAATCGAACCCGCGGAAGTGACCGTACCTTCGTCAAATATCTCGCTAGCAATTTCGAAAAGCTTCTCGGTTGGAAGCGCACGGATTGATGAGTTCTCAGAAACGATCACTTCATCGACTACACCAGATAGTTCGGCTAGGAAATTGGTGACATCTTTATCTTCCAAAATTGCGACGATTGCAATCAATTTATCGAAAGCAAACTCCTCGCTCAGTGCTTCACGCAATGCAGCGACTCCATGTGGATTATGTGCAGCATCGATTATCACTGTCGGATTTCGGTGTATTACTTCTAATCGTCCAGGTGAAGAAACGTGGGCAAAACCATCTCGAACAACATCAACGTCAAGTCGCTGGGCGCCTCCGCCTAGGAAAGCCTCCACAGCAGTGAGAGCTAGGGTTGCATTAGATGCTTGATGGCGACCATGCAATGGTAGGAAGATTTCATCGTATGTCCCACCGATGCCTTGAATAGTAAGAAGTTGTCCGCCGACTGCAACATCTCGATTGAGCAACGCGAAATCTAATCCCTCCCGGAGTGGGATGGACTCGACCAGCGCGCCCTCGCGTATTAATACTTCGGCTGCTTCCCGGCTTTGATGGGCGAGTACGGAGGGCTTTCCAGAGCGGAAAATTCCAGCTTTTGTCTGGGCTATCTCGGCGATGGTGTTTCCCAGATATTCCTGATGGTCTAATCCGATAGGTGTCATCACCGAAACGTCAGAATCAATGACGTTGGTGGCATCCCATGCTCCGCCCATTCCGCACTCAATGATAGCGACATCAATCGGCGCATCCGCGAATGCGGCATATGCCATCGCGGTTAACACCTCAAAAAACGAGAGTGGATGTTCTGACTGTGAATCAACCAACTCGATATATGGCTTGATATCTTCGTAGATGTAAACGAAGAACTCAGGTGTGATGAGTTCACCACTGAGCGAAATGCGTTCGCGAATATCTTCCAGATGCGGGCTGGTATAGCGTCCAGTGCGAATTCCAAATGCTTGAAGAAGCGAATCAATCATCCGAGATGTTGAAGTCTTACCATTTGTGCCGGCGATATGGATTGACCGAAAACTCTCTTGTGGATTCCCGAGATAATCAAGAAGTAATGTGATTCGATCGAGCGTGGGTTCGATTCGACTCTCGGGCCATCGACTGTTGAGCTCGTTAGTAATTTCTACAAATCGAGATTGGATATCACTGGACATGAGCGACTCTTTACCCAGGAAGTTTGCTGAGTTGCTCGGTGATGCGCGCGATATCTTGATCAGTCTCTTCGAGTCGAGCCTTTATAGTGGCAACTACTTTCTCTGGGGCTTTCGCCATAAAGTCAGCGTTATCAAGTTTGACCCGCGCGGTTTCGCGATCTTTCTGGGCTACAACAAGATCTTTCTGTAACCGAGCACGTTCTGCGGCAACATCGACAGTTCCAGAGAGGTCAAATTCGCATGTAATTGCTCCGACAAGAATTGACCCTGAGGCAGTGAAGGAACTATCCGGAACGCTAATCCGTAGTACTCCGCGGATAGCCTGCTCAAAGGGGGAAATAGCGCTCTTTTCCATGCCATTGAATCGACCTGGTATCGGCGCCGACGGCTTGACGCCCTGATCATTGCGGAATCGTCGGACTTCAGTGATGAGCGTCTTTACCTCTTCCATCGCCGCGTTGTTTTGAGCATCAATCCGATCTTCGAGCGCCTTTGGCCATTGTGCGATAACCAAACTCTCGCCTCCGGTCAGACGTTTCCACAGGGCTTCAGTGATAAATGGCATTACTGGATGGAGAATGCGCAAGAGATTATCAAGTACGTGGCCAATGACCGCTTGGGCGTTCTCGGCCGCTGCACCACCTTGATTGATTGAAGATTTAGAGAGTTCTAGGTACCAATCACAGAAGTCATCCCAGGCAAAGTGGTAAATAACTTCACATGCTTTTGCGAATTCAAATCGTTCAAAATAATCATCAGCTTCTTTGATTGTCTGGTGCAGTCGAGAAACAATCCAATTATCAATCTGGGAAAGCTCCCTAGGATTTGGAAGTGCACGGGATGTGGTTGCTCCGTTAAGAAGGGCAAAGCGCGAGGCATTCCACAGTTTGGTCGCAAAGTTTCGGGAGCCTGCTACCCACTCCTCGGCAAGGGCTTGGTCCGTTCCAGGATTTGCGCCACGCGCCAGCGAGAATCGGAGCGCATCTGCACCGTATTTATCCATGAATTCCAGAGGATCAATTGTGTTGCCACGTGACTTACTCATCTTTTTGCCATGTTTATCGCGCACCAGTCCGTGGAGAGCGATGATGTGAAATGGTGGCTTGCCATCCATTGCAAATAATCCGAAAATCATCATGCGGGCAACCCAGAAAAAGAGAATGTCGTATCCAGTTACTAAGACGCTAGTGGGATAGAACTTTTTGAGATCTTCGGTGTTATCGGGCCAACCTAAGGTGGAAAATGGCCAGAGCGCAGAGGAGAACCAAGTATCCAAGACATCTGGATCTTGAACCCAGCCTTCTGGAGCGCTCTCATCGGGCCCGATGACACGCACCTCATCATTGGGCCCATACCAAACCGGAATTCGATGACCCCACCACAATTGGCGACTGATGCACCAATCGTGCATGTTGTCGACCCATTCAAAATATCGCGGAGCTAACTCTTCGGGTTCAATCGTCACCAGTCCACTGCGAACGGCATCTCCTGCAGCTTTGGCAAGCGGTGCAACCTTGACGAACCACTGCATCGAAAGTCGAGGCTCCACGGTCGTGTCGCAGCGCGAGCAATGACCGACAGCGTGAATGTAGGGGCGCTTCTCCGAGACAATTCGCCCCATCTCACGTAACCGCTCCACCACTGCCTTACGGGCATCAAAGCGATCCATGCCATCAAACTCAGTGCCGGTGCCCTCCATAACTCCGTGCTCGTTCATAATCACAATCATCGGAACATTGTGACGACGCCCCATTTCAAAATCATTAGGGTCATGGGCCGCCGTGACTTTGACTGCTCCAGTTCCAAATTCTGGCTCGACCAACTCATCTGCGATGATAGGAATCATTCGATTAACGAGCGGAAGTAAAACTTCCTTACCAATCATGTCTTTGTAGCGATCATCGTCAGGATGTACCGCCACCGCTCCATCACCAAGCATCGTTTCAGGGCGCGTAGTTGCGACGGTGATATTGAGATTCTCATCGCCATAACGAACTTGAACGAATTCGCCAGCGTCGTCGCTATGTTCAACTTCGATATCACTCAGAGCGGTCAAGCAACGTGGGCACCAATTGATGATTCGCTCAGCGCGATAAATCAATTCTTTCTCGTAGAGGCGCTTAAAGATTGTAAGGACGGCTCGAGAAAGTCCTTCATCCATCGTGAAACGTTCCCGGCTCCAGTCGACGCTGTCACCTAGGCGCTTCATCTGTCCAAGAATTGCACCGCCAGATTCTGACTTCCACTCCCAAACTTTCTTAACGAACTCTTCACGCCCTAAGTCATGTCGTGATTTATTCTGTTGCGCTAATTGCTTTTCGACAACATTTTGGGTTGCGATTCCAGCATGATCCATTCCCGGTAACCAAAGCGCTTCATACCCTTGCATTCTTCGGCGACGGGTGAGGGTATCTTGCAGAGTGTGATCAAGTGCGTGGCCGATGTGCAAACTTCCGGTGACATTTGGTGGCGGGATAACTATGCAGAAGGGTTTCTTTTCGGAAGTGGCATCTGCAGCAAAGTAATTTCGATCTAGCCAACTCTGGTAGAGCGGTGCTTCTAAGTCGGCAGGCGAAAAGTGCGTTGGTAATTCCTGATCAGCTGCCATAACGGGCAATCTTAGGCGCTTTTCTCAGCGCCTCCATCTTCTCGAAGGACGAGCGTCGGCGGCGCCTGCTCAGTCACTGATTCAGCGGTGATAATCACGCGGGCAATATCTTTTCGGCTCGGGGTATCGAACATCACGGTCAAGAGGACCTCTTCCATGATGGCGCGCAGTCCACGTGCACCAGTACCGCGCTTGATCGCCTGTTCAGCAACTGCGGTAAGGGCTTCGGGAGTGAATTCCAACTCGACTCCATCGAGCTCAAAGAGCTTTTGGTACTGCTTGGTGAGCGCATTCTTTGGTTCAGTGAGGATCTGCATCAAGGCATCATGATCGAGCGCATCCACGCTCGTAATGACTGGGAGTCGCCCGACAAACTCAGGGATCATGCCAAATTTCAACAGATCTTCTGGGAGAACGTTGCTGAAAATATCGCTGGCATTTCGCTCGGCTGCTGTTTGTAGAGTTGCGTTGAAGCCAAGTCCCTTGCCCCCCATGCGCGCTTCAATAATCTTGTCTAGGCCTGCGAAGGCGCCACCGACAATGAAAAGCACATTGGTGGTGTCGATTTGAATGAACTCTTGATGTGGGTGCTTACGACCACCCTGCGGTGGTACCGAAGCGGTAGTGCCCTCAATAATTTTCAGTAGGGCTTGTTGGACACCTTCACCAGATACATCTCGGGTGATGGATGGATTTTCACTCTTGCGCGCAACCTTGTCGATCTCGTCGATATAAATAATTCCACGCTCGGCACGCTTCACATCGAAATCTGCTGCTTGAATCAACTTCAATAAAATATTTTCGACATCTTCGCCAACATAACCCGCTTCGGTGAGCGCGGTGGCATCAGCAATGGCAAAGGGAACATTAAGCATTCGTGCAAGTGTTTGAGCAAGGAGCGTTTTGCCGCAACCCGTTGGTCCGAGCAGGAGGATGTTGCTCTTTGTTAACTCGACTGCGCCTTCGCGAGCGCTTTCGCCACCTTGAATTCGCTTGTAGTGGTTATAGACCGCAACCGAGAGCGACTTCTTTGCGCGCTCTTGCCCAATTACATATTGATTGAGGAATTCAAAGATCTCATGGGGCTTAGGAAGTTCTTGAAGGGAGACTGCACTTGCAGTAGAGAGTTCTTCGACGATGATTTCATTGCAGAGTTCTATGCACTCGTCACAGATGTACACGCCAGGACCAGCGATGAGCTTCTTGACCTGCTTCTGAGATTTGCCACAAAAGGAGCACTTCAGCAATTCACTGCTTTCACCGATACGCGGCATGGTGCACTCCCTTCAGATCCCCATAAATGCTTAAGTAAAGGGTACGGATAAAACCCGACTTTCGCCGGGCTTTATCGTCGTTTTCTGTTCGCTATTAGAGGACGCGATGGTCGAGGGTTTACTTGGCGCTATTGGCTTTACGGGTGGAGAGGACCTGGTCGATTAGGCCCCACTCAACTGCCTCTTGCGCAGTAAGGATCTTGTCGCGGTCGATATCTTTGGTGATCTGCTCAGAGCTGCGGTTGGAGTGCTTTGCCAACATATCCACGAGCAGGTCGCGCATACGCATAATCTCTTTCGCCTGAATTTCGATATCTGAGCCCTGTCCGCCACCTTCACTGGAGGGTTGATGGAGCAGAATGCGCGAGTTCTCGAGGGCATATCGCTTGCCCTTAGTTCCACCGGTGAGGATCACAGCGGCAGCAGATGCTGCTTGACCAAGGCAGATGGTCATGATGTCCGGGCGAACAAATTGCATTGTGTCGTAGATTGCTGTGAGCGCTGTGAACGAGCCACCAGGTGAGTTGATGTACAGCATGATATCTCGATCTGGATCCATCGATTCGAGTGTGAGCAACTGCGCCATGACATCGTTTGCCACGGTGTCATCGATTGGAGTTCCCAAGAAGATGATCCGCTCTTCGAAGAGTTTTGTATAGGGATCCATGCGCTTGAATCCGTACGAGGTCTTCTCCTCGATTACAGGGAGAACGTAACGATTAGAAAATTCACCTGGCTTCATTATTTCACTCATCGCTGGGTTCCTCCGCTTCCAGAAACTTGTCGAGCTGAACGAACTACGTGATCGACGAAGCCATACTCTTTTGCTTGCTCTGCCGTAAACCAGCGATCGCGATCAGAATCTTCTTGAATCGTGTCGATTGTCTGGCCAGTGTGGAAGGCGATGAGCTCTGCCATTGATTTCTTAGTGGCGGCCATTTGCTCGGCTTGAATCTTGATATCACTTGCAGTTCCACCGATACCACCAGATGGTTGGTGCATCATGATGCGGGCATGTGGAAGTGCATATCGCTTTCCTGGAGCGCCGGCACAGAGTAGGAACTGTCCCATCGAAGCAGCAAGACCCATCGCAACGGTTGCAACATCGTTCTTGATGTATTGCATCGTGTCGTAGATCGCCATACCTGCGCTGATGGAACCACCAGGTGAGTTGATGTAGAGGTAAATATCCTTCTCGGAATCTTCGGCGGCGAGCAAAAGCAGCTGAGCTGCAATGGCATTTGCCATGGAATCTTCAACGACTGAGCCTAAGAAGATGATTCGCTCTTGGAGTAGTCGGTGGTAAACCTCGTCATCGAGTTGCCCACCCGATCGCGCTCCACGCGCTACTGGGCTATCAGGGGTTATTAGTCCCACGGTCTGCCTGCTTTCTCGTAAGTAATGTAATTACCCTAACAACCACTTGCGGCTTTTACTTCCGGAAAGTGACCCTTGTTCGCTCAGGGCATATTCGAGGGGCAGATTTATTTCTGAAGCTGTGGGCGAAGCGCTTCGATATCTACGCTCTTGCCATTCTTGTCGACAATCTTTGCTCGCCCCAGGACTACGGCGAGCGCCTTGCTCCGTGCGACATCGGCGACTAGGGATGAGAGCTGACCTGCCTTGGCGACCTCGTTGGCGAACTGATCGGGAGGCATGCCATAGCGCATGGCGGTGCGGACGATAAATTCGCTCAATTCCTCTTCGCTCACTTCGACCTTCTCTTGATCGACGATTGCATCGAGGAGGAAGTTGTTCTTGAGGGACTTGCGAAGGTCTGAATCAACTTCAGCGCGATGTGCATCATCGCTCTCGCGTCCTTCGCCCTTGAGGTGCTCCTCGGTCTCGGCAAGGACGTAGCTCTCGGGGATCGGAATCTCTACCTTGGCGAGCAATTCCTCGACAAGAAGGTCGCGCGCCTGTGCGCCTTGCTCGAGAGATTTCACACGCTCTAAGCGGGTTTTGAAATCGGCACGAAGTTCATCGAGAGTCTCGAACTCGCTTGCCAGAGCGGCAAAGGAATCATCAAGAGGTGGAAGTTCGCGTTTCTTCACAGCATTGAGAGTGACCTCAACATCGCCTACTTCGCCACCAGATCCCGGCTCGCCCCCGAAGAGTTCAGTTTGGAAAGTCTTGGTCTCTCCGGCATTCATTCCCTGTAGGGCTTCATCAAGTCCTGGAAGCATTTTGTCACTGCCGACTTCATAAGAGATGTTGTTTGCCGTGCCACCATCGACCACTTCACCATTTACCTTGGCGATGAGATTAAGTGAGACGAAATCTCCGTTCTCGGCTTTCTTCTCGACCGTTGTAAGGGTTCCGAAACGAATACGTAGCGACTCGACTTGCTCATCGATCTCGGCATCCAAGATTTCGACAGCATCTACCGTCAACTTCATCTCTGAGAGATCCGGGAGTTCTAACTTTGGACGAACATCAACTTCGACCGTGAAGGAGAGTTTCTCGTTATCAACGAGTTCTTTGATGTCGACTTCAGGTCGACCTAGTACTCGCACATCATGTTCTTGAGCGGCGGCTACATATAACTGTGGCAGCGCGATATTGATGGCTTCGTCGAGAACGACGGCGCGACCAACTCGTTGGTCGATGAGCGCGGCTGGGATCTTCCCCTTACGAAAGCCAGGGATTGAAACTTTGTTGGCGATCTCTTTGTAAGCCTTAGCAAAGTGAGGTTCGAGGTCGGAGAACGGGGCATCGACGGTGAGGCGAACGCGGGTGGGGCTAAGAATCTCTACAGCGCTCTTCACGAACGGGCTCCCTTGTATTTGAGTTACTTACCAGCACTTACTCTTGCTTGACTTGTCGGGGCGAGAGGATTCGAACCTCCGGTCTCCTGGTCCCAAACCAGGCGCGCTAGCCACTACGCTACGCCCCGTTGATGAAGGCAGTAGTCTAGGGCCTGAAGTCGCATAGCGATAACGCGCCAAAAACGCGGGTGTAGCTCAATGGTAGAGTTCTAGCCTTCCAAGCTAGCTGTGCCGGTTCGATCCCGGTCACCCGCTCCAAAGAAGATTTTCCTCTATTTTTCAAAGGGGAAAAGCGGCTTGGGCCGCTTGTCAAAGGTCAAGGTAA
>CAYQLC010000016.1:0-34813 GCA_964418325.1 uncultured Bifidobacterium sp.
TGCACCTCTGAGGCCAGCAATTCTGATTTCGGTGATTTTCACTTCAATCCTCTCTACATCTCTCTGTAAATCTCTATTAAGGGTCCAAAACTAAGTCGAAAAGTCTTGACAGAGTATAGATAGTTAGTAGGGTCTTGCCAACAATGCAAAGGATGAGTGGACATGTTAGATATCGCTATTCGAGGGGCTCACGTTGTTGATGGCACAGGCAAAGCTCGCTATGTAGCAGATGTAGGAATTGTCGATGGCAAGATCTCTAACATTGGAAATGTTGCTGCGGCAACAGTTGAGATTGACGGAGCAGGATTAACGCTCTCACCGGGATTTATCGACCCGCATAGCCATTCGGATTTCACATTCCACACCAACCCTGACAATGAGAGCTCAGTTCATCAAGGAGTCACTACAGAGATCGTAGGAAACTGTGGCTTCTCAAGCGCGCCACTCTCCGAAGTTTCAGTTCCTTTTACCGAAAAGCGTCTCAAGAATTACGCATACACAGGCGAAGTAACCTGGCGTACTTTTGGAGAGTACCTATCCGAGATGGAGCGGATGAAAACTTCTACCAATTTCGCTTTTCTCATCGGACATAACAGCCTTCGCTTAGCAGCGGGCATTATGGGTGAAGAAAAAGTCACTGATGATCAATTAAAGGGTATGAAGAATTTTATCGAAGATAGTATGGAGGCAGGTGCACTGGGTTTGAGTTCTGGACTTGAATTTGCCCCAGGCTCTTACTCCACCTCTGCGGAATTAAAGGACATCATTACCGCAGTTGGAAAATACGATGGAATTTATGCAAGTCACGTTCGTAACCGAGATTCGGAAATCTTTGATGCAATTAACGAATTTGTTGATATCACTCGCGCCGGTGGAGTCCGTGGACAGATCTCACACTTCAACGTGCGCCATGACTCCAATGCACCGCAAAACGCATGGCGTCGTGCAGTCGACATTATGGAGAATGCCCAAAAGGAAGGGCTCGACATTACCGCCGACACCACGCCATTCCGTGAAGGAATCGGTGCGATGTACGCGATCTTGCCTCGTGACTTGGTCAATTTAGGACCAAAAGCAATTGCAGAAGCATGCGCAGATCCATCGAAGCGCAAAGAGCTTCGTACGCAATGCGATCGTTATTGGCGCTTCATTCACAAAGGGCAATGGCATCGTGTTTATCTTGAAGGTTCGCCCAATTTCCCTGAGCTGCAAGGGCTCTCATTCCCTGCCATCTCTGAAATCTTGGGCAAGGATGAATGGGATTGCTATTTCGACATCATGGCTGCCGCTGGCGATCAATGCCTAAACCTCATCATGGTTGGCGAACTCTTTACCGATGATCATCTCAAGGAGATGATTTCCCACCCGGATTTCTCGCTAGGCGTTGATGGCTACACCAGCACTGACCATGGCGCGCTCTCTGAAGTCACCTCTTCACAACATCCCTATTGCGGACATATCGAGTATCTCGCCCACCACGTGCGCGAGCTCGGCACACTCACCCTGGAAACAGCAATCCATAAGATGACCAAAAAGGTTGCCGATCGGTTCAATATTCAAAAGCGCGGCGAAATCAAAGAAGGTAACTTCGCAGATCTCGTGCTTTTCAACGCCGATACGGTCGATAGCAAATCAACAATCCAGAAGCCTCAGGTCTACCCCGATGGCATCACTGCAGTCATTGTCAACGGTGAAATAGTCGTGCACAACGGGGTACATAAAGGCAAGCGACCAGGACAGGTTATTCGTCGAACCGCTTAGTTTTTGATTGCGTAACCCACTGCAAGCGATGAAGCAATCGCTACCCAGATTTGATAGGGCAGTAGCGCTAGCCCATATCCAATCGACGCTCTAAAAGTAATGATAGTTAATGGAATCGTAAGGATAGCCGTAGTGATTAATGCCGCGCTCGCGCCATTTAAATTATGGGGTACATAGAAGAGGTATGACCAGAGCAGCGCAGCGACAACGCTGAGCGCGAAGAATCCCAACCAAGTAAGAACTAGAGCTCGCGAAAGATTTCGTGAGACTACAAAGGAAGCGATACCAAGCATTATGAAGTTATACGGCCAGATAATTCCAAAGATCCAACTTGGCGGTTGCCATGATGGTCTATTGAGCGAGTAATACCAACCTGGGTTGCTATTGACCCAGAAACCAGAGCCAATTGCATAGACCGCGACGAGCAGAATCCCCACCACAGCAGCAATAGTGCGCCAACTTTCCATGAATGAAATCTATCAGTGTGCGATACCTTTGCCTTTATGGACTTCGCTGCACGTGTGCGTATGCAACTAGATCTCGCTCGTAAGAGTGAATTGCGAGTCTGCATGGTCTGTTTGGGCAATATCTGTCGCTCGCCAATGGCAGCCGCGGTGTTGAGTAATCGGAGCCATGAAGTCACATCACATACCGTTTATGTCGATAGCGCAGGCACCGGCTCCTGGCATATTGGTGAAGGCCCCAACTTCTCTTCGGAGGCAACATGGAAGAGAGCCGGGTACGACTACGACCACATCGCGCAGCAATTTACGCGCGAGTTCTACCCAACGCGCGATCTGATTTTGGTGATGGATTCAAGTAACTATAGAAATGTCCTTAACCTGGCGAACACCCCAGCAGATGCAGCGAAGGTCTACTACTTGCGCCAATTTGACCCTGCGTTACACCACATCGACCCGCTCGGGCCACAGGCGCAACAGTTGGAAGTCCCTGATCCCTATGGCCTAACTGACCGTGCCTTTGAAAAGGTTTTGGAAATGGTAGAAGATTCAGTTGAAGGCCTACTCCAAGTTCTCAAGAGTTAAGCGGAGGCAGAATGCGTGCAGCAAGATTCCACGGTGCAAAGGATTTACGAATTGAAGATGTTCCTAAACCGTTAGTGCCTGAAGGTCACACATTGGTCGCTATGGAGCGCGTGGGAATCTGCGGTACCGACTTGGAAGAGTATTTGATTGGCCCAGTCATCATCCCAAAACATCGAATGCCGATGATTATTGGTCATGAGTACCTTGGACGTGTCATCGAAGATCCATTAGGAAAGTTGAAACCAGGAACTTTGGTCGTCCCTGATGGGATTGTCGGCTGTGGGAATTGTTATTACTGCGATCGCCATGAAGAGGGAATCTGTAAGAGTTACGATTGTATTGGCCTTACCTGCGATGGTGGAATGGCTGAATTCATGGCAACGGATCCCACCCGCTGGATTGAAGTACCAAGCCATGTCTCTGCAGATGTTGCTGTCTTTGCAGAACCAATGTCAGTTGCAGTTCGAGCATTGAATAAAGTTCCCACTATCCCTGGAACTAGAGTGGCCGTCACCGGAGGTGGCACGGTAGGTCTGCTGATTGCGCAAGTCGCGCGCTCATTTGGTGCAGCCCAGGTGGTCGTATACGAACCAAATCCAGTGCGCCAAGAGGTCGCACGTGGACTTGGTTTTGAAACGCTCAATCCTCTCAACGAAAAAGAGTGGGCACATTACGATGAATTTGACTCGCTCCTTGAATGTTCTGGCGTAAAAGGAACAACCGCAAAATCACTCGAGAAGATTCGCAATGCTGGCACACTGGTATTAGTGGGTTTCCGCCCTGAGGAGGAGAGTTTCCACTTACTTAATTTCGTTCTGAGTGAGAAGCGAATCCAAGGAACAGCAGCGCATATGTGGGATGTAGATGTTGCTGCAGCAATAGCGCTGTTAGCTGGCCCATCAATCGACACCAAGCCATTGCTCACCGATGTCATCGCACTCGATGAAGTAGTGACGAAAGGTTTCGATCGACTCTTGAATGACAAGAATGCATTCAAGATTGTGGTTGATACCACCCGCTAATTATTTGGTTCGCACTTTAATTCTGTGGGAAACCTAAGTTGATGCCGCCATGGCTTGGATCAAGCCAACGACTAGTTACAACTTTGCCGCGAGTGAAGAAGTGCACCCCTTCGGTGCCATGGGCATGGGAATCACCAAAGAGTGAATTCTTCCACCCACCAAATGAGTAGTAGGCAACTGGCACTGGAATCGGAACGTTGATACCCACCATGCCAACCAAAACTTCATTTTGAAACTTACGCGCCGCGCCACCATCGTTGGTGAAAATCGCAGTGCCATTGCCATATTGATGTGAGTTGATGAGATTCAACCCCTCTTCATAACTCTTCACCCGAATCACGCTTAAGACTGGTCCGAAGATTTCATCCTTATAAATAGACATTGATGGCTGCACATGATCAAAGAGCGTTGGCCCAAGCCAGAAACCATCACTTGCGCCATCGATCGCGCTATTTCGACCATCTTCAACCAGCTTTGCACCTTCTTTAACGCCTGCTTCGACATAGGAAGCGACCTTGTCACGGTGGACTTTGGTGACCAGCGGCCCCATGTCGGTGCCTTTCGTGCCATCTCCAGTCTTGAGCTTGCGCATTCGCTCTTGAATCTTCTGCACCAATTCATCGCCGATTGGGTCGACTGCCACAACCGCCGAGATTGCCATACATCGTTCACCAGCAGATCCAAAGCCAGCATTGATTGCCGAATCAGCTGTCAGGTCCAAATCAGCATCAGGAAGCACGAGCATGTGGTTCTTCGCTCCACCTAGTGCCTGAACGCGCTTTCCATTCTTCGTACCATTTTCATAGACATATTTTGCAATCGACGTCGAACCAACAAATGAGATTGATGAAATATCTGGATGCTCAAGGAGGCGATCAACAGCAACTTTGTCACCATGAATCACATTGAATACGCCATCAGGAAGTCCCGCTTCTTTCCATAACTTGGCAACAAAATTGGTTGCAGATGGATCTTTCTCGCTGGGCTTAATGACAACAGTGTTTCCAGCTGCGATGGCAATCGGGAAGAACCACATTGGGACCATCGCGGGGAAGTTAAAAGGAGAGATAATTGCGCAGACGCCTAGCGGCTGGCGAATGGAATAGACATCAACTCCTTGTGACACTCCTTCGGAGTAACCACCTTTGAGTAGATGGGGAATGCCGCACGCAAACTCAACCACCTCAAGTCCGCGCGTGACTTCACCGAGCGCATCGGAGAGCACCTTTCCATGTTCAGAGGTGATGATCGCAGCGAGCTCTTCTTTCTTGGAATTAAGAAGATGTCGGAATGCGAAGAGGATCTGTACACGCTTTGTTAATGAAGTTTGACTCCATGAGGTGAATGCACTTTTCGCATTCGCGACAGCCGAATCGATAGTCGCGATGTCGGCAAAGTCCACATTCTTGGTGACTTTCCCAAGTGCTGGATTGAAGACTTCGCCAAGTCGTCCACTTGAACTCGTAACCTCTGCGCCGTTGATCCAATGTTTGACTATCTCCACGATGCCCACTTTCCAACTATTTGCTTTGCCTGAGTAGTATTCCATTACCCCTGCAGATTGGTGTACCCAGAGAAGCGAGGTAGCTCGTTTGACGACGAGGCGATGGTTGGTGCCATACCTACTACTCAGCCTGACCTGGGGCCTCTCCTTTATGTTCATCGAGATTGCCTTACCCGTTTTTAGCCCATTTGGAATTGCCTTTATCCGCAATCTGCTCGGTGCAGCAGTTCTCTGGGGCTACCTTTTTTATAAGGGAATCTCAATACCGCGCGATCGCTCAGTCTTTGGTTGGATTTTCTTAATTGGACTCTGCTCAAACATCATCCCAGTAGTCATCGTGCCATTTGCACAAACTGAAGTGACTTCATCGCTTACTGGAATTGTCAATGCAATGTCGCCAATATTTGCAGTGATCTTTACGCTCTTGCTCTTCAAACATGAAGCAGTTAAGCCGATACAAATTTTTGGAATCTTGCTTGCATTTTTTGGCGTCGCTGTGGTCTTTGGTATCTGGGATATCGAGTCAGCGCCATGGTGGGCATACTTGTTCCTTATTCTTGCGGTGACATCATTCGGATTAGTTGCTCCGATAATTGCGAAGTACATCTCTCCGAAGAATTACCCACCAGTGGCATTGGCAACAATCCAAGTGACAATTGCTGCGGTGGTGCTCTTTCCAAGTTTCATTCTCTACGGCTTCAATTCCTATGACTTCACGGCGGGACCTATTTTTGCGATGTTAGTGCTTGGCATTTTTGCTACTGGTTTTGCCTTCGCTTGGAATTATCGGATTATTTCGCTGGTGGGCAGCTCTATCGCAGCAACAGTCAACTTTGTGACGCCAATCGTGGCAGTGCTTGCTGGAGTGCTTGTGCTCAGTGAACCACTCACCTGGAATGAACCAGTGGGTGGAGTTATCGTCATTATTGGAAATGCCATTACCCAACGAGCGCGAGCAAAGTAGTGACTACAGCTCCGGCTAACCCGTTGCGCATTTGGCTTCCGATTTACATAGCGCTAGGAATTATTTGGGGAGCATCTTTTCTATTTATAGAGAAGTCATTGACATTTTTAACTCCAGTTGGTGTCGCCTTCTTACGATGTTTTCTCGGCGCACTCTCGCTCTGGTGTGTGGTCTTCTTCAAGAAGATCACCATGGTGTGGGATATCAAACTCCTGGCACATCTATGGATTATTGGACTATTACTTAATGTCTTTCCTGGCGTGCTCTTTGCTTTTGCTCAAGAACGAGTATCTTCAATACTTGCGGGAATTATGAATGCGCTCACCCCAATCATGAGCGTCTTAATGATCTTGCTCATCTTTCGGAGCGAAAAACTCACTGCCAATCGTTTGCTGGGAATCGGATTGGGCTTTGTTGGTGTTCTGGTCGTACTGCTGGTGGGGGAGTCGGTTGGAAAATTCTCCTGGAGCGCGTTTATCGCACTCATGCTTGCGGTGCTCTGCTACGGAATCTCATACCCATATTCATCGAAATACATCATTCCCAGGAAATTGACTCCAGAGACGCTCGCGACAACTCAAGTCTCCTTATCAGCGATCACGCTCCTGCCATTTTTTATCTATCACGGAATTGACTCTTACCAGCCATCAATCGATGCGATCGGATCGATTCTTGCTTTGGGAATCCTGGGAACTGGTATCGCATACATTTGGAACTTTAAGAATGTTGAATTAGCGGGCGCATCACTAGCTAGCACCGTCACGTATATAACTCCTCTAGTCGCTGTGATACTGGGATTTGCCTTACTCGGTGAGCCGCTGACTTGGAATGAACCAGTTGGGGGTTTAATTGTCTTGATAGGTAGCGCGATAGCTCAGGGTCGGATCAGAGTCTTCAAGCATGAGCCTTAAGAATTAGGGAGTAGACATGGAAGCAGTCAGTAATATTTTCCTCGTACTGCACTTCGTTGGATTAGCAGCGCTCTTTGGTGGATTCCTCGCACAAATGAGTGCGCAAGCAAAAACAATCACCAACGGCATGCTGCACGGTGCTCTTCTTTCACTTGTTGCTGGTGTAGTACTCGTTGGCGTCCGTTATCCACTTAATGATCAGGATGCTGCCGCTTATCCGCTCTATGACAATGGCAAGATTTCCGTCAAATTACTTATCCTGTTTGTGATTCTGATTTTGGGTTATACGAGCAAGAAGCGAAGCAAGGATTCCGGTCAAGGTGACACGGCGGCTTGGGCAACTGTTGGCTTATTGACCTTTACCAATATCGTTATTGCTGTTTTTTGGTGATAGGTGTTGTAGCCCCCACGCATACATTGCAATCGCACCAGCTGCAGAAGCATTGATCGAACGAGTCGATCCATATTGCTCGATTGCTAGCACCACTTCACAGATAGCAACTGCTTCATCAGACATTCCAGAACCCTCTTGGCCAAAGAAGAGGATGCACTCTTTTGGTAGCGGTCGATGTTCCAGGCGCTGACTGACATCAATATTATCGATACCAATGATTGGTAGTGTTTGATTGCGAGCCCAAGCGGCAAAATCATCAACTGTAGGGTGATGATGAACAGTCATATACCTATCGGTGACCATTGCGCCACGGCGATTCCAATCTCGTTTACCAACGATATGAATTCCAGCAACATTAAATGCGTTAGCAGTTCTAATGAGCGAACCGATATTTAAATCATGTTTCCAATTTTCCACTGCAATGTGAAGGGGATTTCGTTTGGTATTCAAATCAGCGACGATTGCCTCGACAGTCCAATATCGATATTGATCAAGGACATTTCGTTGATCACCATTCTCAAGTAACTCTGAGTCATATTGATTGCCGACAGGCCAAGGTTTAGGGTGCGGACCGACGCCAACAAAGGGATAGAATTCCCCTGCACCTGGCTCAGATGTCATGTGTTGCAACTCCAATTAAGTCTTGCCTGATGATGATTCGAGAAGGGGAGTCTAGTGGGGCCACTTCTGGCGCTGATCTCGAGCCTTACCTGGGGTCTAGCTGATTTTCTTGGCGGCCTTGCCTCACGGCGCACGCGAATCGTCCGCGTACTTCCCATCTCCTATCTCTCTGGTGCCATCGTGGTCACCTTCTTCTCTATCTTTCTCATACCGGGTGAATTAAATAGCGACTCCTATCTCTACGGATTCTTGGCGGCATTCTTTGGAGTACCGGCTATTGCACTCTTATACATCGCCCTAAGTCGCGGACCAATGGGCATTGTCTCGCCAATTACAGCGCTCATGGCAGGTTTCGTTCCGGTGGTGACAGGCCTGCTACGTGGTGATCAAATTTCCGGTATCGGTTTTTTTGGTATGGCACTCGCAGCGCTCTCTGTGATTCTGGTCAGCCAAGAGAAGAAGAGCGAAACTGCGCGGCCAATCACATTAAGCACCTTAATTATCTGTGTTGTAAGTGGAACGCTTATCGGTACATATCTCACAGTTTTGGGACTGGCTCCCTCTAATCAAGGAATTTGGACATCAACAGTGGCGCGTTGGTTTGGCTTTATTTTTGTCGGCGCATTCTTCCTGATCCGACTTAAAGCAATCTCCAAAGACGAAAAGACTCAACCATTCCCATGGATGCTTGCAATCGTGGCTGGAATCTTCGATGCATCTGCAAATGGTATCTATCAGATTGCAACTCAAAAGGGGATGCTTTCTATAGTTGCGGTATTAGCCTCACTGTATCCAGCTGCAACTGCGCTCCTTGCTCGATATTTTCTGCATGAGCGGCTACGCGCGATTCAAAATGTTGGCGTTGCGCTCGCGCTTGCTGCAGCTGCTTGCTTAACGATGGCTTAAGAATGTCGCGAGTCATTCGGAGTTGGATAGTTGCCGCTACTGTTTTTGCGCTATCTCTTGCTTACATCCAACCAGGTAATGCAATCTCTTCACTAAGTGAATTAGCTATTCCTGACGATAAAGTCATTGCGATTCAGGCGCGTTATGTCACCCTTTCAACTAGTATCACTCCATGGATCGACCGAACCACTTTTGCTCGTGAGGAGTTCTTACGGTTACGTGCCGAGACCAATGGCAAGGGGCAAGAATTTCAGGCAGCTCATAACTTTTTTCGGACCCAGGTACAGGGATTAGCAAGAGTTCTTGCTGGCGAGACTCAGATTAGAAGTCAGAGCACCAGAATTTTCAATCAAATTTTGGGTAGCCCTCAGAAAGTTAGCGAGTTCATCGCCACCCGCCCAACCGTCTACTTGCCACCGGAATGTCCACCAGCGGTGGCTCTTGATGGGGAATCAATTTGGGAGACCGGCACGGTCATTCGAGTTGAGGATGGCGACACCGTGGATGTGCAAACGTGTCGTGGTCAACTCAATGTTCGCCAGATTGGAATTCAAGCTCCCGAGACTGTGAAGAGCACCCACTTTGCCCAATGTGGGGGTGCGGAGGCATCAAAGTTTATGAAGACGCTTTTGCCAGTGGGCACCGAGGTACAACTCCGTTCAAATAACTATGCATCAGCAAATAATTATGAAGCACTCGCGCGTCCTTATCGGTATATCTTTATCAAAGATGCACAAGGAAACTTCACTATTGATGTGCAAGCAAAACTTCTTGAAGCTGGCTTAGCTATGTGGTTTCCAAATGAGAATGAATATGTTCGAAATTATCAGTATTTAGAGTTGCTTAATGATGCTGCACGTAAGGGTGTCGGGGTCTGGTCTGGTTCACTTTGTAAAAACGAGAGTGACAAGACGCCAGTAGGCGCAATAGAAATCTGGGTCGAGACAGATTCACCAATTGCTGGAGAGAATCCATTTGGAGAGTATGTACTTTTACGCAATACCACCAATCAAAATATAGATCTATCAGGTTGGGGGATTAGAGATACTTCTCTTGAGTTGTTTGACCCCAAGTATTTATTCCCAGCCGGTACCACGTTAAAAGCTCAAGGCGTTCTAACGGTTTATCTTGGCGCACCGCTACCTAATTTTCCGCTCGCACCAGATGAGATCTCACTGGGATTAACAAAAGCTATCTTGCAAAATCCTTCCAGTGCTGGAGGAAAGTACACCGGTGATGGAATTTATTTGCAGACACCATTACTTGCCAATGGCGGTGGCAATATGCGGGCCTGGATGCACCGCCATTGCATTCCCAATGATTGCCTTCGACCCGAGTGGGTCACCAAGAATCTCGATGGCACCGAACGTGCGATTCCACTTCCACAGACGCTATCGCTGCTCTTAAACCCTGGAAAATATGGACGAGTGGTTCCCGATATGACAGGCCTCACAGAGGAGCAGGCGAAGGTGGCGCTCACCCCGCTCCAATTAAATGTCGTAATCGTTGATCGAAGCGCCATCACCGCAGGTGAGAACGTGGGCGTCAAAGGTGTTGTAGACCAGAGCCCCAAAGCCGGCGCTAATCTGCCACCAAATGCGACCGTGACTGTCTTTATTGATATCAAGCGTTAATCCGCGAATTTCGCGCTCTCCTGTTTTATCCTTATATCTAGATGTGCCGCGACTTCCCCGACTACGCGGCAATGAGAGCGAGCGTGCCCGTGTTCACAAGACGCGCATTAGCAATCGCTCTTGCCTTTGCCGTTTTCTTACCTCTTAATGCTGCCCTTCAAGTATCAAGTGCCGAGGCGCGCACTCGAAAGCCGACAGTCGCTGAGATTAATGAGGCAAAGAAAAAAGAGGCAGAGAAGAAAGCAGCCGCTGATCGTGCCAAAGCAAAACTCAACGCAGCATCGAATCAACTCAAGGTCCTCACAGCAAAAGCAGTCGCGGCTCGCAATCGCTACCTAGCTGAGGTCAAGAAACTTGAAATTGCGACTAAGAAAGCAGAAATTGCTAAAAAGAAGGAAGACGTTGCGATCGCAAAATCAAATAAAGCTCAGAGCGCAGTAGTCGCGTCAAAAAACCATATCGGCAGAGTCGCAGCGAATGCGTACATCATGGGTTCTGGATTCACTGACTTTGACTCAATTCTGCATGCGGATGGGCCACAGGATTTGATGGATCGACTTTCCACTCTTGATGCTGTAGGGGAGAACAACAGCAGCATTCTTCTTCGATTGAAGGTTGCCGAAGAATCTGCCCGGCTGGCAAAAATTGAGGCTGAACAGGCTCGTGCAGAGGCGGTAGCTGCTCGCAAAGAGCAAGCTGATGCCACTGCTCGAGTTGCTGCTGCTAAAAAAGAGGCCGATGAGGCGCGTGATGCCCAAGAGGTTGAAGTAAAGAAATTACAGCGAATGCAGAATCAATTGATTGCAGAACTGCTGAGCGCACGAAAGAAGCGAGTGACGCTCGAACAGCAAAGACAACTTGCGATTCTCGAAGAGGCGCTCGCCGCTCGTGCTGAACAGACCAACGTGAAAGCAAAGATTTGGCCTGCTAATGGCATCGGATTTGGAAATGGCCGAACCACGATTCGATCAAATGAAGAGATTCGCACAAAAGCAGTTGCTTATGCGAAAAAACAAGTGCTCGCACGTAAACCATATGTGTGGGGTAATGAAGGTCCAAATAGTTTTGACTGTTCTGGTTTAGTGTATGCCGCCTATCGTTCGGCTGGTCTAGGTTATCCAGGTTGGGATCGAGTGAACTCTCGAATTTATTACAGCTGGACTAAACGCGTACCACTTAGCGAGTTGCAACCGGGAGATTTGCTCTATTACTCCTACAAACCCGATATCAGCACGATTCACCACATCACGATTTATGCGGGCAACGGAATGATGTGGGAGGCGCACAATACGAAAAAGGGCTTGCTCTATAGCTCCATCTATTCAATTCCTGGACTTATCCCATTTGGAGGTCGGGTCTAGGCTATATCCATGCTCAGCAAGGCTAGATCAGCAGTTCGAGAATCATTAGCGCCTCTTAATCCTGGTGATCATGTCATCGTTGCAGTCTCTGGCGGGGCAGACTCACTGCTCCTGGCACATTGTCTTCAGCTGGAAAAGAGCGAGCTTGCACTCAGCGTTACCGCTGTAGTCATTGACCACCAACTTCAAGCTGAATCTGCGTACGTGGCAACTGCTGCGAAGAGCGCTCTTCAGAAGTTTGGAATTGAGAGAGTCGAGATCATCACCGTCGATGTGGTAAAGAAAGATGGCATTGAAGCTGATGCCAGACAGGCTCGCTACACTGCCCTCAACTCATTTGCAGATCATGTTTCAGCAACTGCAATCTTTCTTGGTCATAATGAAGATGATCTCGCAGAGAGCGTTCTACTTGGGCTGACGCAGGGCGCAGGTACTAAATCTCTTGCGGGAATGGCAACTCATGATGGTCGATATATCAGACCACTACTCGCACTCTCTCGCGAAGAAGTTATCGCTGCATGTGCAGAAGCGAAGATTGAATATTGGAGTGACCCGCATAATGAAGACCTTCGATTTACCCGAGTAAAGATTCGGAAGCAGGTCATGCCGATGTTGGAATCTGAGTTAGGTCCAGGGATTAAATCTGCGCTAGCGAGATCTGCACGAATCTTTCGTGAGGACTCTGATGCGCTTGATCGGCTCACGGACGAGATTTTTGCCACCATTGCAGATCCCGCCTCCATTGAGATTGCGCTGCTGGAGCGCTTGCCTACCGCGGTGCGTAAGCGGGTCATCCGCCGCGCCGCCGCGCACCTTGGCGCCACTCGCATCTCCGCTGAACACTTGGGTTGGGTCGATGCCCTCATCAGCCAATGGCATGGGCAAGGCGAAGTCGCGCTCCCCTCTGGTGTTACAGCGCGGCGAGAGTCGGGCAGACTAGCGCTCTCACGCCAACCGACCCGCCAGTAGACCAGTAGAGAGGATGAGCCGCCAGTGGATCTTGCTCACGTCAAAGATGACATCACCGAGGTTGTTGCTACAAAAGAAGAGATTCACCAACGTATCACTGAGATAGCCGCGGCGATATCAAAGGACTATGGCGATAAGGACCTCTTGCTCGTTGGCGTACTCAAAGGTGCAGTGATGGCGATGGCAGATCTCGCACGTGCGATGCAACGCCATGTCGAAATGGATTGGATGGCAGTCTCTTCATATGGATCAGGAACCAAATCCAGCGGAGTTGTGCGGATTCTTAAGGATCTTGATCGAGATATCACCGGACGCGATGTGCTCATCGTCGAAGATATCGTCGACTCTGGCTTGACGCTCTCTTGGCTACAGACGAACTTACTCTCACGTGGAGCAAAATCTGTTGAAATATTTACCGTCTTTAGAAAACCAGATGCAGCAAAGGTACATGTCGATGTGAAATATGTCGGCTTTGATATTCCACCAGCGTTTGTCGTCGGATATGGGTTAGATTTTTCAGAGAAGTATCGAAATTTAGATTGCGTCGCAGTCCTAGCACCAAAGATGTATTCATAAATTATGAAGAGTCGGTTTATCAAGGGCTTGCGAAATCCAATCACCTGGATTTTGCTAGCAATCATGATTGTTTGGGGTTACTCCCAGCTCTCCAACTCTGGCAGGTCATTCAAAGAGGTTGAGACACAGACAATTATCGGAGCTATTACCGCTGGACAAGTTGATTCTGCATTACTGCTAGCGCAAGACCAACAGATTCGAGTGGTGCTCAAGAGTGGTGTGAAGATTTCGGATTCGAGTCGCCTCCAGGCTTCATACTTGGCAAACCAAGAAACTGAATTGGTCAAGATACTTAGTGCGAATCCACCACCAAATAAGTGGGATGTAAAAGTCACTCGCCAATCGCTCCTAGTATCGCTCCTGTTTACCTTGATTCCATTTCTCTTGATTGCCTTCATCTTCTTCTATTTAATTTCGCGCGCTCAAGGGGGTGGTCGCGCATTTCAATTCGGTCGCTCACGGGCGAAGTTAAATCCAAAAGATAAGCCGCAAACAAAATTCTCCGATGTTGCTGGCGCGGAGGAAGCCATCGAAGAATTGCGAGAGATTAAAGATTTCCTAGTCGACCCAACCAAGTATCAGAAACTCGGGGCGAAGATTCCGAAGGGTGTACTTCTTTATGGCCCTCCAGGAACGGGTAAGACTTTGCTCGCCCGGGCTGTCGCTGGCGAGGCTAACGTCCCGTTTTTCTCGATATCTGGATCGGATTTTGTTGAGATGTTTGTTGGAGTTGGTGCAGCGCGCGTCCGAGATATGTTCGCACAAGCGAAAGCAAATGCCCCTGCAATTGTCTTCGTCGACGAGATTGATGCTGTCGGTCGCCATCGTGGCGCAGGTATGGGCGGCGGGCATGATGAGCGCGAACAGACGCTCAACCAATTACTTGTTGAGATGGACGGCTTTGAGGCCAACGGTTCAGTGATCCTGATTGCCGCAACGAACCGACCAGACATACTTGATCCTGCCCTCCTTCGCCCTGGCCGCTTTGATCGTCAGATTCCCATCGATCGCCCTGACCTCAAAGGTCGCGAGGCAATCCTGAAGATTCATGCAAGTAATAAACCGCTCGCTGACGATGTCGATCTGTTGAGCTTGGCTCGGCGTACCCCTGGTTTCACAGGCGCTGACCTTGCCAATGTTGTCAATGAAGCGGCGCTACTGACTGCGCGAAAGAATCTTGAGACGATTACAAATGAAGCCCTCGGTGAATCGATTGATCGAGTGATGGCAGGACCACAAAAAGTCAGCCGATTGATGAATGAGAGAGAGCGTCTGATCACTGCGTATCACGAAGGCGGGCATGCGCTAGTGGCACATGCGCTGCCAGATACCGATCCGGTGCAGAAGATCACCATCATGCCTCGAGGTCGCGCCCTTGGTTACACAATGGTCTTACCTGATGAAGATAAGTACTCCAAATCGAGAAATCAGATGCTAGATGAACTTGCCTACACACTTGGTGGGCGAGCAGCAGAAGAATTGATCTTTCACGATCCAACTACAGGTGCTGCAAATGACATCGAGAAAGCAACTGCGCTTTCGCGCGCGATGGTCATGGAATATGGCTTAAGTGAGCGTATCGGCGCAATCAAACTTGGTTCAGTTACAGGTGAACCATTTGTTGGAATGTCTTATGGACACCAGCGAGATTATTCAGAAGAGATCGCGGCAATTGTCGATGAGGAAGTGCGTGAATTGATTGATAATGCACATCAAGAGGCATATGAGATCCTCGTCGAAAATCGGGAGATTCTCGATAATCTCGTTCTGGAGTTAATGGAGAAAGAGACTCTCGAGAAAGAGGAAGTGGCGCGGGTATTTGCCAACGTCAAGGAGCGTTCAGCGCGAAAACCATGGACGGGCTCGAAGGAGCGAAAACCATCGAAGCAACCGCCAGTTATTTTCGAGAAGAAGAAGGATTAAAGGTTTAGAAATATGGATGAGATAACCCCGATTTCATTCAACTCACCCTTTGAAGGCAGAGCTAGTGCGCCATTTGATCAAAAACGCGCCGAGGCGGCTGTTCGAGAAATTCTCTTTGCATTAGGCGAAGACCCAGACCGAGATGGTTTAAAAGATACGCCAGCTCGAGTGGCGCGCGCGTTTCAAGAGAACTTTGCAGGTTTGTGGATGTCGCCAGAAGAGGTGCTGACAACGACTTTCGATGCTGGCCATCGTGAGTTAGTAATTGTTCGCGATATCGAGGTTTACTCCCACTGTGAGCATCACTTAACACCGTTTCACGGTGTAGCACATATCGGTTACATCCCTGGTGAATCGGGTCGAATCACCGGGCTTTCGAAATTAGCGCGCGTTGTCGATCTCTTTTCGCGAAGACCGCAGGTGCAGGAGAGATTGACGACTCAGATTGCTGATGCTTTGGTTGAAATCTTGGAAGTTGCCGGAGCCATTGTGATCATTGATGCAGAGCATCTATGTATGTCAATGCGTGGTGCAAAGAAACCTAAGGCGCGCACGACAACCAGCGCGGTTCGTGGCATCTTGCGCGATGCAACTACGCGAGCTGAAGCGCTAAGTCTGATTTTAGGAAGATAACATGAGTGCTCCTACACAAACTCTTGTGATGGGCATACTCAATGTCACTCCAGATTCTTTTGCTGATGGCGGCAAACATTTCACATTAGATGATGCCCTTTCTTGTGCACACCAGATGGTCGAAGAAGGAGTAGACATCATCGATATCGGCGGTGAATCAACACGTCCAGGTGCGCAGCGGGTTTCTGAAGAGGAAGAAACGCGGCGGGTAATTCCAGTGCTAAAAGAGGTACTCAAATTAGGTGTGGCAGTGAGCGTTGATACCACCCGTGCACCGCTTGCCGAGCAAGCCGTAGCCCTTGGTGTGCATTACATTAACGATGTCAGTGGTGGGCTAGCCGATCCCCGAATGGCATCTGTTATTAGTCAAAGTGGCGTGAAATATGTGGCAATGCATTGGCGGGCTCATTCAGCCGAGATGATGCAGCACGCTCAATATGATGACATCGTGACCGATGTAAAGAATGAGTTATCAACCCGGATTGAGTTTCTCCAGTCAGTGGGTGTCGCTCGAGAACAAATAATTATCGATCCAGGGATAGGTTTTTCAAAAGAGCCAGCACAGAACTGGGAGTTACTTCGAGGACTTGATGAATTATCTGAACTTCAATTACCAATTCTCATTGGCGCTTCTCGAAAGAGATTCCTTGGAGAGCACCTCAAGCCAGAAGAGCGCGAGGATGCAAGCGTTGCCGTGACGACATTTTGTGCAGTGCAAGGAGTTTGGGCAGTTCGCACCCATTCAGTCAAACCACATAAAGATGCCATAGCTCAAGTGGCTAAATTGAGGGGTGCGCTCCATGGATAAAATCCTTGTATCAGGAATCCGTGCAACTGGTTTTCATGGCGTCTTGCCGGAGGAACGCAAGGTCGGCCAGAGTTTCGTAGTCGATTGCGAACTCCATCTAAATCTCACTTCAGCAATCAAGAATGATGATCTGACTAAGACAGTTAATTACGCAGAAGTGGCACTTCTGGTAAGAGAGATAATTGAGGGTGATCCGGTAAACCTGATTGAGACTCTTGCGGGAAAAATCGGCGAATTGCTACTTCAGCGTTATCGAAAGATTCAAAAAGTGGTTGTCACGGTCCACAAACCTGAAGCGCCGATACCAGTGGAATTCCTCGACGTTGCGGTAGTGGTTGAGCGAAAGCGATGAGAGCTGTTATCTCATTAGGTGCAAACCTGGGTGATCGTGAGTGGACATTGATGTCAGCGGCTGAGGCGCTCAATGAAGTTGGGGAAGTGGTCGCATTCTCAAGTTTCCTTGAGAATCGAGCTGTCGGTGGACCACCACAGCCTGACTATCTCAATGCAATCTTGATTCTTGAGACCCAATTGGAGCCTGCCGAGTTGTTGCGAGTCTGTCAGGCGATCGAAAAAATCTTTGGTAGAACTCGAGAGGAACATTGGGGCCCAAGAACTCTCGATCTTGATCTGATTACGTGCGATGGCATAATCCTCGAGAGCGAAACTTTGACCTTGCCACATCCACGCGCTAGCGAACGCCACTTTGTTCTAGCACCTTGGTTAGAGATTGATAATGAGGCGGTCCTACCCGGTAAGGGAGCAGTAGCTCAACTTTTGGCGAACTTGGCGCGGTAGCGCTACCCTTTAAGCGCCTGGTACCCCAAGCGGACTGGAGCTAGAAAATGAAGCATCTAACGGAGTTTGTTGAGCCTATTGACGCGCTCGCATTTGTCCCAACAATGGGTGCACTTCATGATGGACATCTTGCATTAATTAGAAAAGCTCATGCCTACGGCAAGAAAGTCCTCGTGAGTGTGTACATCAATCCTACGCAATTTGAATCTGCTGATGATTTAGCTAAATATCCCAAGACGCTTGCACACGATCTTGAATTAGCAGAGAGCGCCGGCGCAGATTATCTCTGGACGCCATCAGTTCAAGAAATCTATCCAGAAGGTTTGGCAAGTGTAGAACTTATCCCGGCCGGTCCATTGGGAGATCTTTATGAGGGGGCAGCTCGTCCACAACATTTTTCTGGTGTCCTCACGGTTATAAATCGTCTTTTCGCGATAACAAATCCGAAGTACGCAATCTTTGGTGAGAAGGATTTCCAACAATTATTTCTGATTCGCCAATTTGCTCGTGATAAGTTTCCAAATACCCAAATCATCTCTGGTGAAACTATTCGAGATAAGAATGGCATCGCGCTCTCATCTCGTAATGCACGCTTGAGCTCTGAAGAACTAGAGGTTGCAAGAGTCTTACCGCGAGCACGAGTACGCGTACAAGCAGAAAATGTCTCCTCGGTGCCTGCATTACAAGGACTTTTATATGAGGAGCTGACCAGAGAAAAAGGTTTCATCCTCGATTATGCCGAGGTGGTCGACCCCGCTACTTTGCTCCCAGTTTCTGAGGATTTTCAAGGGCCAGTTCAAGTCTTAGTCGCGGGATGGATAGGATCGATCCGACTGATTGATAACTTCGCTTTCACAGTTAAGGGGCAGATATGAAGTTACTAGCGCCGCCCCCAGGTTGGACGATTACCTCTGACGTCATCATCGTTGGCTCAGGTATTGCTGGCTTAACTACTGCGCTACAGATTCGCGCGTACGGGTACTCAGTCCTCTTAGTGACTAAAGCTCGAGTTGATGAAGGATCAACAAAGTGGGCACAAGGCGGTATTGCTGCGGCGTTAGGCCCAGGAGATTCACCGGCTGCACATGAGGCAGATACGTTGAAGGCAGGCGCTGGACTCTGCGATAAGAAAGCAGTACATGCGCTAGTAACAGAAGGACCCGAAGCGGTTGCGCGCCTTATTGCCCGCGGCGCAGTCTTTGATCGGGCTGCTTCAGGTGAAATCGCGCTCACGCGCGAAGGTGGCCATCTAAAGAATCGCATCCTGCATGCCGGTGGTGATGCAACTGGCGCAGAGATCTCCCGCGCTCTTCTTGCTGCGGTTACTGAAGATCCTGGTATCGAGGTAATCGAACATGCGCTTGTTCTTGATGCATTGAAGAGTAAATCTGGGCGAGTATGTGGCGTCACGCTCCATGTCATTGGTGAGGGCTCACGCGATGGTGTGGGTAGAGCGCTTGCCAAGGCTGTCATTCTTGGAACAGGTGGACTTGGTCAGGTATTCGCTCAAACAACAAATCCCTCGGTCTCTACCGGAGATGGTGTTGCTTTAGCGCTACGTGCTGGCGCCGATATTGCTGATGTGGAATTTATCCAATTTCACCCGACCGTTTTGTATTTGGGCGCGAAAAGTTCAGGGCAACAACCATTGATTAGCGAAGCAGTTCGAGGCGAGGGCGCTATTTTGCTTAACGCTGCAGGTGAACAATTTATGAAGGGGATTCATCCTTTAGCAGATCTAGCACCTCGTGATGTTGTGGCCAAGGCAATCATGAGTCAAATGTTAATTACTGGTGCAGATCATGTTTGGCTTGACGTGAGCAACGTGCCTAATTTCTCGGAACGTTTTCCGAATATCTATCAATCTTGTATTGCACATGGAATTAATCCCAACACTGATCGAATACCGGTGGCTCCGGCTGCACACTATGCATCGGGTGGCGTGCGCGTGGATCTGGCTGGACGTTCTTCGGTGCCGGGGCTCTATGCATGTGGTGAAACTGCATGCACCGGCGTTCATGGCGCAAATCGCCTTGCATCTAACTCGCTTCTTGAAGGTCTGGTCTTTGCGGCTCGGATTGCTGATGATATTCATCGCACCCTTCGCCAATTGCAACGTGAAGAACCAGTAGTGACGCCAGAACCCGAACTTCTTATTGATCCGCAAATGCGTGCAGAAATCTCGCAAACAATGAGCATAGGTGCTGGTGTAATTCGCACCAAAAAATCGTTATCTCAAACTTCACTCGCGCTACAGCAGATTCGCAATCAAAGAAGTAACAATCCATGTGTTGAAGCTTGGGAGGCGACCAATCTCTATACCTTGGCTGAGGTGATTGTCGCATCGGCGTTGATTCGAGAAGAGACACGAGGTTCACACTGGCGCGAGGATTTTCCTGGTGAATCTCTATCATGGATCAAGCGGATTATCGAGAGCATGGATAGCGATGGCAAACTCGCTCAGCGATTTGAGGAGGTTGATCATGATTGATCGCGCACTGTTAATTGAACGAATAGATCGAGCGATTTCCGAGGATTTTGTAGGCAACCTAGATGTGACGACTGCGCCAACAATTCCCGCAACGCAAAGCTGCATTGGCGAGTTTCGCACCCGAAAGGCGGGAGTGGTTTCAGGAATCGATGTGGCGATTGTTGTATTGGATCGAGTTTGCAAAGGGGGTTATGAAATTCTCTCCCGACTTTCAGACGGCAATATTGTAGGTAAGGATGTCACGGTATTAAAAGTCTCTGCTTTGACTCGTGAATTACTGGTCGCTGAACGAACAGCGCTCAATTTCCTCTCACGTCTATCGGGAATCTCCACCGCTACCAATCACTGGGTTGCAGCGATTGCAGGCACCAAGGCAAAGATTAGAGATACTCGTAAAACCACTCCAGGTTGGCGTGATTTGGAGAAATACGCGGTACTAAAAGGTGGCGGTGTAAATCATCGCCTTAATTTGGCCGAGAGCGCCTTGATAAAAGATAACCACATCGCGGCAGTGGGCGGGATAACCGCTGCAGTAAACGCCATCAAGGGGCAATACCCAGACATACTCATTGAAGTAGAGATTGATCACTTGGATCAACTAGAAGAGGCGATAAATGCGGGCGCTGAAGAAGTGTTATTGGACAATATGAATCCAGAGGAATGTGCTCAAGCAGTGGCAGTCAATAAAGGACGGGTGTTACTTGAAGCATCTGGCGGTATCACACTAGAAACAGTTCGCGAATACGCTGAAGCCGGCGTGGATTTCATTGCTGTTGGAGCTATTACGCATTCAGCGCCAATTCTCGATATCGGATTAGATATAAGTGAGGTCAACTAATGTTGCTGACAATTGATGTAGGAAATACAAATACTGTCCTTGGTATATTTGATGGCGAAGAGATTCTTCAGTCGTGGCGCGTAAAAACTGATACTCGAGATACTGCTGACGAGCTCTGGATTAAATACCGATCTCTTGTGGAAGATTATGAGATTGATGGCATTTCACTCTGTTCGACCGTGCCTGCAGTCCTGCGGGAATTACGCACGATGCTCTCGCGCCACTATTCCAATATACCGTCAACAATTTTAGAGCCTGGCATCAAAACCGGAGTGCCACTCTTGGTCGATAATCCAAAGGAGATTGGCTCGGATCGAATCGCAAATACATTGGCTGCACACACGCTATTTGGAGATGGTGGTGCAGTTATTGTGGTGGACTTTGGTACCTCAACTAATCTAGATGTGGTTTCTGTCAAAGGTGAATTTTTAGGCGGAGCGCTTGCACCGGGGATAGAAATCTCCGTTGATGCGCTTGCATCACGGGCTGCACAACTTCGTAAAGTGGAGTTAGTCAAACCGCGTACGCCAATTGGTAAGAACACCGTTGAAGCGCTGCAGTCGGGAACAATTTATGGTTTTGCTGGGCAAGTTGATGGATTAGTCCGGCGTATCAGCGACGAACTCGCAGAGAGTAGTAATGGAAAAATCACTGTCGTTGCCACGGGAGGACTTGCCAGCCTTGTCATAAGTGAGTGTGAAACCATTGACTTCCATGAGCCAGATCTCACCCTGATTGGATTGCGACTTGTCCACGAGCGGAACCATTAAGCCGGTACCCTCTACTCATGACGAATTCAGGGGTACCTGGCGCTCCAGAGGTCGATGATCTCCCCGAGCAGATGCAGGTTCGCCGTCAAAAACGCGATGCTTTATTAGATAGTGGTATCGAGCCCTACCCGGTAGTTGTTCCGCGGACCAATTCGCTCAAGATGATTCGAGAGAAATTCGGCCATCTTGAAATCGACGTGAAAAGTGGCGTAACAGAGAGCGTGACCGGTCGCGTGATTTTCAAACGCGATACCGGAAAACTGGCATTTGCAACCTTGCGTGAAGGTGATGGCACCGAACTGCAAGCGATGTTCTCTCTTGATCAAGTCGGCGCTGAAGTTCTTGAGCAATGGAAGTCATTTGTTGATCTCGGTGATCTTGTGAGCGTTACAGGTGAAATCATTACCTCAAAGCGTGGTGAACTTTCAGTTCTAGCCACTAGTTGGCAGATGGCAGCTAAAGCACTTAGACCCTTACCAGTTGAACATAAACCGCTCTCTGAAGAGACGCGAGTCAGGCAACGCTATGTCGATCTCATTGTGCGCCCTGATGCACGAACCATCGCTCGATTGCGACCAGCAGTGATGACCTCACTTCGAAACTCCTTTGCTGCTCGTGAGTTCATCGAAGTAGAGACGCCGATGTTGCAAGTACTCCACGGTGGTGCAGCAGCTCGTCCATTCAAGACTCATATCAATGCCTATGACATGGAGCTCTTTCTTCGAATAGCACCGGAGTTGTATTTAAAACGTTGTCTAGTCGGTGGCATTGAACGCGTATTTGAAATCAATCGAAACTTTAGAAATGAAGGTGCAGACTCGAGTCACTCTCCAGAGTTCGCGATGATTGAGTCTTATCAAGCTTATGGTGATTGGCGTGATGGCATGGAACTCACTCGCGGCTTAGTTCAGGAAGCTGCGCGTGCCATCGCAGGATCAACAACGGTGAAACATTTTGATGGTCGAGAGAGTGACCTTGGTGGGACATGGGACGAGGTTTCACTCTTTGGCTCGGTCTCGCAGGCCCTTGGTGAAGAGATCTCAGCGAGTACCCCATATGAAAAACTTCTCTCACTCGCCAAGAAAGTTGGCTTAGGTGTTGATCCGAAGTGGATTCATGGCAAATTAGTGGAGGAGCTCTTTGAGCACCTCGTCATCAAGACCTTCACTAAGCCGACATTTGTCATGGGTTATCCCGTAGATACTTCGCCACTGGTCCGCAGCCACCGAGAGATTCCTGGTGTTGTGGAGAAATGGGATCTCTATGTCGATGGTTTTGAATTAGCCACCGGTTATTCGGAGTTGGTAGATCCAGTGGTGCAACGGGAGCGCTTAGTTGCCCAAGCACAGCTTGGCGCTAAAGGAGATTTAGAAGCAATGGTCCTTGATGAGGATTTCTTGCGCGCTCTCGAGGTGGGCATGCCGCCAACTGCAGGTATGGGTATGGGCGCCGATCGACTTCTCATGGCCCTGACCGGTCTTGGCATTCGCGAGACGATTCTCTTCCCACTTGTAAAGCCAGAGTGAAAGCGCATGAATCCGATAATTCGCCCGGCAAAAACCTCTGATATCAAACGCATTCGAGAGATGATTGATGAATATGCGCTACAACGCAGATTGCTCTCAAAAGAGACAGTCACGCTCTATGAAGATGTTCAAGAATTCACAGTTGCTGAAATAAATGGTGAAGTTGTTGGTTGTGGTGCGCTACATATCCTCTGGGAAGACCTTGCAGAGGTACGCACAATGGCGGTGCAAGAGAACTTGCGCAAGCAAGGTATCGGCCACATGATTCTTGATCGAATTATCACTCGCGCAATCGAAATTGGAGTTAAACGCCTCTTCTGTCTCACCTTTGAAACTGACTTCTTTGCAAAACATGGTTTTGCTCCGATTGAGGGAACTCCTGTTGCACCAGATGTTTATCAAGAGTTGCTTCGTTCTTATGATGAGGGTATCGCTGAGTTTCTTGATCTTGAATCAGTGAAGCCAAACACTCTTGGTAATACTCGAATGTTGAAAGTTCTCTAAACGCCATTGATTAGCCAGATACTTTTTCTGCACGGTGGCAATGAGTTCCATTCCGACTCAGCTGAATTTGATCAGTTCTTTGTGAGCAAGATTGCGGGTGCGCGAGTTGGAATCTTTCCCGGAGCGAGCGAGAGCAAACGTGATCAGATTGCCACAGTAGCTTTTGCTGCTGGCTACTTTGCACTCTATGGAATTGAATTGAACGAAGTCACACCTGCAGAGTTTGCAACGATTGATGCGCTCATTCTGCCTGGAGGCTCGCCCCATAAACTTCTTGATGAGCTCACACCTGCTCGCGCAGCACTTGTTGAGCTCTTTGAGCGTGGTGCGATTTACGGCGCTAGCGCTGGAGCGATGGTCCTTGGTCAGGGATTCTCTCTTGGTGGCCGCTGGCGCCCGGCGCTGGGGTTGGGGGAGTTTGAGGCGTTGGTCCACTTCAACGGAGCCCTGCCGCTCGGGCGCGCAGCGCGCACGTATGGCCTGCCTGAGGGTGGCGGACTAGCAGTAGCGAAATCGGGGGAGATTCTCGCCAAATCTAGTGGTGTCCAGATCGGGCATAACCAGGGGTAATTTCGCGTTATACCTAGCCAAGAGCGTGATCAAAAAACCAAGATGAAGCCGGGAGCAGCCGGCAATAGGCTTGGGGTAGAGCACGCACCAGAGCAGTAGAGGGAGAACCATGTTTGAGCGCTTTACCGATCGAGCCCGCCGCGTTGTCGTATTGGCGCAAGAGGAAGCTCGCATGCTCAACCACAACTACATCGGCACCGAGCACATCTTGCTCGGGCTCATCCATGAGGGTGAGGGCGTTGCCGCTAAGGCGATGGAGTCACTTGGCATCTCGCTCGAAGCTGTCCGTGCACAAGTGGAAGAGATTATCGGCCAAGGGCAACAAGCTCCTAGTGGCCATATTCCCTTCACCCCGCGCGCGAAGAAGGTTCTTGAACTCTCACTGCGCGAAGCCCTACAACTTGGACATAACTACATCGGCACCGAACATATTCTTCTTGGACTTATTCGCGAAGGTGAAGGAGTCGCTGCGCAAGTGCTCGTCAAACTTGGCGCTGACCTAAATCGAGTTCGTCAACAAGTCATCCAGCTTCTCTCCGGTTATCAAGGTAAAGAGGCAGTTGCCAGTGGTCCAGCCGAGGGAACTCAATCAACATCACTCGTACTCGATCAATTTGGACGTAACCTCACTACCGCAGCGCGTGAAGGAAAGCTCGATCCCGTTATCGGCCGTGAGCGCGAAATCGAACGAGTTATGCAAGTTCTCTCTCGTCGCACTAAAAATAACCCAGTACTTATTGGTGAGCCTGGCGTTGGTAAGACTGCAGTTGTTGAAGGACTTGCCCAAGCAATTGTTAAGAATCATGTTCCAGAGACGCTAAAAGATAAGCAACTCTATTCACTCGATCTTGGCGCACTTGTCGCTGGCAGCCGTTATCGCGGTGATTTTGAAGAGCGTTTGAAGAAAGTCCTCAAAGAGATCCGCACTCGTGGTGACATCATCCTCTTTATTGATGAGATTCATACTCTTGTTGGCGCTGGCGCTGCTGAAGGTGCCATTGATGCAGCGAGCATCTTGAAGCCGATGCTTGCTCGTGGTGAACTCCAGACTATTGGCGCTACTACTCTTGATGAGTATCGCAAACACCTTGAGAAGGATGCTGCGCTAGAACGCCGTTTCCAACCTATTCAGGTCTCTGAACCAACTGTCGCCCAAACCATCGAAATTCTCAAAGGTTTGCGCGATCGTTACGAGACCCATCACCATGTTTCCATCTCTGATGGAGCGCTCGCCGCTGCAGCGAACCTTGCTGATCGCTACATCTCTGATCGCTTCTTGCCCGACAAGGCGATTGATCTCATTGATGAGGCCGGCTCCAGACTTCGAATCCGTCGGATGACCGCGCCACCAGATCTTCGTGAATTCGACGATCGAATCGCATCGGTCCGCCGTGAAAAAGAGTCAGCAATTGATGGCCAAGATTTCGAGAAGGCAGCTGCGCTTCGCGACAAAGAGAAGACTCTTATCCTTGAGAAGGTTGAACGGGAGAAATCATGGAAGGCTGGCGACCTCGATCAGGTATCAGTCGTCGATGAAGAGCTAATCGCGGAAGTACTCGCCTTCTCCACTGGCATCCCAGTGGTGAAGTTGACCGAGGAAGAGACAGCGCGCTTACTCAAGATGGAAGATGAGCTTCATAAGCGAGTCATCGGTCAAGAGCAAGCAATCAAGGCGCTCTCGCAAGCGATTCGTCGTTCTCGTGCAGGTCTCAAAGATCCCAAGCGACCTGGCGGTTCGTTTATCTTCGCTGGTCCTTCAGGCGTTGGAAAGACCGAGCTCTCGCGCACCTTGGCTGAGTTCCTCTTTGGTGATGAGAGCGCGCTCATCCAACTTGATATGAGCGAATATGCCGAGCGTCATACCGTCTCGCGACTCTTTGGCTCCCCTCCAGGATATGTCGGTTATGACGAGGGTGGACAACTCACCGAGAAGGTACGTCGTCGACCATTCTCAGTTGTGCTCTTCGATGAGATCGAGAAGGCGCACCCCGATATCTTCAATTCACTACTACAGGTACTTGAAGATGGTCGCCTCACTGATGCACAAGGTCGCGTTGTAGATTTCAAGAATACTGTCATCATCATGACGACCAACCTTGGAACTCGTGATGCCTCGAAGCCAGTAAACCTTGGCTTTGCCAATAGCGGTGATGCACTTTCATCCTATGATCGAATGCGTGCAAAGGTGACTGATGAATTGAAGTCACACTTCCGTCCGGAATTCCTCAACCGTATTGATGACATCATCGTCTTCCATCAGTTGACTCAAGCTGAGATTATCCAGATCGTTGATTTGATGATTACTGGAGTCGATTCACGCTTGAAGGATAAGGACATGGGCATCGAGCTCACCCCCGCAGCAAAGCAATTGCTAGCAACCCGTGGATACGACGCTGCTATGGGCGCTCGTCCACTACGCCGAACCATTCAGCGGGAGATCGAAGATGTTCTCTCGGAGAAGATTCTTTTCGGTGAAATCGGCGCTGGAGAGTTGATTCTTATTGATGCTGAAGGTGAAGGTACCGCTGCTCATTTCACCTTTAAATCAACGGCTATCTCATCAACCCCCGATACGCCAGAAGATCTTCAAGAAGCGCCGACCAGCTAACGCGCCAACGTAAAGTGCTTGCCTCGCCTTTCGATGAGACCATCATCAATGAGCGAGGCAATTGCTTTTTCATATTGTGATTGATTCTTCCAAAGTTTTATTAATTCTTGTTCCTCTACTTTAACTGCGCTGCGAAGCGCGTTCATGATCACTCCTCGACATTGTCGATCACTGCCATGCCATTGCGCCTTTTTCTTGGCAGAAACTTCAGGTTCGGGAAAACCGAGTGCGCGCCATTTACAGATATCAGCGAGCGGACACTCGCTACAGAGTGGAGTGCGAGCTTTGCAAACTAGCGCGCCGAGCTCCATTGTTGCGCTTGCCCAGGTGCCATCATCACCGAGTGGAATCAGTGCACGTGCCAACTTTCGTTCATCGTTATTGGGTGAGCTCGTAGGCGCAGCGAGACCCGACCAACAGCGTGCATAGAGCCTTCGGATATTGATATCAAGTACTACCTCTGATTCTTGAAAAGCAAATGCTCGGATTGCAGCAGCGGTGTATTCACCGACACCAGGTAATGCGCGTAATTGATCGAGAGCGCGTGGCACTTTTCCACCATGTTCTCTGACTATGGTTTGGGCACATTGATGTAATCGCTTAGCTCGACGTGGATAGCCCAATCGGCCCCACTCGCGGAGCGCATCACTAAGTGGAGCAGCGGCTAGATCTGCTGGCGTCGGCCAGAGCTCCATCCAGCGTTGCCATTGAGGGAGGACTCGATGTACCGGGGTCTGTTGCAACATGAATTCACTGACGAGAACGCCCCAGGGAGAGCTTTTTCGCCAGGGAAGGTCGCGCTTATTTTCTTCGAACCAATCAAGGAGTAGATCCATCGGAGATTACTTTTGCTGAACAGGGAGAAGTTTGACCTTATCGAGGGCTTGATCGAGGCGATGGACTTCGACGATATCCATTCCAGGGACTTTGACATCGCTGCCGGCAGGAAGAATGGCTTTCTTAAATCCGAGGCGAAATGCCTCTTGTGCGCGCTGTTGGAGGCCATTGACGCGGCGAATTTCGCCAGCTAATCCAACTTCGCCAATCGCAATGAGATCTGAAGGTAGAGCAAGGTTTACTGCAGCAGATGCGACTGCGAGCGCGAGCGCTAAATCAACTGATGGTTCAATAAGTTTCATGCCACCAACTGTTGCAACGTATATGTCACGTCCAGCGAGGTTAACCCCGCTCCGTAATTCGAGAACGGCAAGGGTCATCGCACAGCGAGCAGAATCTAGACCGCTTGTGACTCGACGAGCATTTCCATAATCGCGATCCTTCTCAAGGCCAACGAGCGCTTGAATTTCAGCTACGAGCGCTCGTCGACCTTCAAGGGCGACAGTGAGACATGTTCCAGGAACTGGTTGGGCATGGCGGGTTGTAAATAACCCAGTCGGATCTGCGACTCCACTGATACCACCATCGTGAAGATCAAAACATCCCACTTCATCAGTAGCACCAAAGCGATTTTTTACTGCGCGAATCAAACGTAAACGGGAGTGACGATCTCCTTCGAAATTCAGAACAACATCAACGAGGTGCTCAAGTAAGCGTGGACCGGCAATCGATCCATCTTTAGTGACATGGCCGACTAAAATCACAGTGATGCCGCGTTCTTTTGCGATGCGAATCGCAGTATTAGCTACTTCGCGTACTTGAGTCATACTTCCGGGGGCGCTATCGAGCGCGCTACTTGCGATAGTTTGAATGGAATCGATAATCAAGAGATCTGGTTTGACGCGATCGACATGAGAGATCAGAGCTGCAAGATCTGTCTCGGCTGCGAGCCAGAGCGAAGGATCAATCGCCTTTAATCGCTCGGCGCGTAAACGAACTTGAGCAGCCGATTCTTCGCCGGTGAGATAGAGGCTAGTAAGACCGCTTCGCGCGCTCTCAGCTGCAACGGTGAGTAAGAGGGTGGATTTACCAACACCAGGTTCGCCAGCAAGAAGAAGGACGCCACCTGGAACAAGGCCCCCACCAAGGGTGCGATCGAGTTCGGCAACTCCGCTCGAACGAGATTGTGCAGCGGCAAGACTGATTTCACCGATAGGAGTTGCAGGTGCAGCGACTGCTCCAGGCAGGAGGGTGATCTTGCGTGCTGTTAATCCTGCGCTCTCTTCGACGCTTCCCCATGCTTGGCATTCACCGCAGCGACCAACCCATTTGGTGGTGCTCCACCCACATTCGGTGCAGCGAAATGGATCGCGTGCCGGTGCCTTAGCCATAGCCACCAGCCTAGAGCGAACTACCGACTCTTGCTCTCTTGCGCTGCCAGGGTGGCGGGATGGACCTGCAGTAGCGGTAGGAGTTTGGGGGAGGCATCGCGACGAGCTTGTATCCGCGCATCACAGATCTCCTTGAGAATCGCGTACGCCTTAGTGCCCATGAGCTTTATCAATTCATATGCGTTAGAGATGTAGACCGGCTCTTTACCCACATGGGCTTCGGTGTTGCTGGTGCAATACCAATCGAATTCCACTCCACCTGGACCCCAGCCACGTCGCTCATATTCGCCAATCACCGTGACGCGACGCTCTTCGTCATCGCCTAAATCTAACTTCTCGAATGAACGACGAATAGGAAGTTGCCAACATACATCGGGTTTAGTTTCAACAAAGTGAACACCCTCGCGAATTGCAAGATGATGGAGCACGCAACCCATCTCCCCCGTGTATCCAGGAGCTTCATGGTCTTTGCGATTTAAGAAGATGCAGCCATTATTGATGTTACGAGTTTTGCGTTCGTTATCTTCATCAACTTCGCTAATTTGTAGTTTGCCACCCTTGCGCTTAGGTTGCGCTTGATCATAAAACTGCCACTCGCTTCGTTTTAGCTTCGCTGCATATTTGAGAACTCGTTGCTCATCTTCTTTATCTGAATACATCGCGCCTTCTGAACAACATCCATCATGAGGTGTTTGCGCGTAGATACCTTGGCAACCATTGCCGTAGATACAACTCCAACTGGAGGTCAGCCATGTGATATCGCAACGGAAGCGATCGAGGCCATCGGGGTCGGCAGGGTCGACAAACTCAACCCATTCACGGGGAAAATCAGGCTTTATCTCAGGCACAAGGAAGAACAATAGAGGTATCTGACGCTAGGCTTTAACACATGGGTTCTGTGGCAATTATCGGCGCAGGTGCGATGGGTGAGGCAATCATCGCGGGCATGGTGAAGGCTGGCCATAACCCTGCAGATATCGGAATCATCGAAAAACGAATCGAACGGGCAGATGAGCTCGTTTCTCGCTATGGAGTCGAGAAATTGGTGGATTTGGCGGGTATTAAGAGCTGTTTCCTCGTGGTTAAACCCAACGACCTTGCCAGCACGCTCGCTAGTTATGCAGAAAAGCTCCCTTCGAATGCATTAGTAATTTCCATCATCGCTGGGAAACCCACCGCTTTAATCGAATCCTTGATCCCACATCGGGTAGTGCGCGTAATGCCAAACACTCCGGCGCTAGTTGGTGCCGGCATGGCAGCTATTTCGTCGGGCGCTCGCGCAACCGAGGCTGATTTAGATGAAGTCGAGCAATTGCTCTCAGGAACTGGGAAGGTAATTCGCGTCGATGAATCCCTACAAGATGCGGTTACTGCAGTCAGTGGTTCTGGTCCGGCATATTTTTTCCGAATTGTCGAGGCGATGACCTCAGCTGGTGTGGAGTTGGGTCTGACTCAAGAAATTGCTACTGAGCTAACGGTTCAAACATTGATTGGTGCTGGAAAGATGCTTGCTGAAAGTGGAGCTGATGCAAGTACATTACGCACCAATGTGACCAGTCCAAATGGGACAACTGCAGCGGCGTTAACAACCCTTAATGATGGTGGCTTACAAGAGCTTTTCTCTAGAGCGATGAAAGCTGCACGAGATAGATCACGTGAACTTGCCTCAGGATGAAGAATAAATCTAAGTTGGCGATAGCAACGCTATCTGCTCTGATTTCCTCAGCAATTGCACTACCCATTCCAGCGGCAGAAGCAAATACCAAAATTCCACTACTTGATCTAAGCACAAGTTTTCAAATCTCAAACGCTTCTGAGTTAATTGGATTTTCTCGGATTAACGAGAATTGGATTGTGGCGGGAATAGATAGCGATGAGAAGAGTTGGATTGCACAGTACACGCAAAAAGGTGAACAGATATGGCGCATTTTCCCACTTGCCCAAGCAGGTGGTGGCGAGGGATTTATCACCGCTTTTACTGTGGATGGATCGGAGATACTACTTACTGGAATTTCGCAAAATCCATTATCTATTCCAACTGCTGCTGAGGTAATTACAACTCCCACTCCTGCGGCAAGCGAAACCATTGCGCCGTTACCCACAGCCACCCCGGCTGTGACTAAGAATGTTCCTCTAGTTAATCCCGATAATGTGATTCCAGGGAAGAGTCAGCCACTTCGGGGAGATATTAAAAATTTATTCACGATTCGAATGGATAGTTCTGGAGAATTGCTTAATGTTTTTAATCCAAAGAGTGAAGGAGGTTTCATCCCCACTTCCATTGCAACTCGAAGTAACAACTCCTTCATCGTTGGAAATAAGGTGAACTCAGAGAATCGAAGTCGTGGTGCTTTATACATATTAAGAGCAGATGGTTCTAGTGATTCTTTTACATACGGCAGCAAGCAGACAACCCTAAATCGAGTCTTAATCACCTCAGCAAATACTCTTACTGTCGTAGGAAGCAGCGCTGACACGCTCGCAGATAGAGCCGTTGCTGGTCGCGTAGATGGCGTGGTACTCACTATTTCCCAATCGACCGGAGCGCTCACCAAAGTTCTCAGAAGTAGCGGGAAAGGTGCGACTCGTTCATGGGATTTCGCGAGCGGCAATCTTCTACTCTCGGGCACTTCGCGTAGTGCGAGTGCTCGCGAGGGGGTTGTCACTTCATTTACCTCCAAGGCTGTGGTCTCGTGGACTATCCGATATCCAAAGAGCACTCAAGCATTGGCTTCGGGCAATTGTGTTGCGGTTGAGACCACCGGGATGGAAGTACGCGTATTTATGGTGGATTCAAAGGGAAAGCAATCAAAGAGCGCTCGAATCCCGCGCCAGGACTTGTTGGCTTTGGCAACAACTCCGAGAAAGGGTTGCGCCGTGCTTACTGCCGCCCCCGCTGGTGAAATTAGGGTGTCTTACCTGTAGCGGATTCTGGGGTACCCTTCCCTCTGTACTTCTCTAGATCAATAACAGGAGCGTGTCGTGGGTTCAGTAGTAAAAAAGCGCCGTAAGCGTATGGCGAAGAAGAAGCATAAGAAACTTCTCAAGAAGACCCGCATTCAACGACGTAACGCGAAATAAGTTAAACCCTCTGGTCTTGCTTTAACTCGCTGGGCGTTTTAAAAGAGAGAGTTTGCCTGAGACGTTCGCAAGCGCGTAAATCTCCTTCTTCCAGATGAGCCACGATATTTCTGATGTCTTTGCAGTCGACTCTTCGCTGACTAATTTACTTTTACGAGCCACAGTGTCGAAATTGCACAATCGATCCTCGCATCCGTAAATGATGGAGTCATCAGAGATCGCAATTGGCCCCTTTGGAGCTACATTCAATTTTGCCTCAAGGAGTGATGCGGGTTCATTGAGGTCCATCCATCGAATTCGGTCGGCCTTCAAGGGTGAGGTGCTTGAGGTTGCCAACCAACTTGCCAGCAACTTATCTCCACTTGCTTTCAGCGCTACATCGAAGCCTGCAATCGGAGAGTCACGGCGACCTAAATCTAATGTCGTGTATTGCCAATCATCTGGAGAAGCAGAACTCCTCGTGGCATAGCGAACATCACCTTGGGCAACAACTTTGTTTGGCGCTGCAATTACGGAATCGTAGAGCAGGTGTACTTTCTTACCAACCGAGACCGCAGCAAGTTGAAATGCAACATCCCCTTCAGTCCTACCGTCCAGCAAAGAATCGCCATCAACAATTTCGTACTGCCAACGTTTTTTCATCAAAGTCGCACCAAGGAGAATTCCCTGACTTTCATCGCGATAGAAAACCTGCAAACCAAGGGGAGTAGCTACGCAAGCATTCGAAACGGCGACATTGCTTGCAGTGCGTACCCGAATCTCTTCTCGGTAATCCTGAATGTATTCGCCATTTCCATCAACGGTCTCAAAAGAAAACTTCGTTCCATCAAATACTGCACGTAACAAATCCTTCTCAACAGTATCGGTATAAAAGATATTTAACCGTTCACTCTTGCCAGCACCTGTAGTACACACAGATATTGCACCATTGAGGTTATTGGTTCGCCGACCACTCTTTGTGGAATTTCCATCGACAGTGGTTCGAGTCCATTTTTTACCGTTCCATAAGGAGAGGAAGAGATCGCCACTTTTGCTATCTGAATAGACAATCGCAGGGCTTCCCCGAAAAGCTCCTTGCGCAAGATGTTGTCCATCTGCACTTCGATCCAGCGTTGTCAACGCCCATACGCTTTCTGGCACGATTATCGAAGTTTTCTCTTCGGGGCTTGAACCTGCCGAAACGCTAGCGCTCACGCCGAAGAAATAAGGCAGTCCTGCATCTAATCTATCGATGGTCACCGGTGAACTCTTTGCATTCACTACCCGATCTCCTGGGTAAACCTTGATTGCATAGTTTGTTATTTCTTGGCGTATTGCCTCTTCAGGAGCATCAAAGAAGAGTGTGACCGATTTATTACCGGCCACGCCCCGTAAATTCTGCACGCTGGAGAGGGCCTTATCAGGAGTCTTGCCGCGCATATCCTCGAACATGGCTAGCGCTATTGGTCCTGGATCATGGATTGCTTGCTGAGTACTTATGGAGGAGCTCATTAATCCGTCAGCCATACTTTTTGGATAGATGTTGTCATCCAAATGACTTACAGAAGAACCCGACTTATACTCATCGGGAGTGAAAAGTTTTATTTGAGAATTTTGATTTGCAGCTTTGCCCTTCTCGCCAACCCAAAAAAGCTCACTCGTTACATACGATTCAAAATTCTTATCGGTACTGGGGATATCAGATAATCTTCGCCCACCCTTATTTGCAACAAACCCTGAGAATATGGTCGGATTATTGTTGCTAAAAGTTTTTAATCGTTCGTTGTAAGTTTCTTGAGAGATAAGCCCAAGTCCATGTCCAAGTTCATGCAAAACTGCTGTAACAAAGTCATATTGTCGAACTCCAGGTTTGGCGTCTAATCCGAAATACCAACTTACGTAAAGTGAATTTGAATTGAACCGAGCTGTGATTTCAGGATTAACGTCATCAAGATCTTTTTTATCGGCATTGATTGAATTTGCTAAAGCCGCTGGATACCAAAGTCGCTTCTCTGGAGCTCCTTTGAAATCTTGAAAATATCCACCACCACGGGCGCCACCTGGACGCGCACTTCCGAGTATCCCTGGTTCAAGAGGCGACCAATAAGCCTCTACATCGATCGGTACCGGAGAAGGGAAGAGATATGACCAAATCTTGGTGGCACGCATAAATGCCTTTTTGGCATCTTCAGGCCACTGTTGTCGAGATTCAGAGATGAACGTGACATTGAATGTGGACACCACATCGCGTCCGCTCTCATCAAAGGTAAATGAGGAGGCGCCAAGACGAGCGCTAGCACCAGCATTGGCACCAGCATTGGCACCAGCATTGGCACCAGCATCTGTGTAAGTAATTTCCCAATTTGCGGGAATAGAGCGAACTGGCA
>CAYQLC010000017.1:0-29504 GCA_964418325.1 uncultured Bifidobacterium sp.
ACAAATGGTGGTTCGACAATCACTGGGTACACGGTTACAGCATCAAACGGTTCCACTGCCTCTGGCACTGCCTCCCCAATAACGGTCACTGGGTTAAACCTGGGTATTCCGTACACCTTCACAGTGACCGCCACAAATGCAGCTGGAACTTCTGTTGCATCAGCGCCATCAACGTCAATCACACTCCGCGGCTCGCCGGGCGCACCCACTGCGCCAGTTCCGTCGCTCACGGTAGGTGGCGTATCACTAGTGTGGGCAGCGCCAAGTGCCAACGGTGGCACGATCAGTGATTACACAATTCAATACAGCGCAGATAGCGGTGCAACGTGGACCACCTTCGTCGATGGAACTTCACCAACGACGGCAACGACGGTTCGAGGTTTAACTAACGGCACACCTTATATATTCCGCATTGCAGCAATTTCAGAGCAAGGCACCGGTTCATTCTCCTCAAGTTCCACTAGCTTCACTCCGGCATCACTTCCAGATGCACCAGGCAAACCTTCCGGCTCCTCCGATGGAACATCAATCACCATCGCCTGGAGCGCAGCGAGCGCTAATGGCTCGCCAATCACCAACTACATCATTTCGTATTCATCAGATAGCGGAAACACCTGGACTACGGTTGCGCGATCAGCCTCCACAGCTACTAGCGCAACCGTTTCATCTCTCACCGCGGGCATGACCTACATCTTCCGAGTGCTCGCGGTAAACGCGCTCGGAAGTAGCCCGAACTCCGAAGTGTCCAATCCAATTGCCGTGGGAACTGCGCCACTTGCACCAACGACCCTTGTGGCAACTATTGATGCCACCACATCAACTAGCGCAGTCTTAACCTGGAAGAAGCCAACTGGTGGAGTAGGAACAGTTGAAGCCAAAGCAACTGTTGATGCCACCACCTTCACTCCTGGATTACTTGGCAAGCGCTATGTGGGTTATTACGACGACAATGTGAATTTCTTCAACACAGCACCGCTCTTCTCGGGTACTGGAACTCCTGTAAATTCCACGAGCATCTTCAACTTCTCAAGCAATGCTGATTTCTACTCTTGGCAGTGGGTTGGATTCTTTAAAGCGCCCGTCAGTGGTGTTTATCGTTTCTATCTCTCCTCAGATGATGCTAGCCATCTCTGGATAGGAGATACCGCAACTTCAGGATTCACTGTTGGTAATGCAACGGTCAACAACGGCGGACTTCATCCCGTTGTCACGCGCGTTGGCTCCATCAATCTCGTCGCCGACACGATGTATCCGATTCGCCTCATGTTCGGTGAGAACGGCGGTGGCGACGTTGTCAGTCTTTTCTGGGATCTTCCCAATGGAACTCGTGTCACAAATGGCACTGGATATTTCTTCCAGAATCCAACTGGTGCCGTTGCTGCGCCAGTGCGTGGCTGCGCTGCGAACGTCGGTAATTCCGGTGGCGTGCAAATTTCTCGCGATGGCAACAATTGCGTTTTGAGATTCACCAATCCAGGCGTCAACTCATGGACTGTGCCAACGGGTGTCACAACAGCCGATGTCCTCGTCGTAGGTGGCGGTGGTGGCGCTGGATTTGATGCAGCTGGTGGCGGTGGTGGCGGTGCAGTTGTTGAACGTCTCGGTCAGAGCGTTACCGCCGGAAATACCTTTAACGTCAATGTCGGTGCAGGTGGTGCAACAAGTCAATCCGTGGGTGGTCAAGCGCAAGATGGTGGTAGCTCCACTTTTGGCACGATCACTGCAGTCGGCGGCGGCGGTGGTGGCTCCAAGAATGCCAATGGTCGCGGAGTCATCGGTGCAGGTGGCGGCGGTGGTGGCCATGCCAACCCCGGAAGCGGCGGTGGTATCACTCTCGGCGGTACGCCAAGTACCGGCGCAGATTCCTTCTGGGGCTGGAGCGCATCGAATGCAAGCATGGTCAATAACCAAGGAAGCGTTGCGCAGTTCTCGTACATTCAAGCCAGCCTGACTCGAACAATTCCTCTTAACATCACGGTTACCTCGAACGTCACCTTCAATGTAAGCGTCGATAACAGTATTAATAACATTATCGGCTGGCGAGGTGAGCGGATTGACACCTACAGCATTCGCGTTGAACTTCTTAATTCAGGTGGCGGAGTTCTTGCCCAACAAACCTTCAATGGAGCAACCAAACATAATCTCGAGAGCCGTTCAGTTTCGGTCTCATACTCAGGCGCAGTTGCCAGTGTTCGATTAACAATCACTGGTTTCGATGCTGGTTATTGGGCAGGTTTCTACGGCCCAATCTTCCGCACTCCATCGCTACTCGTTGACGGAGCACAATTCCCCGCACCAGGTTCCATCACCGGATTTGGCGGTGGTGGCGCAAGCGGTGCGCGTCGAGTTGGAAATGGTGGCGGCGGTGGTGGCGCCGGAGGAGTAGGAGCATCTGCTGATACCAGCGCAGGTGGCGTCGGTGTTCTCTCGGCTATCACTAATAGTTATTTCGGCGGTGGCGGTGGCGGTGGATCATGGAACTCCACCGGTGGCGTCGGCGGTCTCGGCGGTGGTGGCAACGGTGGCAACGGTGGCGGCGCGATCTGCGGTAACGATGGTGCCCCAAATACTGGTGGCGGCGGTGGCGCAATGGGAAATGCGGTCTGCTCCAATAGAACGCTCGGCGCAGGCGGTAGCGGTGTTGTCATCGTCCGATATGCAGCGGCGAGTGCAAATATCGAGCTCCCACCACCAAGTGATTACCTCGTTCAATACTCAGTTGATTCACCCGTTTCGTGGCAGACATTTGATGATGGCGTCTCCTCTAATGAGAGCGCGACCGTGTCAGGTCTCGAGGCAGGTAAGAAATATATCTTCCGCGTTGCATCGAAGAATGGCGTTGGTGTTGGTTCCTTTACTGCCGCATCGAACATTCTGGAAGTTCGCGGCGCTCCCGGAGCACCAAGCCTCACTGCGGTAACAGCGGGCAATCAAAGCGCAGTGGTGGCCTTTGCTGCGCCAACAAATGTTGGTGGATCGCCAATTACTCGCTACACAGCGACGGCGACAGCTTCTGGTACGCCAACTCTTACGCCGCGAAGTTGCGCGTGGAGTGCCGGAGCGCTCACCTGCACCATTGGAGAATTGGTCAACGGACGCGAATACACCGTCACAGTCACTGCGACAAATGCATTCGGCACCAGCGCAGCGAGCGCCAGCTTGACGGTCACACCGCGCACCACTCCTGCAGCACCAACGACATTGGCCGTCACTAGTGGCAACGCACAACTTTCGCTCACTTGGAGCGCGCCAACAAATACCGGTGGCTCAGCGATCACTGGCTATCGCATTGAACGCGCCGTGGCTGCTGCGACCCCAACATGGGTGGTCGCGGTTGCAAATACTGGTAGCGATGCAACAAGTGCAACGCTAACTGGCCTCACAAATAGCACCCTTTATAACATTCGCGTGACTGCGCTCAATGTCGTTGGTGCAGGCCTGGTCTCCGAAGTAGCAACGGGAACGCCGCGAGGTGCGCCAAGTGCACCTACTGCACCTAGTGGCAACGGAAGTGCGGCAAGCGCATTCATCACATGGAGTGCACCTGCTAACAACGGTGCACCAATTACCGATTATGAAATCGCTTTCGCAACATCGAGCGCTGGACCGTGGACATCATTTGTTGATGATGCAACTTCTGCAACCGCGGCAACTGTTACTGGTCTGACAAATGGAACCGCGCACTTCTTCCGCATTAGAGCGATTAACTCCGTTGGTAGCGGAGAGTGGAGCCCAGCCTCTGCTGCCATTACGCCAGCCACGAGACCAGATGCACCGACCTTAAGCTCAGTTGCACCTGTAGTTGGGCAACCAGGCAAGTTAGCAATCACTTTCTCTGCTGGTGCTACCGGCGGTTCACCAATCACTGGGTACGAATTCTCCATTAATGGCGGTGCAACCTGGATTGCGTTAACCGGTACCTCAAACCTTTCAATCTCTGATCTCACAAATGGCGTCACTTACACAGTGCAGATTCGTGCCGTTAACGCCCAAGGCGTGAGCCCGGCAAGTAACTCCGAAAGTGGCGCACCAACGGCGCCAGCTGATGCACCAGTTGTGAGTGGGGTAGTGGCCGGTGATAGCACGCTCACCATTTCCTTCAGCGCACCAGCGAATAATGGCGGCAGCGCAATCACTGGTTACAAGTATCAGATTCGAGGCAGCTCTGGCACGTGGTCTTCCTCAGTGAACATCTCTGGTTCGCCGATCATTATCAACACCCTTAATAATGCCGAGCTTTATTCGGTCCGAGTCCTTGCGGTAAATGGCGGTGGCGATGGAGCGTGGAGCACGATTGTTCAAGGCACGCCATTTACCACTCCATCAGCGCCAACAATCTCCAGTATCACTTCAGGGAATGGTTCGCTCTCTGTTGCATACTCCGCGAGCGCCAATGGAAGCGCCGTCACTGCAGTTGAGTACAGTCTTGATGGTGGAACTAATTGGATTCGCAGCACAGCCACTACATCACCATTTGTGATTACTGGATTAAGTAACGGTACCTCCTACTCGCCACAGATTCGATTAGTTAATGCCGCCGGTGTGGGTGCAACTGTGAACGGTGCGGCCACAATTCCTTTCACCACACCATTCGCACCAGCAATCACATCAGTGACAACTACATCAACTTCGCTCACGATGAACTTCACCGTCAACAGCGGTGGTAATGCGGTAACCCATATCAGTCACCGCATCCGTTCAGTAGCAGCGCCAAGTAACGGCACTGCCTGCGCAGTCGCCTATGCCACGTTGAACTGGAGTAACAATTGGAGTTCCTGGAGTGAAGTTGCCGTAACCAATTCGCTGCTCTTCGATAATCTCTTGACCAGCAACTGTTACGACATTCAGATTATGGCGAAGAACGCTGCTGGTTACGGTGGGGTTAGCCGTGAATCTGGCAAGCCAATTGCGCCACCAAGCGCTCCAGCGATCGTTTCGATAACACCAGGGGCAGCAAGCTTGGTCGTCACCTTCAATGAGTCAGCCGATAACGGCGGTAGCGCAATTACTGCCTACGAATATCGCATCGGCGCTGGCGCATGGACTTCTCTGGCGACGCTTCCTGGATTCACACTGGGCAGCAGCACGACCTTCACGCTTGCATCATTGACCAACGGAATTGCTTATTCGATAACTTTACGTGCGGTAAATAGCGCCGGCGCAGGTGCAATCTCCGCAGCAGCTTCCGGCACTCCCGTCACCACACCAAGTGCGCCAACGGTCAGCACGATCACTCCACTTGATGGCGCGCTCCAAGTTGCCTTCACTGCTCCATCTTCAACGGGCGGAAGTGCGATTCTTGGACACCAGTACCGCATCGGATCTGGATCGTGGATCACTCTTCCATCGTCAGCATCCTTGACTACATTCACAATTACCGGTCTGGTCAATGGACAGAATTACGCAGTCACCGTACGCGCGATAAATGCTCGTGGATTTGGCGATGCTTCTAACACGTTAAGCGGTACTCCCGGAACTTTCCCTGAGGCGCCAGCAATTTCTGCGGTAATAGTCGGTAATCAACAGATCTCGCTAGTTGTCGCACCTGGTCTTGATGGCGGATATGAATTGCGTAACTACGCGTACTCGATTAACGATGGCGCGTGGGTCACTCTTGAAGGTGCAAATGCGCTCTCCAATCCAATTGTGATTACCGGTCTTACCAATGGAACGACCTATCGATTCACGATTCGCTCGGTCAATGCAATCGGCAACTCACCGGCTTCGGCCGAGGCCAATGGCACCCCAGCAACGACAGCCTCAGCGCCATCAATAGTAAGTATTAGTACTAATGATGGATCGCTATCGGTTGCCTTCACCGCACCAACGAGCAATGGCGGCGCGTCAATCACCAATTACGACTATTCAATAAACGGTGGCACGACGTGGGTTCGCCGTACATCGGGTGGTAACACCTCACCACTGGTCATTACCGGACTTACCAATGGCGTTGCGTACAACGTCAAGATTCGCGCCATTAACGGGATCGGAGCAGGTGTCGAAAGCACCGCTCTTGTCGGAATCCCACAAATTCCTGGCGCGGGTCGACCAATCTCTGTCACCACAACTCCGCTTAACGGCGCAGTACGTGTGGCCTGGGCTCCACCGGCAGCGTATGTCGGTGCGCCAATTGTTGGCTATCGCGTTAATGCGACTCCGGGAACTGGTACCTGTTCATGGAGTAGTGGCGAGAACAACTGCACAATTTCTGGATTGACTAACGGAACGAGCTATACCTTCACCGTGACCTCGCTCCGCGATGACAATGGAACGCTTCGAGATATCGATACCTCTGTTGCGTCGGCAACCACCACTCCGCGCACCCTTCCAGGAGCACCAACGGGGATAACAGCGGTAGGTGGTGGAAACGAATCAACGCTTACGTGGATCGCGCCAGTCAGCACCGGGGGAGCAACCATCACGGATTACCGAATTGAGTACTCCTCTGATTCAGGTACGACCTGGAGTGAATACAGCGATGCAATCTCTGCAGACTTGACGACAACAGTTGGTGGATTACTCCCTGGCACTCGTTACATCTTCCGTGTTGCCGCAATTAATGCTGCCGGCATTGGCGCATTCTCTGCCGCATCTGCGTCGAGCAAGACCTTCGAGCAAGCGCCTGAACTTACCCTCTCCTTGGATCAGCAAACAGCCGATGGTTTCTCATTTATTCTCAGCTTCCAAGATCCGATTCTTTACACAGTCGCCGCGACTACCAATAACCCAAGTGCGACCGTCGAGCAGGCTGGCGACTTCTTTACCGTTCGCGGTTTGAGTCCCGGCGCCTCGGTAACAGTGACTGTCACAGCAAATCGCGCCGATTATCTCCAAGCAGTCACCACAATCTTTAGTAGCGCTCTTATGGCCTCAGCGGCACCAACCGTTAGCGCTGCAACCTCACTCGATGGTGGATTCCGAATCACAGTCGCTAATTACGGCGCCAATACCGCTGCTGGAATTTCCTACTCCGTCACGACAACTGCAGGTGCTGTCATCGACGATGGCGCCGGCATCTACCGCGTCGTTGGCTTAGCGAATGGTGAGAGCGCTATCGCAACGGTCACCTCTTCGCGACCAGGGTACGTCACGCGCACTACCTCAGTCTCGGGAGCAGCGCTCTTCCTCGGAGTGGCTGCACAAATCGAAAATATCACCGGAACGCGTGATGGTTTCACCTTCACCATCGCTAATTACTCACCAGAAGCCACATACGACATCACCTCGAGCAACTCAAATGCGGTAATCACCCGCGCTGCCGACGTTGTCACGGTCTCTGGTTTGACTAATCTCGAAGTTGCGACGCTCACGGTGAAGACTCTCCGCACCGGCTACATGGATGCATCCACCGAGGTAATTGGCGTGGCGCTACCTAAGAGCGAAGTGAACTCTCTCTCGGCGATTTCACTATCGAACGGCGCAGTGGCCTTCGACCCTGCTACCTATGAGTACACAGTAAACGTAGCTAACTCGGTCAGCTCATATCGTGTGACACCAACGAAGAGCGATGTCGATTCATCAATCACCATCTCAATCAATGGTGGAGCTGCGACAGCTATCCTCAGCGGCGCGCAATCAGCAGCACTTCCACTCAATGTAGGCGAGAACACCATTGTGATTGCGGTGACTTCTCAAGTGGGTTCGGTCCAGAATTACACGCTCTACGTTAAGCGTGCGAAATCTTCAGTAGCCACCCTCTCGGGAATCTCGCTCTCCGCGGGCACCATCACTGGATTTAGCGCAACGCTCAATAGCTACGAGACCACTGTTCCGTTCGTGAACTCCTCAATCACAGCAACAGCAACACCAACGAGCGGCGCAGCGACGCTCCGCATTAAGGTTAACTCGGATCCATTTACCACCCTTACCTCGGGGGTAGCTTCGGGAGCGCTCAATCTCAATGTAGGAAATAACGTCGTCATCATCGAGGTCACAGCAGAAGATGGCCTTGCACTCGCTTCATATGAGTTGACGGTCACTCGATCTGGAGCTGCAAACTCACAACTTGGTTCATTGAGCATCAATGTGGGCAGCATAGGAACCTTCAATAGCTCTACGTTGAACTATGAGGTCATCGTGCCTAATGGCACATTAAGCGCGAAAGTTACGCCAACCCTCTCGAGTTCGACTACTGGCAGCATCTCGGTCAATGGCGTGGATCTTGCTGATGGCGCGGAGTCACAAGAGATTGCACTCACTGCGGGTGCTACTACCGCCATCACCATTCTCGTTGCAGCGAGTGATGGCAGCTCCTCGACACCATATGTGATCAGCGTCAAAGTCGATGCGCCACCAACCGCGCTGGCCTTGTCCCGCCCAAGCGCAGGCACTCAGAGCGGCCTCGCTTTCACTACGCAGCCGCAGGTCTCGATCAATGATGCGCAAGGAAATCGTGTTCTCCTCAACACTTCGACGGTAACTGTTGCCATTACCTCTGGATCAGGTGGACAGCTTGTTGGCACCACGAGCGTCGCAGCCGTTCGGGGACTCGCGACCTTTACCAACCTCGGTATCCGTGGCGTAGCCGGAACGACTTACACGCTCACTTACTCTGTCAATGGATTAACCGCTGCAACTCAGCAGATTACGGTCACACCAGGAGAGGCAGTTGGGCTTACCTTCACAGCGGGAAGCGCAACTCTTGCCAGCGGGTCGACATTTACTACGCCACTACAAGTAGCAGCGATTGATGGTGATGGAAATACCGTCTCTACCTTCGGTAGCGCAATTACTCTCGCAGTTGGAGGTAATGGCATATTTGGTGGTTCCACGATTCGAACACCAGTGGCTGGTGTTGCGACATTTACCGATACAACGCTCCGCGGAGTGGCAGGAACGTCGTACACCATTACCGCTACATCATCGGGACTCACCAGCGCGACCCGCTCGGTTGCCCTGACATTTGGCACCCCAGCAACACTTGCTCTGACCCGAGCAACCGCCGGACCAGTGAGCGCAGTGGTATTCACCACGCAACCGCAATTAACAATTCGGGATAGCGCAGGAAATACCGTCACCAACGCGACCGGAGAAGTTACCGTATCGATTGCTAGTGGAAGTGGCGGCACCCTTGGCGGCACCACTACAGCACCCATCGTCAATGGCATCGCTACCTTCACTGATCTCTCGCTCAGCGGAACTGCAGGGACTGCGTACACGCTTGCATTCGCGGCAACGGGCGTAAGTGGTGTGACCGAGACGCTCACGCTTACTCCAGGTGCAGCGACGCGAATCCAATTGGCAACACCCGCCGCTGGATTTAACAACGGAACAGCCTTCACAAGATCTCAGCCAGTCCTTCGCATCCAGGATGTCAGTGGCAACACCGTTACAACATCGAGCGCTGTGGTGACTGCAACGGTCTCATTGGGCGGCGTACTTCTTGGCACAACGTCACAGAGCGCTTCCTCGGGAATTGTGACCTTCACCAATCTTGGTCTCTTCGGTACGCCAGGTTCGGCTTACACCATTACCTACGCCGCGACTGGACTCACCAGTGCATCGCAGACGATTTTGCTCACCTCAGGTTCCTCGCTCACTCCAACATTTGCAGCGACTACGCCGACAATCGATGGCTTTACTGTGCAAATCACCAACTTCAGCCGAATTTTCAATTGGACCTTCTCACTTCTTGAGGGAAGTCAAAACGCTCAGATTTCACTCGGTTCTACAGGTTTGATCACCGTTCGTGGGATGGAAGTTGGATCGAGCGCCATCATCTCAGTGACTACAGCTCGCAATGGATTTGAGAATGGCGCGGCAACAATCACCGGAAGTTCGCTGCTGGCTCCGCTTCGCCCAACATTCAGCGCAACGACCGCAACCGCCGCCGGATTTAGGGCTCAAGTATCGAACTTTGACTCTTCGTATAGCTGGAGCATCTCGGCATCAAATGGTGGTAGCGCGCTGATCTCATCAACTGGTTTGATCACGGTCAGCGGTCTAAATCCTGGCCTTTCAAGCGACGTGACCGTGACAACAAGTAAGACCGGACGAGTATCTGCATCTGCCACTCTTACTGGTACGGCTATAGGCGCAGAGAGCACCGCTACAAGTCAAGATATCTCGGCCAACCTCCTCACGGGAACCACCCTCTATCCACTTTGCGCAGGCGGCAGCTCGACTAATGAGGGAATTGGAAATCTCAACGATCGAAATAGCAAGTCGAAGTATCTCTGCTTCAATGCATCAAGCAAGTTGAATGCGAGCTACATTCGAAATAGCGCTGGCTTCTACACCGGAGACATTGGCACCAAGATTGTTACCGGTATTCAATTTACTTCTGGTGATTCAGATCGCGCGCGAGATCCGATCATCTACACCCTCTTTGGTTGCAACGCCCTCAACGCTGATTGCACTCCGATAGTGGTTAATGGACGTACCGGTATCGATGTCCTTCGTAACGACACCGGCGCGATTCAAGCCTTCTTCAACACCTCGCCATATAACTATTACAAGGTGACATTCGGAGCGCTCCGTACTTCATGGACTGATGCAGCTCAAGTTGCCGAAATTGCACTCATTGGTGTGGATGCCAATTCGGCCGGCAGAGTTCCAGCCTTCGGTGCTGTGACTCGAACTTCCAACGGCTTCACCGTGCCAATTACGAACTTTGATCCAGCCTTCACCTGGCGGGCGAGCGTCGACAATAACGGCGGCGTCGCCATTGGCGTAGATGGCGTTGTGACCGTGACTGGAGTTGCTGGCGGCACTACAGCAACGGTCGCAGTAACCACATCGCGTCCTAAATACGAGAATGGCGCCGCTTCGATTTCGGGTGTAGCGCTAAATGCTGCGCTTATTCCAACATTCGGTACCGCAACACCAACTGCTGATGGCTTCACAGTTCCAATCACCAACTACTCAGCGGATTACACCTGGGCTACATCTGTCGCTGCTGGAACAGCAACAATCGCGGGTGGCGTTCTTACCGTCGCTGGTCAGAGCTCATCAGAGCAAGCGCTTGTCACCGTAACGACCGATCGCGCAACGTACGCAACTGGTCGAGCTCAAGTAGTAGCTACTGCGCTGGCTGATGGATTGACGCCAAACTTCGGACCATCAGTGGCACGCGCTGACGGATTCACCATTCAGGTGCGTAATTACTCGTCAACGTATACGTGGGGCATCTCATCAAGCGCAGGTACGGCAACAATCAGTGGAACCGGATTAATCACAGTTTCGGGTCTTACTCCAGGTGCGAGTGGAACGGTGAATGTCACTACATCGCGAACCGGTGCATTTACGGTAATTACCCAAACAACCGGTAAGGCGCAAATCGGCGCCGCATTAACACCACGCTTTGCGCTCACCATCTCGACAACAGATGGTTTCACCGTGCAAATTCTCAACTACGACCCCGCCTACACATGGAGTGGAACTGCGGGCCTAGGCCAGAACGTAGCCATAAGCGAGACCGGGTTGGTCACGGTTACCGGTGTCACCGTTGGTCGCGTTGCGACAGCGACTATTAGCGCCGCGCGCACGGGATTCGTCACCGGCTCTCAGACAATTTCGGGAACCGCCGTCACCCCTGCAGTGCAGACCGTTGGGGGATCCGATATTCAACTTCAAGTTCCAGTGAGCGCCACAACTTCGACTACTGAAGTCATCGTTACTATCGATATTCCAGTCGATGCTGCGCCAGGTTCTACGACCTTCACCGGTAGCGCCGTCGCTACAGATACCGTTGATCAAGGTCTGCGCACCGTCAAGATTGGTGGCACCAATGCTGGCAGTGATGTCACCACGGTCAGCACGCCGATTGCCATCACGATTCCAGCCTCTGCCGGAATCGGAGTGCCCGTCTACTCGCCAGATGGAATTAATTGGATTGAACTTCCACTTCTTGCCGGCCCCACCCTTCCTGCAGGTCAAACTATGGGTTACTACCGATATGACGACGGCACGATTCTTATCCTCACCAGAAAGATCGGTGAGTAATGAAACGCAACTCTCTTGCGATATCGAGTTCAGTGTTGCTTTCACTGGTGATAGCACCTGCAGCGAATGCGGCGAGCTTCTTCGGAGTTTTGGCTCCACAAACACAACCAGTGACATTGACGCTTTCGGCAACGTCAATCAAAGTGAATCAAAGTGCAACAGCTGCTGCTTCTGGCGGTTCTGGTGATGGCGCTTATTCGTTCGCGACAACGACCCCTGCAAAGTGTTCGATCAATGGATTAGGAGTGATTACGCCAATCGCAGCGGGCTCATGCGTGGTTACTGCAACAAGAGCTTCATCGGGAACCTTCCTTCAACGGACCTCAAATCCTGCAACACTCACAATTACCTCAGTCGATGGCACGGTTGAAGAGGAAGCACCACCGAGGACCGATGCCAATGGAAATCTCATCAGTGCAATTGCTAAACCAACCTTCTCCTCTAATGTCGAACTCTCCGGAGATAAGGCCCTCGTGTCATGGAAACTGTCATCGAAGGTTGATGTGAAAGTTTCTTCGCGGAAAGGCGAAAGCACCTTCGAGGGGTTGGCTCGCACTGAAGAGGGTGGAGCGCTCGAAATTCCCAACTTAGAGCCGGGATACCTCTACAAGATCACTGTAACTAATGATGATGGGACGATTTCCCAAGTCTTTCAGCGCTCAGTAGCGCCGCTAAAAGTCACTCGCATCACCGGACTGTCAGCCTCTAAGGCCACCAATTATGCATTCATCGTGAAGTGGCAACCGCAGTCGTATGTCGAGTACTACAAGATTGAGATAGCGGGATTAGATGATCAGCCCCTGACTTATTACTCCAAGACGCCCGATTTCTATCTCTTCGATCGAACTGCAAAGAGCTACACCTTTGCGGTGAGTGCGCAAGGCGAGGGGGGAGAGTTCTCTGATCCGGTGCGTTTCCGCGCAAGCCTTACTGCACCATTAAATATCTCTGCGAAACTTCCGACCAATCCGTCGACCAATCGTCTGACCACGGCGAGCTCTGCTCAGTTGAAGTCCATCGCAAACAGATTGACTCCGCAGACTGAAGTAACAGTGACAGTCTATTACGACGCCAAGGTGAAGGGCGCGAAGAAGTTAGCCCAAACTCGTGTGGCACGTGCTGCGGCGACCATAAAGGTCGCTAAGCCAACTCTCACCGTTAAGACTCAAGTGCGCAAGCAAATTTCGGTGAAGTCTTTGAGTCAAATTGTGATCACGACAAAAGCACCGGCTCGAAAGATGACGCTGACCAACGCTTAACTTTGAATATATGGGATAGGCTCAAGCCATGACTGAAAAACCAAAAATCTTCGTAAAACCCAATGGGTCCGTTCGCGTCACCGGCGAAGTGGATTTTGTGGATGCTGAGGGAAATGTGATTAAAACTGAATCAGCATTTTCGCTCTGTCGTTGTGGGCACTCCAACAACAAACCGTTTTGTGACGGAGCTCATCGCGAGGCGGGCTTTGAAGCCCCCGGCATGTAACTAGCGGTACAACTACCTCGACGATTTATATTTAGCGCTCAGCGCTATTCTCAAGAAGTCGATCAGTCTGATCTTCGATTTCGACAGCGACTCGCTTGAGTGAGACGGCATACTCCTTCGAGTGATGGCCGCAGAAGAGTAGTTCGCCAGTTGCCAACTTGACTCGAACATAAGCCTGGGCGCCACAACGATCGCATCGATCGGATGCGCTCAACGGGCTCTGCGCTAGCGTGCTGATACCTGCCATTGCTTTTCCCTGCCCTCTCTCGTGTCCAACTGAATGTCCTGCTAGTAGAACATAGAACCACACCCAACTTATTCCCCGCTGGAAATTCGATAACAAACTCCTGCGAATTTCCTCGCTAATTTTTGTGATAACTACCACCGCCAGATGCCCAGCAATCGCAAGGCAGCCCAGTACCCTTGAGCATCATGAGCCCTGAGCGCCCCAGAACCCCCAGTAAAGCCGCTAAACCCGCGTCCAAGGGGGGCAAGAAGGTCGCTAAGGGTGATTCTGGCGACTACACCGCCAAGAACCTCGCCGTCCTGGAGGGGCTTGATGCCGTCCGCAAGCGCCCAGGCATGTATATCGGCTCGACCGATTCCCGGGGGCTGATGCACTGTCTCTGGGAGATTATCGATAACGCCGTTGATGAGGCGCTCGCCGGACATTGCCAGAACGTGGAAGTGACCCTTAGCTCGGATGGCTCTGTGGAGGTCAAAGATGATGGCCGTGGAATTCCCGTAGATATCGAAGCGAAGAGTGGACTAACTGGCGTCGAACTGGTGATGACCAAACTTCATGCAGGTGGAAAATTCGGTGGCGGTTCGTATGCGGCATCAGGTGGTTTGCATGGAGTGGGCGCATCGGTCGTTAACGCGCTCTCCATTCGTATGGATGTCGCTGTTGCTCGTGATGGTGCGCTGCACACGATTTCTTTCCAACGTGGAACTCCCGGTTCGTTCGAAAAGACTGGCCCCGATGCCAAGTTCACTCTGGGATCGAAAAATAAGAACCTGAAAAAGAGCGGGAAGGTAGGGAAGAAAGCTACCGGCACCACTATTAAGTACTGGTCTGACCCACAGATATTTTTACGCGAGGCCGATTACGACATCGAAGAGATTCATGCCCGCGCTCGCCAAACCGCTTTTCTCGTTCCAGGCCTGACTATTACCGTTAATGACAATCGCACACTTGTGGCGACAAGTGAGAAGTTCCATTTCACCGGAGGCATCTCGGAGTACTGCACCTTCTTACAACCAGATAATGCTATTTGTGATGTCATTCGCCTAAAGGGTGGCGGACATTATCAGGAGACTGTTCCCGTTCTTGATGATCAGGGCCACTTAGTACCCACTGATGTCGAACGCGATATGGAGGTAGACATCGCACTTCGCTGGGGTGATGGCTACGAGGCAACGGTCCGCTCCTTCGTCAACATCATCTCTACTAGTAAAGGCGGCACTCATGTCAGCGGATTTGAGCGTGGCATAACTAAAGTCGTGAGCGATACATTGAAATCCTCACGTATTACTAAGGCAAGCGACCCTGACATCATCAAAGACGATGTACTCGAGGGCTTGACCGCAGTGGTGACGGTGCGAATGTCTGAACCGCAATTTGAGGGACAGACGAAAGAGATTCTTGGCACGGCAGCGGCAACGAAAATCGTGCAGAATGTCGTCAACACCGAGCTCACGCGGTACTTCAATTCGCGCGGCTCTAAAGCGCAATCAAGATTGGTCCTCGAGAAAATCGCCGGTGCTGCGAAAACTCGCGTCTCAGTCCGCGCCCATAAAGATATTCAACGCCGGAAGAATGCCCTTGAATCTTCTTCATTGCCGGCCAAACTCTCGGATTGTCGCTCCGATGATATCGAGCACACCGAACTCTTCATCGTCGAGGGTGATTCTGCGCTCGGCACCGCAAAATCTGCGCGTAACTCTGAATATCAAGCCTTGCTGCCGATTCGAGGAAAGATTCTCAACGTTCAAAAGGCTTCATTGTCTGCGATGCTCGATAACTCAGAGTGCGCCTCCATCATCCAGGTCATTGGTGCGGGCTCTGGTCGTTCATTTAATCTCGATGAGGCGCGCTATGGACGAATCATCTTGATGTCTGATGCTGATGTCGACGGCGCCCACATTCGCTGCCTAATCCTCACCTTACTTTTTAAATATATGCGACCACTGATCGACGAAGGGCGAGTTTTCGCGGCAGTGCCACCGCTGCATCGCATCGAGATTTCTGGCGCCAAGAAGGGCGATTTTCATTACACCTACTCTGATGATGAGATGAAGAAATATCTCTCCTCGCTCACCAAAGCGGGGAAGAAGTGGCGAGAGCCTATTCAGCGGTATAAAGGTCTTGGTGAGATGGATGCCGAACAACTTCGCGAGACCACGATGGACCCTGAGAAACGAACCCTTCGTCGCATCACTATCAAAGATGGCGTTCAAGCAGAGAAGATCTTCGAGTTATTAATGGGCAATGAGGTGGGGCCGCGTCGAGATTTCATCGGTACCAATCAAATTGATCTTGAACGTATCGATGTATAGCGAAAGCCGATGAGCCAAACTGCGCCTCATAGCAAACAGAGCAGTACGCTCAAGAAATTAGCCACTGCACAAACGTTCTCCGGGTTAGGTGTTACAGGAACTTTTGCTGCAGGGTCTCTGCTGGTTGTGCAGATAACAGGATCCGAAGCGCTTGCAGGTTTGGTACAAACCTCTACCGTGGTAGGTGCAGCGCTGCTGGCGCTACCGCTGGCTCGCTGGACTGACCTCGGTGGGCGTCGACGTTCATTAGGTTTTGGATATTTTCTTGGGGCACTCGGGGCAACTTTTGCCTTTATCGGGGGAGTGCAGCGCATCTTCCCGCTCATTCTCATCGGCGCTGCGATGATCGGCGGCGCATCTGCTGCCGGTTACCAAGCGCGTTTTGCAGCGGTAGACCTCTCGGATGATAACCACCGCGCACGCGATCTTTCGATGGTGGTTTGGGCATCGACAGCAGGCTCCGTCCTTGGTCCAAATCTCATGGAGCCAGCCGGAAATTTTGCGCGCTCTATTGGTCTGCCAAAACTTGTCGGTCCATACATTGTTGCAATCGTGATGCTCACCCTGGCCGCAACGATAATCACAATTTTCTTGAAGCCAGATCCATTCCTCTTAGCGCGCGAAGAGCGGGGCGAGGTATACACCAGGCAAAAACGTGCATTTCGAAAAGCTTTCACTCTTGTTCGCCAGATTCCGCAGGCCTGGCTTGCCCTCAATGCGATTGTGATCGGCCACATTGCGATGGTCACCATCATGGTGATGACTCCGGTTCATATGGCGCATGTTGATGTCTCTCTACGACTTATTGGATTGGTCATCAGCGTTCACGTGCTGGGCATGTACGCGCTCTCACCCCTGGTCGGCAAGATCGTTGATCGCTTTGGCAGAGTGCAAACTATTCTCATCGGCGTCTCAATTCTTTTAGTAAGCGCGCTAATCTCTGGTCTTGCTTATGCAGATGCCGTCGTGCAATTGGGCATCGGACTCTTTTTATTGGGCCTTGGTTGGTCCTGCACTCTCATCGCTGGCTCAACTCTGCTCGCTGAGTCGCTTCCTGCTGAGATCAAGGCATCGGGCCAAGGACTATCAGACTTGTGCATGAATGGTGGCGGAGCGCTCGGCGGTGCACTGGCCGGCATTGTCATCGCGCTATCAAGTTACGGCTGGCTCTGCGCAGTGATGGCGATACCGGTGCTCTACCTTGGGGTACACGCCTATCGGGTACGAAAGAGCCTTACTTAAAGAGGAAGGTGCGCCGAGCAGTGGCGAACTTCTTCCCCTCTTCTTTCAACTCGAGCGAGACTTGCGCGCGAATAGAGGCATCATCCTTCAAGAGCGCATTGAGCGAAGCGATGGTTTTTTTCAGCTCTTTCTCCTCGCCATCAAGTTCTAATTTAGAGAATTTGGTGAGGCGACGAAGCGGCATCTCGAGGATGTAATTCGCTTGAATCTCTGAGAGCTTAAAAGTGCTCATCAATCCCTTGCGCGCTGCTTCAGTATCGTCGCTGGCTCGAATTAATTTGATTACTTTATCGATATCGATGATGGCCTTGAGAAGTCCTTCGACAATATGCAGGCGATCTTTCGCTCGCTCGCGACGGAACTTGGATCGCCGAGTGACTACTGAGATTCGGTGATCGATATAAACCTGGAGTAGCTCCTTGAGCGACAAGGTTTTTGGTTGGCCATTAACAAGCGCCACTGCATTAATGGAAAAGGACTCTTCCATCGGAGTGAGGCGATAGAGATTGGTGAGAATCTCCTCGGGGTCGTATCCCGTCTTTGCTTCGACGATGATTCGAGTGCCATTCTTGCCGTCGGAGAGATCGATGATGTCGGAGATGCCTTGGATCTTCTTCGCCTTCACCAGGTCAGCAATCTTTTCCACTACTTTCTCAGGACCGACGTTAAAGGGCAGTTCGGTAATCACAATTCCTTGTTTGCGCGCTGAGACTTTGTCGACGAAGGCTGTCGCCTGTACTTTGAAGGCGCCTTTTCCAGTTTCGTATGCCTCAATGATTCCTTCAGTATCAACAATCTTGCCGCCGGTGGGGAAATCGGGTCCAGGAAGATGCTTCATCAGCGATTTCAAGGTGGCATTTGGGTTATCAATTAAATGACAGGTGGCTGCAATAACTTCCCCGACATTATGTGGCGCCATGTTGGTTGCCATTCCTACCGCGATACCTGTGGCGCCATTGATTAATAAATTAGGTAGCGCGGCCGGCAAGACGCGCGGCTCTTTCATCTGACCGTCGTAATTCGAGGCGAAATCAACGGTGTCCTCGTCGCTCTCTTCCACCATCGTAAGCGCTGCAGGTGCAAGGCGTGCTTCGGTATAGCGCATCGCGGCAGGTCCAGCATCGAGGGAACCGAAGTTCCCGTGGCCGTCGATCAGGGTCAATCGCATCGAAAAGTTCTGTGCCATTCGCACGAGGGCGTCATAAATAGCACCATCACCATGAGGGTGGAGTTTTCCCATCACTTCACCGACCACGCGCGCGCTCTTCACATGTCCTTTATCAGGTCGTAGCCCCATCTCTGCCATCTGAAAGAGGATTCGGCGGTGGACCGGTTTTAACCCATCACGTGCATCAGGAAGAGCTCTGGAGTAGATGACTGAATAGGCATACTCCAAGAAGGATTCCGACATCTCGCTATTGACATCGATATCGATAACTCGACCGAGTGATGGAGGAGGTGGTGGTGCGCTCTTTGTTTTAGCCATGGCGTAATTCTCGCTGGTTTATCTCGATATTTTGGGGAGGCGGCCCTTATTCATGGCAATGTTGTAGATTCGCCGAATGGTAGCGCGGCCAAGTGTGGGCAGTTTCACGTTGAGTGAGGTAAGTCGCGCACTCTTTGCCGCTCTGGGTTTACCGATTGAATCAAAGCTACCGCTCTCACAATCTCCTGGAGTAGAGATTCTCTTTCTTATCGATGGTCTTGGCGCGCTCTCTCTTGCTGAATTTCATTCATTCGCACCAAATATTTCAAGTTTGGAGAGCGTGGCGAACCTAACCAGTGAGTTTCCCTCCACGACAGCAACTTCGCTCACCAGTGTTGGTACAGGTCTACAACCAGCAGAACATGGCATGCTCGGATATACCGTTCGAATTCCATACAGTGATAATCGCTTGCTCAATGCTCTCAAATGGGATTCACGAGTTGACCCAGTGATTTGGCAATCACGAGCCACGCTCTTTGAGCAAGGTGCAAAGTTTGGCATTGAATCTTTCAATATCTCAGCGGAGCGCTACGCCGGTAGTGGATTCACCGAAGCGGCGCTGCGGGGCGCTACCTTCCTTGGCGCAAATACCTTTGACCGGATGGTAGATCATTTGAGAATTGCAACAAAGAAGCGGCCCACCTTTATCTATCTCTACATCAACGATATTGACGCCGCCGGACATGAGTTTGGGGTGGGGTCAGAAGAGTGGCTGGAGGCACTCACGATGGCTGATGATTTTGTTGGGCTAGTGCGCGCAAACTTGCCCGCTGGAGTGAGGTTCACCATTACTTCCGACCACGGCATGCTTAATGCGCAGGAAAAAATCATGATTGATGGAGAGTTAATGCGCGATGTCCTATTGGTTGGCGGAGAACCACGAGCGCGCCACATTTACATCGCTGAGGGACGAGCGTTACAGGTGCAGAGCACTTGGCAACAGAGGCTCGAGGGGAAAGCTGAAGTGCTACTCAAAAGCCAAGCGATAGAGCAGCACCTCTTTGGAGCAAAGCCAACGCCACAGACTCTAGAACGGATGGGTGACTTAGTGGTTATTGCCCGCGACGAAGTAGTACTGATTGAGCCAGCGCGAAAACATCTTGAAGGAGCAATGGTTGGTCATCATGGGGGAGCGACCGATATCGAGCGATCTATTCCTCTGGTTTCTTTCCAAACATAATCTCATCCCACGACGGGACTTTTGCGCGACCAATGACGCCATCGCGCGCTGCATCGGATGTTGGTTCGACCTCTTCACGAACTGCCATCAATCGCGGTGCTTCTCTAGGCTCGCGCTCAGCTCCACCACCAAGAAGTTCAGTAGGTAGTTGCGATCGCACTTTCTCCTGCGGTGAGCGATCATCACCACTTATCCATCGTGCACCTTCATCACGTGCGGCAAGGGTGCGCTTACTAGTATCAAGAATCCATTCACCACTACTTTGGCCATCACGAGTGGGGTAGTGAACCGAGATGATCCAGGTGCCATCTTCTTGGCGGTAACTGTTCCACTCTAAACTTTTAAGATCTACCCCGCGTGCACCAAGCCGTTCATCGACGACTTCGCGCAGAGTTAAATCGCTACGCCCACGTTTGATTTGGGTATCAAGAGCGTGCGAGATGATGTGATTTCGTTCATGCACGATTGGTCCGGCGAAGCGCTCAATTTTTTCTAGAGAGGTTCCAGTACTCTCCGATATTTCTCGTGGAGATTCTCCCGATCGCAACCGCGCTTGAATCTCCTTAATAGAGAGCTCGGCTCCGCCTGTTGGCGGCACTGAGATAAGAGTTGGATGTGGAGCGCTCTTGCGCTCAGCGCGATACTTATTTCCCGAAGAATCAGTCAGGAGAATCGACTCTCCATCATCACTGACTATCCGTAATTCCCGCTCCATGACACCTCTTTCTGCCCTCACTCTAGTCGGCCATTAGGATGATTACATGGAACTAGCGGCGCAACTTGAATCGGTTGCCATCGACATTGTTCGCACGGCAGGGGCGCTGCTCACCAATAGACCTGAGAAAATGATGTACTCCACCAAATCCAGCGCCGTCGATGTCGTTACCGAGATGGATAGGGCGAGTGAAGAGTTGGTAAAAAATTACCTAGCCACCCACCGTCCCGGTGATGGTCTTTTGGGTGAAGAGGGAGCTGACATCGCCAGCACCACCGGGATTACCTGGATTGTTGATCCAATCGATGGCACGGTGAATTACCTCTATGGTTTACCTGGTTGGAATATTTCGATTGCCGCCCAGCGCGATGGCCAGACGCTCGCGGGGGCGGTTTATGCCCCGCTCTTATTTGGCGGAGCGCTCTGGAGCGCAACCCGCGGTGGGGGCGCCTGGCTTCGCCACGATGCAACAAAAACAGATGCTCGGCAACGGATAGCAGCGAATGCAGAGGTTCCACTCCACTTGGCTCTCCTTGCTACAGGCTTTTCGTACTCCACGGAAATTCGCGCGAAGCAAGGTGCGCGTATTGCCCAACTCATTCCTCAGGTGCGCGATATTAGGCGGATGGGGGCGGCCGCTGTCGATCTCTGCTTAGTGGCCTCGGGAATGGTTGATGGATATTTCGAGGAGGAGCTCGCTCCATGGGACTTGGCGGCAGGGGAGCTCATCGCTACTGAAGCGGGAGCGCTAGTAACCAATGCCAGAGGCGGTAAGGCGGGGCGGGATATGGTCGTAGCCGCACACCCCACCTTGCATCGGGAGATTCTCGCTGCCCTTGCCCGCGTGGGAAGCAAATAGCTAACTTACCTTCCCGTAACCTACGGTTCCGTAAGTTAATTGCGAGGAAGGCTGAGGTCATCGATGGGCAGCTATCGTCCCGAAATCCAATCTCGATTAATACGTGATCTCGAGCCAGTGGTCGCCAGCGAGCTAGAGCGCCACCTTGCTACACAAAAAGATTGGTATCCGCACGAATACGTGCCATGGAGCGAGGGCCGCACCTTTGCTGGGCCGCTCAATGGCGATGCATGGGAGGCGAAAGATTCCAAGCTCACCGCAGTGGCTCAAGATTCTTTGGTGATCAATCTTTTAACGGAAGATAACCTGCCCAGTTATCACACTGAAATTGCGATCGCGATGGGGCGCGATGGGGCGTGGGGTAATTGGATCAATCGCTGGACTGCCGAAGAGGCGCGCCATGGAATTGTGCTCCGTGATTATCTAATGGCAACCCGCGGAGTCGATCCCAATGAATTAGAAGATCTGCGCATGGCTCATATGTCAGTGGGATTTCAGACTCCCTACGAAGATGACATGCTGCATACCGTTGCTTATGTAACTTTTCAGGAGTTGGCGACGCGAATTTCGCACCGAAATACTGGGAAAATCTCGGCGGACCCGATCTGCGAGGGAATGCTCACTCGGGTTGCTCTCGATGAGAACCTCCATATGCTTTTTTATCGAAATTTGCTCGGAGCTGCTCTCCAATTGGAACCTGATGCAACACTGGAGGCGATTGCCGATGTATTGGAGAACTTCGCAATGCCTGGTTATGGCATTCCTGGTTTTGCACGCAAGTCAGTGCAGATTGCGCTCGCCGGAATTTATGATCTCGATTTACATCTCAACGAGGTAGTGACCCCCGTTCTACGCGCTTGGGGTATCTTTGAATTGACCGGTTTAAGCGGGGAGGGCGAGCGTCACCGCGCCAGAATCGCGAACCTCATCGATCGGACCGCCACCGATGTCGCACGGTTCACAGAGAAGCGAGCGGCGCATTTTGACCGGCTAACCGCCCGTGGGATCGAATTTTTGAGGCTTTCTTGAGCTTTGACCTAGACACGCCCCGGAGCAGGTAGAAATTTCCACGAAGTTAGGCATAATTCGCCGGCGAGTGGCGTTATACAAGAGGACTACTAGGAGAGATAAGGGGGCGATGAACGATGGCAACCGATTATGACTCCCCGCGGAAAACCGACGAAGAGCTCCACGAAGAGAGCCTTGAAGAATTAAAAGCGCGTCAAGCCGATAAGAAATCTGGTCAAGTAGATATCGATGAGGCCGAAGCCGCAGAGAATCTTGAACTCCCAGGCGCCGATCTCTCTGGCGAAGAGTTGACTGTTCGAGTTCTTCCTCGCCAAGTGGATGAATTCACCTGCTCTAAGTGTTTCTTGGTTCATCACCGCTCCCAGTTAGTCAAGGGTGAGGGAGCTACAGCAGTCTGCCGCGAGTGCGCGTAAACTCGTAAGCATGTCGCGGATTCCCAGCACCACGCCTCCTCCCGAAGCGCAAATCCCACCGCGCCATCCAAAAGCTCCTCTTCCAGGGACAAAAATTCCCTCACACTTTGGCCACTGTTTTGGCTGTGGCGACTTACATCCCACTGGATTGCATTTAGTCGCACATGCCGGGCAGGGGCAGAATCTCACAGCAACTTTTACTGTCACTCCCGATCACCAAGGTGCGCCAGGTCTGGCGCATGGGGGTTTACTCTCACTCGCCTTCGATGAAGCGCTGGGAAAGTTGATGTGGCTGATTCGCTCTCCAGCGGTAACAGCGCGCCTAGAGACAGATTTTCTTAAACCCGTTCCGATGGGTTCGACGCTGTACATCACGGCAGAGATTGCAGGGCAAGTCAATCGCAAGGTGTACACCCGCGCCGAGGGGCACCTAGAGAGTTTCGATGGGCCAGTAGCGGTGCGAGCAGCTGCACTTTTTGTCATCGTACCCATGAAACATTTCCTCGAAAATGCTCCCCAGGAATATATAAAGCACCTTCGCGAACATCCAGAGTTACTTGCTTTTGTCGATCCTGATTTTGAGATTAATCCATGACCGATCTACTTATTCAGCAGTTAGATGAAGAACTTCCCTTGCCACGATTTGCAAAGGCAGGTGATGCCGGCGCTGATCTCTATGCTCGGGTTGATTTGACGCTCGCACCAGGTGAGCGCGCGCTGATGCCTACCGGTATTGCTATCGCATTACCTCCAGGATTTGCAGCTTTTATTCACCCAAGATCAGGTCTTGCAATTCGCGATGGACTCTCTATGGTCAATGCGCCAGGGACAATAGATGCCTCATATCGCGGAGAGATTCAAGTGATTCTCATCAACCTTGATGCGAAAAACACCATCAACATTAAGCGTGGTGATCGAATCGCGCAGTTAGTCATTCAACGTATCGAGAATGTACATTTCGTTCCCGTCTCCCATCTCCCAGGAACTGAGCGTGGTTCGGGCGGCTTTGGTTCTACGGGAAAGCAGTGATGACATGAGTGAAGAACAGAAGAAAAAAGTCCTCGAGGCATTTGGTGGTAAGCGTGGGCTGATCGACTCTGGAGTTCCAGCGCTAGTCTTCCTCGTCGTTTTTAATCTTCGCGATTCACTACGAGATGCCATCTATGGCGCACTTGCGCTCTCGCTTCTTTTAACTATTTGGCGGTTGATTCGCAGAGACACTCTCCAGCATGCTCTCTCCGGGATTGTTGGTGTACTCATCTGCGCCTGGTTTGCACGCAATAGCGGCAAGGCTGAAGATTTCTATCTTCCCGGATTGATTACCAACGTTGTTTACGGCACGGTCTACTTGATCGCTAATCTGGCTGGGTTTCCGGTTCTGGGTTTGATTCTCGGGCCGATCCTGGGTGAGAATCTTGCTTGGCGAAAAGATCCAGCGCGAAAACGTGCGTACATCAATGCCAGTTGGCTATGGGTAGCTCTCTTTATCTCACGCTTGATTGTCCAATATCCGTTATACAAGTCAGGAAATGTTGACTTACTGGGAATCGCACGCCTGGCGATGGGTTACCCACTCTTCCTGGCAGTCGTATGGGGAAGTTGGTTAATAATCCGCGCAGTTCCAGTGACTAAAGTCGAGGAACGAAATGGTGACGAGAATAAAGAGGTAAGTTAACTCGAACTAACGGGGAGCAAAGCAGCTCTGCAAGTTCCGCTCGGCGCCCGCTCCTGCGACAAAGAGCAACTCATCTCCTGGAGCGAAAGAATCAGTTGGCTGTGCCGCGATTACTCGACCATCTCGCAGAATGGCAGCAAGGGCGCACTCATCGGGTAATTCCACCTCGTTGACTTGTTTTCCAATACACGGACTATCTTCTGGAAGGGTGATCTCCACCAAACTGGCATCGCCCTCGCTCAGTGAGAAGAGTTTGACTAGGTCGCCCACAGAAACTGCTTCTTCGACAAGTGCCGAGAGCATTCTTGGTGTGGAGACCGATACATCAACGCCCCACGATCCATCAAAAAGCCATTCATTCTTTGGATGGTTGACCCGTGCGACTACCCGAGGGACTCCATATTCAGTCTTAGCAAGAAAAGAGACGACGAGATTTACTTTGTCATCGCCGGTTGCAGCAACGAGGACATTACATATCTCTAGTTTTGCATTATCGAGGGAGACAATCTCGCAAGCATCAGCAAGAAGCCAATCAGCATCGGGAACGGATTCCATTTTCATCGCTTTAGGGTCTTTATCAATAAGTAATACCTCATGACCATTACTTAATAACTCGCGAGCAATCGATCGCCCGACATTTCCGGCTCCAGCGATTGCAACGCGCACTAGTGTCCCGCCGGTGGTTCTGACAGAGTCTTTTCGATTGCGGGCAGATCTCTCTCATTCATCATGAGGTGGACGAGATCACCCTCTTGAATGACGGTGTGTTCATCAATCAACATCCCTTTACCGAGCCGGGTAATTAAGGCAACGCGAGCTCCGGTGCTGCTTTCAACAAGGGTGGCCGGATGGCCGTACCACGAAGAATCTAAGTGAACCTCTGCTAGGCGAATGGTTCCACTGGCATCTTGCCACTCCGAGAGTGAACCTTCGGGAATCAATCTTCGCAAAATCTGATCTGCCGTCCATACAACGGTGGCAACGGTGGGGATACCTAGTCGCTGATAGATCTCGGCTCGACCCGGGTCGTAGATTCGAGCGACCACGTTAGCTACGCCGAAGTTCTCGCGAGCAACGCGGGCTGCAAGAATGTTGGAGTTGTCTCCATTACTCACCGCAGCAAAAGCTTCAGCGCGTTCGATTCCCGCTTGTATAAGTATGTCTCGATCAAAACCCACGCCAGTCAAGGTAATGCCTTGGAAATTTGGACCTAGTCGGCGAAATGCCTCGCGGTTTTGATCGATGATGGCGACGGTATGGCCAGCCTCTTCCAGGCGTTGAGCGATCAGAGTGCCAACTCGACCGCACCCCATCACAACGATGTGCATACGAGCAATTTACACCCGTATTTCCCTCCACCTACGCACTACTCTTCCTGAGTGGCGCAAGTGGCGAAATCCTCGCGGAAATTCCTCCTGGGGGAGCGGGTTGAACTCGACGTTTCGGCAATCGCGCATGGCGGGCAGGCTATTGCGCGCGTGGATGGATGGGTCATTTTCCTCAGGTACGCGATTCCGGGTGAACGAGTCGTTGCTGAAATCACTGAAGTGGGCAAGAGCTTCCATCGCGCAGACGTGGTCGAGGTCATCACCGCATCACCCGACCGAATCACCCCGCAGTGTCAATACTTTCATCCAGGTGGATGTGGAGGGTGCGACTTCCAACACATCTCATTAGAGCGTCAACGATTACTCAAATCGCAGGTAATCACCGAACAGTTCCAACGGGTGGCAAAACTGGATATCACCGTGCCAGTGCTCGAGGTGGCAGCAGGAAGTGCTACGGGAATTCGTTACCGAACTCGCCTCACATTACATATTGATGGAGATGGAGCAGCGGGCTTCCATAAGGCTCGCTCTCATGAAGTTCTTCCGATAGGCGATTGTGTAGTTGTCGCAGAGAAAGTGGAGATCAGAGAGATTCTTGCCCAGCGCTACCGAGGAATGAGCGAGCTAACGATCCCTGATCAGATGCGAAGAGAGCAGATCTCTGTTCGGGGCAAGCTCTATCAATTCCAGGTTAGTCGAGAGAGTTTCTGGCAGGGCCATATGAGAGCGGCTGAAGTTCTCGGTGCGGCAGCGCTAGATATCCTGCAACCTCAACCTGGCGAGCGGGCCCTTGATCTCTACGGAGGAGTGGGACTCTTCGGTACATTGCTTGCCGATCACGGCGCCGAGGTCGACATCATCGAATCGAACGTTGCTGCAGTCCGCGACGGCCAATCTAATCTCAAAGAATTTCCCAATGTTCGTTATCACCTTGGTGATGTTGCCAAGAAAATCTCCGAAATAGAACGGGCCGATATCGTCCTGCTCGACCCACCCCGGAGCGGAGCAGATTTTGCTGTCTTGAAGAAGATTGCTGCGCTCAACCCCCGAATGATTTGTTATATCTCGTGCGACCCTGCCTCGCTTGCTCGCGATTGTGCTCGATTAGCCGAGCTCGGGTACGAGATAGCCAGCGCCAGCGCATATGACCTCTTCCCGCAGACCGCTCATATTGAGTGCGTTTTCTCCTTCAAAAGGGTAATATCTTGATATCAAGATAAATTGTGAGGGCGGGCGATGAGTAAGAATTCATTCTCTTCAAAGCGAGAATTCAGTAGCAGCGGCAAGAAGCTCGAAATTTTCGATATCACTGGACTCGATGGCGCGGCAACCCTCCCATTTAGCCTCAAGATCTTGCTCGAAAATCTGCTTCGCCACGAAGATGGCGCAAATATCACTGCTGAACAGATCAAGGCGTTGGCCAATTGGAATCCGAGCGCAGAGCCAGATACCGAAATTCAGTTCACCCCTGCGCGCGTAATCATGCAGGACTTCACCGGCGTGCCATGTGTTGTTGATCTTGCCACGATGCGCGAGGCGGTCGTCGAGCTAGGTGGCGATCCAGCGAAGGTTAATCCACTTGCTCCCGCCGAACTCGTCATTGATCACTCGGTCATCGCCGATGTTTTCGGACGCCCTGATGCCTTTGAGAAGAACACCGATATTGAATATCAGCGAAATCACGAACGTTATCGATTCCTGCGCTGGGGACAGACGGCATTCGATGAATTCAAAGTAGTGCCACCAGGAACTGGAATTGTGCACCAGGTCAATATCGAATATCTGGCTCGCGTAGTTATGGTTCGTGAGGTCGATGGATCACTTCGCGCCTACCCAGACACCGTCGTCGGAACTGATTCTCATACCACGATGGTCAATGGTCTTGGTGTTCTTGGTTGGGGAGTGGGTGGTATCGAGGCTGAAGCGGCCCTTTTAGGTCAACCCGTATCGATGCTCATTCCTCGTGTGGTCGGTTTTAAATTGACTGGCGAACTTCCAGTTGGTACCACAGCAACTGATCTTGCGCTCACCATCACCGAACAACTTCGTAAGCATGGAGTAGTTGGTAAATTTGTTGAATTCTATGGACCTGGCGTTGCAGCTGTTCCTATGGCAAATCGCGCAACTATCGGGAATATGAGCCCCGAATATGGATCGACCTGTGCAATCTTCCCTATCGATGAAGAGACCATTAATTACCTTCGCCTCACTGGACGAAATGACGAACAGTTAGCGCTGGTAGCCGACTATGCCAAGACTCAAGGGTTATGGCACGACCCCAACGCAACACCTCGCTACTCGGAACATCTTGAGTTAGATCTTTCCACCATAACCCCTTCGATTGCTGGTCCGAAGCGACCACAAGATCGAATCGCGCTCAATCAAGCGCAATCTAAATTCCAAGAAGCGCTGCCCTCATACATCCGAGAAAAGACCGCAACCGAACCGGTGCCAGTGTCGATGAACGGTCAGAATTTCACGATTACCAATGGCGATGTCGTTATTGCTTCGATTACCTCATGCACCAATACGTCAAATCCTTCCGTGATGGTTGGAGCTGCCTTGTTGGCGAAAAAGGCGGTCGAGAAGGGGCTAAAAGCCAAACCTTGGGTCAAGACCACCCTTGCACCGGGATCGAAAGTTGTTACTGATTATTACAACCGCGCGGATCTCACTCGCTACATGGAAGCGCTAGGTTTTAATCTGGTCGGTTACGGGTGTGTCACCTGCATTGGTAACTCTGGTCCGCTTCCAGCAGAGATCTCAACGGCAATCAATGAGAGAGATCTCGCTGCAGCTGCTGTTCTCTCGGGTAATAGAAACTTCGAGGGTCGAATCTCTCCTGATGTTCGAATGAATTATCTTGCGTCACCCCCGCTAGTTGTGGCTTATGCCATCGCCGGAACAATGAATCATGATTTTGAAAAAGAACCACTCGGGCTTGACCAAAACGGTGCTCCAGTCTTCTTGAAGGATATTTGGCCAAGTGCGCAAGAAATCGAATCGGTCGTAGCTCATTCGATAACTTCCGAGATGTTCCGTAAGGATTATGCATCAGTCTTCGAAGGTGATCATCGTTGGAAAGCCCTTGATACTCCTACTGGAGAGACTTTCGAATGGGATCCGAACTCTACATATGTTCGTAAGCCTCCCTATTTCGAGGGCATGCCGAAGAATCCAGTTCCGGTTCAAGATATTGCTGGCGCTCGAGTATTAGCGATGTTAGGCGACTCGGTAACAACTGATCACATTTCACCTGCTGGCAATATCAAAGCTGATTCGCCAGCTGGAAAGTATTTACAAAGCCATGGCGTAGAACGAGCAGATTTTAATTCTTACGGCTCTAGGCGTGGCAATCATGAGGTGATGATTCGTGGCACCTTTGCCAATATTCGATTGAAGAATCTTCTTTTAGATGGTGTCGAGGGTGGATTTACACGAAACTTCCTTGATGGTGGGGCGCAGAGCACCATCTATGACGCATCAGTGGCGTATCAGAGCGCCGGGATTCCGCTGGTGATTCTGGCCGGAAAAGAGTATGGCTCAGGATCTTCCCGTGATTGGGCGGCGAAGGGAACTGCTCTACTAGG
>CAYQLC010000018.1:0-9813 GCA_964418325.1 uncultured Bifidobacterium sp.
GAGATGAGTGCGCGCGCGATAGATACTCTCTTTGTCTCGGGGTAAGCCAAGGTATCTGCGCGACGATCAGCCAACCCGCCGGCATAGACGCGCTCTAGTGCGAGCATCGCTCGATCGCGAAGGGCTCGTTCATCTTTCGCTGTTCTTCCTAGAAGAGCGCGACCAAGCCCTGCCGTAGCAAACTTATGCGCGCCAATCATTACATTCTCAAGAACGGTGAGATCTGCGAAAAGTCCAACGCCTTGTAACGTTCTACTTATTCCGTGCGAGACAAGTTCATACGGCTTTGGCCAATGTTCCGCTTTGCCAAAGAGTGTGAAGGAACCAGAATCAGGTTTCACAAGGCCAGAGATCGCATTAAGCAGCGTCGTCTTTCCGGCGCCATTAGGTCCGATTAAGCCAACAATCTCATTCTCATGAAGATCTAGGTAAACATCTTTCAGCGCCCGAAGTCCACCGAATGTCACATTCACTTGAGCGACGCTCAACAGGGTGGACACGAATCACCTTCTCCCAATCCCATCGGAAATTTCCAGAAGATTAGTATGAATTGGATTATCGTGCGACCCTGGGAATGCGCGCCCCAAGTCGAGCGAGAATTTCGTAAGAGATGGTGCCGGCGGCCTTGGCCCAATCATCAGCTGACACTGTGGTGTTCGGGCCGAAAAAAACCGCACGATCCCCAGCCCTTACCGGGGTTTGCCGTCCCAAATCGACCGTAACCTGGTCCATAGAAACTCTCCCTATTAATGGGTATCGAACGCCAGCAATCGTGCACCAAATTTCGCTACCAAGTTGGCGGGGAATTCCATCTGCGTAGCCGAGCGGAATCAGCGCGATAAATCGATCCTCTGGCAAGTGAATTGTCGCGCCGTACCCGATCGTCGAACCTGCTGGAACTCGCTTGACCAGAGCAACATCGGCGCTCAACTCCATAATTGGCGTGACGTCAAGGTGCTGAGCTCTTCGCGCGCCCGGGATATATCCATATAGAAGTATTCCTGCACGAACCATGTCGAAGGCAAAATTTGGGAAATGTACAACTGCTCCGGAATTTGCCAAGTGTCTAATTCCAGGGTTGATTCCCTCACTCTCAAGATAATCTAGTGCGCTGATAAATCTCTCGTATTGATTGAGATTCATCGGATTTTCTGGTTCATCAGCACAAGCTAAATGTGACCATGTTCCGATGAGCTCGATTCGCTCCTCGTCAAGTAATTCGCCTATGGAACTGACCAGGGTTGGGAATTCATCGAGCGCTCCACTTCTGGTCATCCCCGTATCTACCTTGAGATGAATTCGTGCTTTGACACCAACTGCCTCGCTTGCTGAGACAATCGCAGCGAGTTGATCTAGCGATGAGACTGATAGGTCAATCGTAAATTCCAGCGCTCGCGCGAAATCGTCAGTAGGTGGGGTAAGCCAGGCAAGAATTGGTGCAGTGATACCGCTCTCGCGAAGTTCGATTGCTTCGTCAATAAACGCAGTACCCAACCAGGTGGCACCACCGGCGAGAGCGGCTTGAGCCGATGGAACAAGGCCATGTCCGTAGGCGTCAGCTTTCACTACTGCCATCAATGGCACCTTTGTGGCTTTGATGATGGCTGCAGCATTTGCACTTAGCTGTTTGTAGTCGATTGTTGCCGAAAAAATCTGATCAGACACGAGGATTCTCAATCACAATCATGGCCACAACAACTGGGCCATCGTGCGAGATGGAGAGATGAATCTTTCCACTACCGGCTCGCTGTTTTGCAATACCAGTTAACTCCATGATTGGGGCGCCATTATCGGCCCGGTGAATATTTACATCATGCCAGGCAAGGCCCTCAGGAACACCGAGTGCTTTAGCCAAAGCCTCCTTAGCCGCGAAGCGTCCCGCTAAAAATGCTGGGTGACGCTCTTCTGCAATAGCTAATTCATTTTCCGTAAATAGTCGTTCACGAAGACCCGGAGTGCGAACCAGCGAATCTTCGAATCGAGCAATATCTACGACATCAACTCCGACTCCTTTGATCATGAACTTTGCATTTCTTTTACTCGTTCGCCACGGCTTGATGAAATCACTCGATCGATAGCCACAATCAGCAGCAAGAGCGCGGCGCCGATACTGACCCCACCGACCAAGTCTGAGAGCCAGTGAGTATTTCGGAATAGCGAGATGAAAACAACCAAGGTTGTTGTTGCAGCAACCGACCAAATCGCAAGTTTGGTCCGAAAGCTACTTGGCGCGGAATACTTAACGGCTAGATAGGCAAATAATCCCCAAGTTAAGATTGCGTTCGATGCATGTCCACTTGGATATGACATTCCACCTGCATCAAGTAAATCAATCTGAAGTTTCGGCTTAGTCCGCCCAAACTCTAATTTCGCTAAGCCCACAACAAGGTTAAGCGCTAGTAACGAGACCAAAGATAGGTTAAAAGGTCGCCAGGTCTTAAATTTGCGACCGAGATAGATAGCGAGCGAAAGTAAAAAAACCGCCGTGAGACCGCGTAAACCAAGATGATCCAGGTTATAGACCACCCAATCGCCCCAATCAGGAAGTTCTGGGCGTTCCCATCGAGCGATCGCCGCATCAAGATCTGTCAGAGGTCCGCTGTGGAGTACATCGATTGTAATCAAAATAAAAATTGCCATTGCAATGGCAGCATTGCGTATGTGCCACGAGACCGAACGTCGTAATTCATCCACTGTTATTCAACCGTCACAGACTTAGCCAAATTCCTTGGCTGGTCTACATCATATCCTCGAACAACCGCTGATTCATAGGCGAATAGTTGTAAAGGCAAGACTGCAAGCAAAGGCTGGAGAAGGATTGGTGCGTCTGGAATCCGTATCGCACGTGGCGAGGTAATCGACCGATCGCTCTCGGCGGCGATGATAATCGCTCGAGCGCCGCGCGCCTCAATTTCTTGCACGTTGCTCACCATCTTGTCGTGTAGCGGGCTACTTGGATTTGGCATGATGACAAGAACTGGTGTCCCCTCCTCAATCAGGGCAATCGGCCCATGCTTTAACTCACCCGCCGCGAAACCCTCTGCATGCATATAGGCCAATTCCTTCAACTTGAGCGCCCCTTCGAGTGCGACTGGGAAACCCACATGTCGACCAAGAAAGAGAATTGATTGGGCATCTTTGAACTCGATAGCAAGATCTTTCAATCTTTCTGAAGTCTCTAGATAACGCTCTATTTTCTCAGGTAGCTCACCTAACTCATCCAGAGTATCGCGCACCTCATCAATGAATTTGATGCCTCTAATTTCTGCAATATAAAGACCAACTAGATAGGCAGCGACAATCTGAGTGAGGAAAGCTTTTGTAGAGGCCACAGCGATTTCTGGACCTGCTTGGGTATAAATCACGCCATCAGATTCACGAGGAATCGATGCTCCATGAGTGTTGCAGATAGATATAACTTTCGCACGCTGCTCTTTTGCATGTCGAAGAGCCATCAAGGTATCCATCGTCTCGCCAGATTGCGAGATGGCAATGACGAGTGTATTCCGAGTGATAATAGGATCGCGATACCGAAACTCAGATGCGAGCTCCACCTCTACGGGTAATCGCGCCCAATGTTCAATCCCATATTTGGCAATCATTCCCGCGTGATATGCAGAACCACACCCGATAATAATGACTTTATCAATATCCCGGATTTCGTCATCACTCAATCGAATTTCATTCAAAGTCAGATGTCCACGTTCATCCATCCGCCCTAACAAGCAATCTGCGAGAGATTTCGGTTGCTCCATAATCTCTTTGGCCATGAAATGTGGGAAGCCATTCTTCTCTGCAGCGCTTGCATCCCAGGTAACTTCGAATTCCCGAGTGGTTTGAATAACTCCGTGGAAATCGGTCACTGAACAAGAGTCCTGTGTCAACGTGACCACGTGATTCTGTCCAATCTCCAGTGCGCGCTTTGTAAAAGAAATGAAGGCTGAGACATCTGATGCCAAAAAGTTCTCGTCACTGCCAAGACCAACTACTAGAGGTGAATTACGGCGAGCTCCCACAAGTAATCCGGGTGAATCCACTGCTATTGCTACAAGCGAGAAATTGCCATGCAATCTTTGACAGACCCGCTGCATCGCAACAGTCAGGTCTAATGTCTTGTTGTACTCAAGCCCAAGCAGATGAGCAACTACTTCAGAATCGGTATCTGAAACAAAGTAGTGACCAACTTGCTCAAGTTCCTCTTTCAAAGTCTGATAGTTCTCGATGATGCCATTGTGGATAAGCGCAATTTTTTCATCAGGATCAATATGTGGATGGGCGTTTCGATCAATTGGCGAACCATGGGTTGCCCATCTCGTGTGACCAATACCAAGATTTCCCGACGGAAGCGGCTTTTGCGCGAGCGCATCTACGAGTACTGATAATTTTCCAGCTCGCTTTGCAGTCGTAAATTTTCCATTTGCGAGAATTGAAATGCCCGCCGAGTCATACCCTCTATATTCGAGTCGAGCTAGCCCCGTTAAGAGTGCGGAGGTCGCGTCAGATTTACCGACGTACCCGACGATTCCACACATCGCTCTAGTCCCCCGTTATTTTCTAGTTCGTTCGAGTTTACTAATTTTTAAACTTACTCTTTGCCGTGGCGAACACGAATCAAAGAGGCTAACGAGGTTACAACTTCCTCTGCCTGTTGAATAGTCTGGGCCTCTGCCATTACCCGCACCAATTCCTCTGTCCCGGACGCTCGGACCACCAGGCGCCCATCTGTTCCCAGCTTAAGCTCAGATTTATGTAGCGCTTCTTGAATGGTCGCATCTGATAATGCGACGTCTTTATCTTTCACGGGAACATTGATAAGCATCTGCGGGAATTTATCGAATACATCAGCGATTCTTGCTGCCGCTACTTTTTTCTTGGCAATTAAGGAAAGTAGGCTTAACGCAGTTAAAATTCCATCGCCTGTAGTCGCGCGCTCTCGAATGATTATGTGACCAGATTGCTCACCACCAAGTGATAAATCAAGCTCATTGATTCGCTCAAGGACATAACGATCTCCTACAGCAGTCACCTCAACATTGATTCCCATATCTGCCATAGCTTTATGGAATCCAAGATTGCTCATCACGGTAGTGACTACCGTTGATTTCTTGAGTTGATGGGATTGCAACATGGCGATCGCAAGCGTGGCGAGAACGTGATCACCATCGATGATTCTTCCTAGGCCATCAACAAAGAGCGCTCGATCTGCATCGCCATCATGAGCGATTCCAAGGATGGCTCCTGTTTTTCTCACTAATTCCTGAACTGCTTCAAGATGGGTAGAGCCAACCCCAGAATTGATATTCTGGCCATCGGGTGTGATTCCTATTGCGTGTACCGTTGCACCAAGATGTTCTAAGACTCTAGGAGCAATCATTGAAGCTGAGCCATGTGCACAATCGATTGCAATGGATAACCCATCAAATCGAACATCGATAGCCTCGACTAAATGTGCCGCATAACGTTCTATAGCTTTTACATCATCGACAACTTCTCCCGTTGCAGCAGTAGGTACTTCATTGCCGGAATTTATCCATGATTCAATTTGCAGCTCTAATGAATCAGAGATTTTCATTCCGTCGTGACCAAAAATCTTGATTCCGTTATCCGCTGCGGGATTATGGGATGCGGTGATCATTACTGCCAGGGCAACACCTGGCTCTGCTGCTAAAAATGCCAAGCCCGGGGTGGGAATAACTCCCACTCGCACGACGGTATGTCCAGATTTGATAAAGCCGGTAACGATGGCAGTTTCCAAAAGTGGACCCGAAGCTCTGGTATCGCGACCAACTACTACCTTTGACCGCTTCGGAATTAATTGACCTGCCGCAAACGCAACGTGTTCGGCAAGGCTTTCGGTGAGAAAATCACCATAGCGCCCTCGGATCCCATCGGTTCCAAATAGCGCCACATTCGCCATGGTAGCGCGCAGCGTAGGCGAATAAGTGGAGATTAACGCTTGCTGTACTGCGAACGCTTACGTGCCTTCTTAAGGCCGTATTTCTTACGCTCGATGACGCGCGCATCGCGAGTTAGGAAGCCCGCTTTCTTAAGGGCCGGACGATGAGCATCAGCATCAATTGCATTGAGTGCGCGAGCGACTCCGAGGCGAAGAGCTCCAGCCTGACCAGAAACTCCACCACCGTTAATCAGCGCAATAACATCGTAGTTTCCATCGACTCCGACGGTGCGGAATGGCTCTGAAACAAGTTGCTGGTGCACTTTGTTTGGGAAATAGACATCGAGTGAGCGGCCGTTAAGGGTCCACTTTCCAGTTCCTGGCACGAGGCGAACTCGAGCGATTGCCTCTTTGCGGCGACCTACTCCAGCTCCGGGTGCAGTGATAGCAGAGCGATTTGTGGCAGGTGCAGGTGTACTTGAAGAGTAGCTAGTAGGTGTCTCGAAATCATCATCAAGATCTACATCGGTATTCGAAAAGTCAGACATTGCACGCACCTATCAGGAAATTTGGGAAACTTGGTTGATGGAATAAGGGATGGGATTCTGTGCCGCATGTGGATGTTCCGCGCCGGCATAGACTTTTAACTTGGTGATCTGTGAACGGCCAAGTGAATTCTTTGGCAACATTCCACGAATCGCTTTCTCTACCGCACGAGTCGGATGAGTTGCCATCATGTCTGCATAAGTGGTTGCAGTAAGACCACCTGGATAGCCAGAGTGACGGAATGCGATCTTGCTCGCATTCTTTGAGCCAGTAAGCGCAATCTCTCCTGCATTAATAACGATGACAAAGTCGCCGGTATCCATGTGGGGAGCAAATGTTGGCTTGTGCTTGCCGCGCAAGAGCGCAGCGGCATGGGTAGCAAGACGACCCAGAACAACATCCTTGGCATCAATGATGTGCCAAGCGCGGGTTATCTCTGACGCCTTTGGGCTCGCAGTACGCACGCCAACCTCACTTACTTTCTCGATTTTTCTCGAACTCGGGGTATCTCGGGTTTCGCTTTTGTATCGCTTTGGGCCGCCTAGATAGCGGCTTCAGGCAAGAGGTAGAGGGTACCGGCCTGGGGCGGGGACGGTCAAAACCGCCGAAATCCTTAAACGGGGCTAACTGCCTCGAATCAGCCGTGAAGTTACGCGCTCTGCCCGAGCGCCATATTCAGCAGGGTTGGGGTAATCCACCGCCATCAGGGTAAGGCCATGTGCGGGGGCAATGTGGCTGTGACGTTGCTTCGACTCCAAAATCGCCAATGGCTCAGAGATCTGCCATCGCCCATCGCCCACCATCATGATCGCTCCAACAAGCGAGCGGACCATGTTGTGACAGAAGGCATCGGCAGAAATTTTCGCCGTCAGTAGCCCATTGCTCTGCCGAGTCCAAAGGAACTCTTCCAGTGAACGAATAGTGGTCGTACCCTCCCGTGGCCTACAGAAAGCAGCGAAATCGTGCTCACCCAACAACTCAGCGCTTGCCGAATTCATCTGCCTCTCATCGAGAGCTCGGTGATAGGAGATGGTTGCGACCCGATCGAGTGGATCGAGGGTTTGCGCATTATCAAGGATTTGATAGCGATAGTGGCGACGGAGCGCGCTATACCTGGCATGAAAATTCTTTGCTCCATCTACGACAGAAAGGAATCTGATCTCAGAGGTCAATAAACGATTAGCGATATACAAGAGTGAATCTAAATTCCAGTTCTGGCGGAGCTGATTTGGAATATCGAAATGAAATACCTGACCCAGCGCATGAACTCCAGCATCAGTGCGACCTGCCACGGTTGTTGACACTTCATGATCGAGGACACGTGAGAGTACATCTTCAATAACGCCTTGGACGCTACGTCGATCAGGTTGAATCGACCATCCCGAAAAATGGGTCCCGTCGTACTGACAATCAACCCGAATACGCGAGAACCCGTCCGCACTTACGAGGACGGGTTCAGTCACGTTGATTACTTATGTGATTGCGAGTTTACTTCGCGCTCTTCTTTGCTGGAGCTTTCTTCGCAGCTGCTTTCTTGGCAGGAGCCTTTTTTGCAGCTGCTTTCTTGGCAGGAGCCTTCTTCGCTGTTTTCTTCGCTGTGCTCTCTTCTACATCAGAATTTTCTACTGACTCTTCAGAAGACTCAGCTTTCTTACCGCTCTTCTTAGCCGAAGTTACTGGTCCCGCTGCGCGTGCTGCGATGCGATCGGCAACCTTGCCCCGTGCTGCGATGCGATCGGCAACGCGAGCCGCTGCAGCCTTCTTGGAATTCTCACTCTTGGCGGCGCGCTTTGCGATTGCCTCAGCTTGCGAGAGAACCTTCTTCTTGTCAGGAGTTCCTTCTGTGAGGATTTCAATGATTGCCATGTCTGCCGCATCACCCTTGCGAATTCCAATTTTGGTGATTCGGGTATAGCCGCCATTGCGTTGTGCAAAGCGTGGTCCAATCTCGGTGAAGAGGGTGTGTACAGCGCCCTTTTCCGTGATGACCTTCATGACGCGACGGCGCGCAGGAAGATCACCCTTCTTGCCAGCGGTGATTAACTTCTCGACATAAGGGCGAAGACGCTTGGCACGGACGAGGGTGGTCTCCACTTTGCCATGCTTGATTAATTGAGTAGCGAGAGTTCCCAAAAGTAGGCGCTCATGCGCTGGGCCACTTCCTAGACGTGGGCCCTTACTTGGCTTTGGCATCTATCTACTCTCTTTCTTTCTCTTCTTCGTTCTGAGCGCCATCAATTGCAGGCTCAGCTACGTAGAACTCATCATCACCGAAATCATCACCATTGTCGTGATAGCCAGGTGAGAGCGTCGGATCGAATCCAATTGGACTGTCCTTGAGTTGAAGTCCCATCGAGACAAGCTTGGCCTTAACTTCATCGATTGACTTCGAACCGAAGTTACGAATATCGAGAAGATCGGCCTCGCTACGACTGACCAATTCACCAACTGTGTGAATTCCCTCGCGCTTTAAGCAGTTATAGGAACGCACAGTCAGATCAAGATCTTCAATGGGAAGCGCAAGATCTGCGGCGAGCGCAGCGTCAGTCAAGGAAGGTCCGATTTCGATTCCTTCAGCATCAACATTGAGTTCACGTGCAAGGCCGAAGAGCTCAACGAGAGTCTTTCCCGCTGATGCCATCGCATCGCGTGGGCTCATGGAGCGCTTGGTCTCGACATCGAGAACAAGTCGGTCAAAGTCAGTGCGCTGCTCAACACGAGTCGCCTCGACCTTATAGGTCACCTTAAGTACTGGTGAATAAATTGAGTCGATTGGAATTCGACCAATCTCTTGTCCAGCTTGCTTATTTTGAATGGCGGTGACATATCCGCGACCACGCTCGACGGTGAGTTCAATCTGAACATTTGCCTTGGCGTTAAGTGTTGCGATGTGGAGCTCTGGGTTATGCACTTGAACACCTGCTGGAGCTACGACATCAGCGCCAGTGATGGTGCCCTCTCCGCTCTTGCGGATGTAGAGAGCAACTGGCTCGTCATTATCAGAGGAGAGAACTAGATTCTTAAGGTTGAGGACAATCTCGGTGAGATCTTCTTTGACACCCTCAAGAGTGGTGAACTCATGAAGGGCACCCTCAACGCGCGCGCTGGTGACAGCGGCGCCAGGAATCGAGGAGAGCAAGGTTCGACGTAGGGAGTTACCCAACGTGTAACCAAAGCCTGGCTCCAACGGTTCGATGATGAAACGGGAACGGTACTCACTTACTACTTCTTCGGTAAGGATGGGGCGCTGCGCGATTAGCACTAAAGATCCTCCGTAACTCGTGGAGATCCGCTATTTGATCTCCGCTTACTTACTTCCCGCACCGCCAGGCCTGACGGCGCGGGTCCTGCTGTACTGCTTACTTATTACT
>CAYQLC010000018.1:9913-26258 GCA_964418325.1 uncultured Bifidobacterium sp.
TAGAACTCAACGATCAACTGCTCTTGAACTTGAGTATCAATGACAGATCGCTCTGGGAGTGAGTGGACCAGGATTCGCATCTTGGAGCCGACGACTTCCAACCAGGCTGGAACTGAGCGCTCGCCCAACTCGGCACTGGCCACGATGAATGGAGTGAGGTCGTGTGATGAGGGGCGAACATCGATGACCGATGAGGGCGCCACTCGATACGAGGGAATATTTACCTTTTGACCGTTGACAAGGAAGTGGCCATGGCGCACTAACTGGCGGGCCATATCGCGACTCTTTGCAAAACCTGCGCGGTAAACCACGTTATCAAGACGGGATTCGAGGATGCGGAGCAAGTTCTCACCAGTACGACCGGTAAGGCGGTTTGCCTCTTGGTAGTAACCACGGAACTGCTTTTCGAGTACCCCATAAATACGTGCGCACTTTTGCTTCTCGCGCATCTGAAGTGAGTACTCACTCTCTTTTGTTCGACCACGACCATGCTCACCTGGTGGGTAGGGACGTGATTCGATTGGACACTTTGGTCCATCGCATTTTGAGCCCTTAAGGAAGAGCTTTACTTTCTCGCGACGGCAACGCTTGCAATCTGCTCCGGTATAACGAGCCATAGTTTTTCTCCCCTTTCCTTAGACTCGACGACGCTTTGGTGGACGGCAACCATTATGTGGCGCTGGCGTTACATCAGAGATGGAACCAACTTCTAGGCCAGCAGCCTGGAGGGAACGGATTGCAGTCTCGCGACCTGATCCTGGACCCTTAACGAAAACATCTACTTTGCGAACGCCATGCTCCTGTGCGCGACGGGCTGCCGCTTCAGCTGCAAGTTGTGCAGCAAATGGAGTGGACTTACGCGAACCCTTATAACCGACTTGGCCCGATGAAGACCATGCGATGACAGCTCCAGTTGGATCAGTGATTGAGACGATGGTGTTGTTGAAGGTGCTCTTGATGTGAGCTTGTCCAACTGCAACATTCTTCTTCTCTTTCTTGCGAATCTTTGCTGCGGGCTTTGCTTTTCCGGAAGCAGCAGCTGCTGGTTTAGTTGCCATTACTTAGTCACCTTCTTCTTGCCTGCGATTGCAACGCGTGGACCCTTTCGAGTACGAGCATTGGTGTGTGTGCGTTGGCCACGTACGGGAAGACCCTTACGGTGACGAATTCCTTGGTAGCACTGAATTTCAACCTTGCGGCGAATATCAGATGCGATTTCACGGCGAAGGTCGCCCTCTATCTTGAACTTACTTTCGATGTACTCACGGAGCTTGATGAGGTCGCTCTCTTCGAGGTCCTTGACGCGAGTATTCGGATTAATTCCGGTTGCAGTCAGCGTCTCGATCGAACGAGTACGCCCTACTCCGAAGATGTAGGTAAGTGCGATCTCAACGCGCTTTTCGCGTGGGAGATCCACACCAACTAGACGTGCCATTGTTGGCCTTTCGATATTCCAGAGGTCCTCCGCAGTGAATTCCTCGGCCTCTGGACCAAGGGCCTGGATCGAAATCCAGTTTCACCACGAGTATTTATTTAGTTTTAACCCTGACTAACCCTGACTAACCCTGACGTTGCTTATGTCGGAGGTTCTCGCAGATCACCATAACGCGACCATTACGACGAATGACTTTGCACTTATCGCAGATTTTCTTCACGCTCGGCTTGACCTTCATGACCCTCCTCTTATAAATCTCGTCGCGTTTACTTGTATCGGTAAACGATTCGACCTCGGGTGAGGTCGTATGGACTTAACTCCACAATCACACGATCTTCCGGAAGGATGCGAATGTAGTTCTGTCGCATCTTCCCGCTGATGTGCGCGAGGACTTTATGTCCGTTCGTGAGTTCCACTCGAAACATTGCGTTGGGCAGAGCTTCAGCCACGGTGCCCTCGATCTCAATGGCACCATCTTTTTTAGACAAGCCCTACCTACTCCCATGTTTTTCTTCGTAAACCCAAGACCGGCAAGTCTAGGCCAGGGGGGTCGATTTCTAGAAATCGGGTAGCCCCCAGCCCTACAAAACAGCGGGGGTAACCCCAAATGGGGCAAGGCCGGCGACCCCAGAGTCGAGGGCGGTGAGGACCGAAATCTCCCCCGAAGGCAAGATCGCAAAGGTATGTTCAGTATGCGCTGCTCGTGACCCATCGACGGTTGAGACTGTCCAATCATCGCTTTCTACCCGGACCTTATCCGTTCCGCGCATGATCATTGGTTCCACTGCCAGCGCCATCCCTGCAACAAGTTTTGGACCCCGCCCTGCCGATCCATAATTAAGTAAGTGTGGCTCTTGATGCATGGCAGTGCCGATGCCATGACCGCCATACTCGCGAACAATTCCATAATTACCACGTGAGGTGATTGCCTTCTCGATAGCGTTACTCAAATCGGTAAGGCGCCCCCCGATTTTAGCCGCAGAAATTCCCGCCCACATCGAGTACTCGCAATCATCAATCATTTTTTGATCTTCTGGAGCAATCTCTCCTATGCCAAGTGAGATGGCGCTATCGCCGTGCCAGCCATCCACTATCGCACCACAATCGATTGATATGACATCGCCTTCATGAAGGATTAATTCACCAGGAATGCCATGCACTACTTGGCTATTCACAGAAGTACAAATAGTTGCTGGAAATCCGTGATAGCCGAGAAATGATGGAGTACCACCATTCTTGGTAATGAAGTTATGCGCGATGAGATCAAGATCTTTCGTCATTAATCCAGGACGTATAACTTCGCGCAGGCGTTCGAGTGTTTGCCCAACTAAAATTCCTGCTTTACGCATTTTCTTGATTTCATCAAGGGTTTTGATTTCTATTGCCATCTAGCGACCTGTTGCTGTTAACGGCTCAGTGCAGTGATTGCTCGTTCAGTCACTTCTGCGACGGAGCCAAGACCATTAATCGAACGGAGTATTCCTGCGTTCTTGTAATAAGAGATAATGAGCGCAGTCTGATCGGCATACACCTTGAGTCTGTGACGAATTACCTCTTCGCTATCATCAGAACGCCCCCGAGCTAATAAGCGCGAGACAATCTCATCTTCATCTGCTTGCATCTCGAGTACAACATCAAGCGGAGTATTAATCTCATGCAAAATTTCATCAAGAGACTCTGCTTGACCTGTCGTACGTGGGAAGCCATCAAGCAAGAAGCCCTTCGCTACATCACCTTGCTGCAAACGATCTTTTACCATTGCAGTGGTCAGCGAATCAGGGACTAAATCTCCTCTATCCATATAACCTTTCGCCTCTAAACCCAAGGGAGTCCCGGCAGATAGGTTGGCGCGGAAGATATCGCCAGTGGAGATATGTGGAATCGCAAAGTGTGCAGAGATGAACTCAGCCTGCGTTCCTTTTCCTGCTCCCGGCGGACCGACGAGTACTAGACGCATTAGCGCAAGAAGCCTTCGTAAGACCTCTGCTGCAATTGGCTCTCGATCTGTTTTGCGGTATCAAGTCCAACTCCAACCACAATCAGAATCGCAGTACCACCGAACGGGAAGTTCTGAGTCGCTCCAAAGAGCACGAGGGCGATAATCGGAATGATGGAGACTAATCCGAGATAGAGCGAGCCAGGAGCGGTGATTCGTGAGAGCACATACTGCAGATACTCAGCAGTTGGACGTCCGGCACGAATTCCAGGAATGAATCCACCATATTTCTTCATATTGTCTGCGACTTCTTCAGGATTGAAAGTAATGGAGACATAGAAATAGGTAAAGAAGATAATCATGAGGAAGTAGGAAGCAATATAAATCGGGTGATCACCAGTAACGAAATTGCTCTGAATCCACACGACCCAGGCTGCTTTGCTATTGGTGAGATTTGCTACCAGGGATGGAATGTAGAGAAGCGATGAGGCGAAAATGACTGGGATAACGCCAGCTTGGTTGACCTTGATTGGAATGTAAGTGCTTGCTCCACCATAAGAGCGGCTACCGACTTGGCGCTTGGCATATTGAACGGGAATTCGACGCTGGGCCTGCTCAACGAAGACCACTGCAGCAACAATTAATAATCCGAGTGCCAAGACGAGAGCGAATATGAATGCTCCTCGCGAGAGACGAATGCTCCACAACTGTCCTGGGAATGTCGCTGCGATAGAGGTGAAGATGAGAATCGACATTCCATTGCCCACGCCACGATCAGTAATGAGTTCACCTAGCCACATCACCACTGAGGTTCCCGCCGTCATCACGACAACCATGGTGATGATTCGTGACCATGAGGTATCGGGAATGATTGCTTCATTGCAACCACTGAAGAGTCGACCGGGAGTGCGAGCCACAGCAACTAGACCTGATGACTGCAAGATGGCAAGACCAATGGTCAGGTACCGGGTGTACTGAGTGAGTTTCGCAGTACCCGATTGCCCCTCTTTCTTCAATGCCTCAAAGCGCGGGATCACCACAGTAAGGAGTTGAACGATGATCGATGCGGTGATGTACGGCATGATTCCCAGGGCAAAGACGCTTAACTGGAGAAGCGCGCCTCCACTGAAGAGGTTAATCAGACCGAAAAGTCCACCAGACTCGACTTGAGCCAAGCACTTTTGCACGTTCTCATAGGAAACACCTGGTGTAGGAATCACAGAACCGAAACGAAAGAGCGCCATGATCGAGAGCGTGAAGAAAATTTTGCGACGAAGATCTGGCGTCTTAAACGCCTTTCCGAATGCTGCAAGCATTTCTACTCCTCTCGATAACTCTCTTAATTACGATTAATTAGAGAGCGTTAATCTTTCCGCCAGCGGCTGTTATTTTCTCTTGTGCGCTCGATGAGAACGCGTGTGCAGTCACAGTGAGCGCAACAGAGATCTCACCATTACCTAGAATCTTGATTGGAAGACCTTTCCGAGCAGCGCCGGCAGCAACAATTTCGCTCACACCAACATTGCCGCCCTTTGGAAAGAGCGCATTGAGCGTGGCCACATTGACTGCTTGGTACTCCACCCGCTCTGGATTTTTAAATCCACGGAGCTTGGGAAGTCGCATATGTAGCGGCATCTGGCCACCCTCGAACCCTGCGCGAACAGTGTTACGAGCGTGCGTTCCCTTGCCACCACGGCCAGAGGTCTTGCCCTTAGAGGCTTCACCGCGACCCTTACGAGTCTTCTCCTTTTTAGCACCTGGTGCTGGACGGAGATGATGCATCTTTAATGTCATGGTTACTCGACCTCCTCAACGCGAATGAGATGGCGCACTGCATGCACCATGCCACGAATTTCTGGACGATCTTCTTTGACGACAACATCACCAATTCGCTTTAGCCCGAGAGAGCGAAGCGTCTCGCGTTGCTCTGGACGTCCACCAACCTTGGAACGAAGTTGAGTTACTTTAAGTCGACCCATTACGCACCTACCGATGTCTGTGTATGTGCGCTGACATTTGAGGCATTCATAGCGCGACGAAGTGCAGCTGGTGCAACCTTCTCTAATGGAAGGCCACGACGCGCAGCGATCGCGGATGGATGCTCAAGTTGCTTCAGCGCTGCAACTGTTGCATGAACCATATTGATAGCGTTGCTTGAACCGAGTGACTTGCTCAAGACGTCGTGAATTCCAGCGCACTCGAGTACGGCACGAACAGGTCCGCCCGCAATAACTCCAGTACCTGGGCTTGCTGGACGAAGTAGAACTACGCCTGCCGCCGCCTCACCCTGAACTGGGTGTGGAATAGTCGCTTGAATCATCGAGACTTTGAAGAAACTCTTCTTCGCCTCTTCGACAGCCTTCGCGATAGCAGCAGGGACTTCTTTTGCCTTGCCGTACCCAACACCGACTGTGCCCTTTCCATCGCCAACAACTACGAGTGCGGTGAAGGAGAAACGACGACCACCCTTGACCACTTTCGAGACGCGGTTGATGAAGACAACGCGCTCCATATATTGGCTCTTCTCGGCGCTATCACGACCACCCTCGCGGCCACCACGATCACGGCCGCCGCGTTCGCGGGCGCCCTTCTCGTTTCGATCAGTAACTTTTTCAGCGGCCATTAGAAGTCCAATCCATTCTCGCGTGCACCCTCGGCGAGAGCGGCAACTCGACCATGAAACTTATTGCCGGAACGATCGAAGACCACGCTTGTGATTCCTGCACTCTTGGCACGCTGGGCAACAAGTGCGCCAACTGCCCGAGCCTTACGGGTCTTATCTTCATTCTGGTTTCGGATATCTGCTTCCATTGTCGATGCAGATGCCAAAGTCTTGCTCGCAGAATCATCAACAATCTGAGCCACCATATGGCGAGCAGAGCGAGTGACGACAAGGCGAGGACGCGCAGCAGTTCCGACAACCTTCTTACGAACTCGGAAATGGCGGCGCTTACGTGCAACCTGTGCAGATCCCTTACGGACTCTGACGCTTACTTGTTGCGACATTATTTCTTACCTGCCTTTCCTTGCTTGCGGCGTACCTTCTCATCGGCGTAACGGACACCTTTACCTTTATAAGGCTCTGGTTTGCGAATCTTGCGAATGTTCGCGGCGACCTCACCAACGAGCTGCTTATCAATTCCTTGGACAGAGAAGTTGGTCTGGCTCTCGACAGCAAATGAGATTCCTTCAGGTGCAGGAACAAGAACGGGATGGCTAAAACCAAGGGCGAACTCGAGATCTTTACCCTTGGCGGCAACTCGGTATCCAACGCCGACTAGTTCCAATTTCTTTTCATAACCCTTGGTGACGCCTTCGATCATGTTGGCGACTAGGGTGCGGGAAAGGCCATGAAGTGCGCGGCTATTGCGCTCGTCATCTGGACGGGAGAGCACGAGAGTACTTTCGCCCTCTTTTGAAATAGTGATCGGAGCAGCAACAGTGAGTGAAAGTGTTCCCTTTGGACCTTTTACCGATATTTCTTGGCCATTGATACTTACTTCTACTCCCTTGGGGAGCTCGATTGGTTTCTTACCGATACGTGACATGTCAGATCACCATACGTAGGCGAGAACTTCTCCGCCTACTCCTTGCTTGCCCGCTTGCTTATCAGTAAGCAATCCGGATGAGGTGGAAATAATCGCAACGCCTAAGCCGCCAAGTACACGGGGCAGCGCGGTCGACTTCGCATACACACGAAGACCAGGCTTGCTTACCCGGCGAACGCCAGCGATAGAACGCTCGCGGTTAGGACCGTATTTAAGAGTAATGGTGAGCGTCTTGCCAACGCCAAAGGGGTTTTGATCAACCTTGTATGAGGCGATGTAACCCTCCTGCTGCAAGATTGCAGCGATGCGCGACTTCACGGTGGAAGAGGGCATCGTCACGCTCTCGTGATGAGCAGTATTGGCGTTGCGGATACGCGTCAACATATCTGCAATCGGATCTGTCATTGTCATAAGTGGCTCTACCTAGAACCTTTCTCGAAGCGGTATCACTGGCTTGTTCCAGTGACCTACCCCGTAGTTAGTTACCAACTTGCTTTCGTGATACCTGGAAGTTCACCACGGTGCGCCATTTCACGGAAGCAGACGCGGCAAATACCAAACTTTTGGAAGACAGCGCGGGCACGACCACAGCGCTGACAGCGGGTGTAACCCCGAACTTTGAACTTAGGCTTACGGCTCGCCTTGATTTTTAACGATGTCTTAGCCATTTTTTAGCTCTCCTTGAATGGGAATCCGAGCATCTTGAGTAGCGCTCGACCTTCCACATCGTTCTTAGCGGTGGTTACAACGGTGATGTCCATACCGCGAGTGCGGTCAACTTTGTCCTGCTCGATTTCAGGGAAAACAACCTGCTCGGTAAGGCCAAAGGTGTAGTTGCCATTTCCATCGAATTGCTTCGGTGAAAGTCCGCGGAAGTCGCGGATACGCGGCAATGAGATAGAAAGGAGGCGATCACAGAACTCCCACATTCGATCTCCACGAAGGGTGGTGTGAGCACCAATCGGCATGTTTTCGCGAAGTTTGAATTGCGCGATGGACTTCTTGGAACGAGTCACCTGTGGTCGTTGACCAGTAATCGCAGCCAGGTCACGAATCGCACCTTCAATCAACTTTGAATCACGGGCAGCTTCACCAACACCCATGTTCACAACAATTTTGACCAAGGTAGGAACTTGCATGACATTCGAGTAATTGAATTCCTTCTGCATCGCCGGGACGATTTCAGAGCGGTAGCGCGCCTTTAGGCGAGCTTGAGTTGCTGTGCTCATTTGATGTCCTTTCCGGAGCGACGCGAGATACGGACGTTCTTACCTTTGTCATCTTTACGCGCACCAAGGCGAGTTGCCTTGCCATCGTCATCAATGATCATGACGTTTGAAATGTGAATTGGCGCCTCGGTAGTGATGATGCCACCGGTCTTCACGCCACGCTCAGTGGTGTTGATTTTGGTGTGCTTGAGAACCCGATTTACACCCTCGACGATTACACGATCCTTATCGCGAAAGATTTGAATCACAGTTCCCTTGACGCCCTTATCCTTACCGGCGATTACCTGCACGGTGTCGCCCTTACGAATTTTCGCCATGGTTTACAACACCTCCGGAGCTAGAGAGATAATCTTCATGAACTTCTTGTCGCGAAGCTCGCGAGCAACTGGCCCGAAGATACGAGTTCCACGGGGCTCACCGTCAGTCTTCAAAATGACAGCAGCATTCTCGTCGAAGCGAATGTAAGAACCATCAGCGCGACGGTTCTCTTTTGTAGTGCGAACGATGACAGCCTTAACGACTTCACCCTTCTTCACTTGACCACCAGGAATCGCATCCTTCACCGAGCAGACGATGATGTCGCCGATGCCAGCATAGCGACGTCCAGTTCCGCCGAGCACGCGAATGCAGAGGAGCTCTTTAGCACCAGTGTTGTCAGCGACGCGAAGTCGCGACTCTTGTTGAATCATGGCTATCTCTCCTGTTACTTCGCTTTTTCAAGAATTTGCACTACGCGCCAACGCTTTGTAGCAGATAGCGGTCGAGTCTCAGCGATGAGAACGCGATCACCTACGCCACATTGATTGGTCTCGTCGTGCGCCTTCAACTTGTTGGCACGGCTCATAACTTTTCCGTAGAGGGCGTGCTTGACACGATCCTCAACGAGAACAGTCACGGTCTTATCCATCTTGTCGCTAGTGACGATGCCTTCGCGGGTCTTGCGGAAGCCGCGTGGCTCAGAATTGTTCACGTTACTGGTCATGCAGCACCTCCGATACCTAGTTCACGTTCGCGAATAATCGTGTAGAGCTGAGCAATCTCTTTACGCACAGCTGAAAGTCGACCGTGGCTCTCGAGTTGTCCAGTTGCTGCTTGGAAGCGGAGGTTGAATAACTCTTCCTTGCTCTCACGCAGTTTGGTCTCGAGCTCATCGATAGAGAGAGCGCGAAGTTCATCAATCTTTGGATTTGCCATTCTTACGCCTCCTCACGTCGGACGATGCGACACTTCATCGGCAACTTGTGCATCGCACGAGTCATCGCTTGTGTGGCAATCTCTTCGGTAACGCCCGAAATCTCGAACATCACGCGACCGGGCTTAACATTTGCGATCCACCACTCAGGAGAACCCTTACCTGAGCCCATACGGGTCTCAGCAGGCTTCTTGGTCAATGGAATATCTGGGTAGATGTTGATCCAGACTTTGCCACCACGTTTTACATAACGAGTCATCGCGATACGCGCTGCCTCAATTTGGCGGTTGGTGACGTAAGCAGGAGCAAGCGCTTGAATACCGAAGTCACCAAAGTTGACTGTTGTGCCACCTTTTGATGCACCAGAACGCGATGGGTGGTGTGGCTTACGGAACTTAACTTTACGAGGAACCAACATTAGGCCTGCCCTCCCTCAGTTGCGCTATTTGCAGCAGCGCCATCGGCAGGAGCACCCAAGGTTGCTACCGGAGCAGCATTGGCTGTTGCGCGACGATGGCTACGAGTTGTTGCACCGGCAAGGGCCGCCGCTTCACGCTCAGAGCGCGATTCGACGATATCGCCCTTGTAAATCCAAACCTTTACGCCAATTCGACCGAAGGTGGTTTTCGCCTCATAGAAGCCGTAATCGATATCTGCGCGGAGAGTGTGGAGCGGAACGCGTCCCTCACGGTAGAACTCAGAACGCGACATTTCAGCGCCACCAAGACGACCATTACATTGAACACGGATTCCCTTTGCACCTGACTTGAGCGCGGTTTGCATCGACTTACGCATCGCACGACGGAATGAGACGCGACTTGCAAGTTGCTCCGCAACTCCTTGCGCAACTAATTGCGCATCAGTCTCTGGGCTCTTCACTTCGAGGATATTGAGTTGAACCTGCTTGCCCGTGAGCTTCTCGAGATCCTGGCGAAGGCGATCTGCCTCAGCGCCACGACGTCCAATCACAATTCCAGGACGAGCGGTGTAGATATCGATACGAACCCGCTCGCGAGTGCGCTCGATTTCAACTCGTGAAATACCTGCGCGCTCCATGCCTTTATCAAGCATGCGGCGAATAGCAATATCTTCCTTTACATAATCCTTGTAGAGCTTGTCGGTGTACCAACGTGATTTAAATTCAGTGGTTACGCCGAGACGGAAACCATGTGGATTAATCTTCTGTCCCATTACTTGGCGCTCCCTTCTGTTATCTCTGAGACCACGATGGTGATGTGGCTGGTCCGCTTATCAATGCGGTAAGCGCGCCCCTGTGCACGTGGACGGAATCGCTTGAGGGTCACTCCTCCGTCAACGAATGCCTCGGTGACATAGAGCTCGGAAGCATCGCGAATCGCAGGATCTTGTTGCTTTGCATTGGCAACCGCGGAGGCAAGAAGCTTGTGAAAGACCTCGCCAGCAGCTTGTGGTGCAAACTTCAAGATAGTCAGCGCTTCGTCAGCTCTCTGGCCGCGAATGAGATCGATTACGCGGCGAGCCTTTTGCGGGGTGATGCGGACATCACGAAGGACTGCACGCGCAGTGACTACATGTTGATTAGTGTTATTAGGCATTCTTTGCCTTTCCATCGCTCTTTACGTGACCTTTGAAGGTACGAGTTGGAGCAAATTCACCCAACTTGTGACCGATCATCGCTTCGGTGACAAAAACTGGAATGTGCTTGCGACCGTCGTGAACCGCAATGGTGTGGCCGATCATGTCTGGGGTGATCATGGAGCGACGCGACCAAGTTTTGATGACGTTCTTGGTGTTCTTCTCATTTTGAAGTTCAACCTTCTTCGTCAAATGTGAATCCACAAAAGGACCCTTTTTCAGACTACGTGGCATTGAGGGCTCCTATCGCTTCTTGTTCTTTGGACGACGGCGGACAATTTGTGCATCGCTTGCCTTCTTCTTTCGAGTGCGACCTTCTGGTTGGCCCCATGGCGAAACTGGATGACGGCCACCGGAGGTACGACCTTCACCACCACCATGTGGGTGATCCACTGGGTTCATAACAACACCACGAACGGTTGGGCGACGACCCTTCCAACGCATGCGACCAGCTTTTCCATAATTAATATTTGATTGTTCGGCATTTCCTACCGAGCCAACAGTTGCGCGGCATCGGACGTCGACATTTCGTACTTCGCCTGATGGCATACGAAGTTGCGCCCAACTTCCCTCTTTTGCAACCAGCTGCACAGCAGCTCCTGCAGAGCGGGCGATCTTTGCGCCACCACCGGGACGAACCTCAATTGCGTGTACGACGGTACCGACTGGGATATTGCGAAGCGGCAAGTTATTGCCAGGTTTGATATCTGCACTCGGCCCATTCTCAATCGCCGCACCTTGCTCAAGATTCACTGGAGCGATGATGTAGCGCTTCTCACCATCTGCATAGTGCAGAAGAGCAATCCGAGCGCTGCGGTTGGGGTCATACTCAATGTGCGCGACGGTTGCTGGAACGCCATCTTTGTCATTACGAAGGAAATCGATGACTCGGTAGGCGCGCTTGTGGCCGCCACCTTGGTGACGAGCAGTAACACGACCTTGGTTGTTACGTCCACCCTTGGAATTGATGGGACGGATGAGTGACTTCTCTGGCTCAGTACGAGTGATCTCGACAAAATCCGAGACGCTCGCGCCGCGACGACCTGGAGTCGTCGGCTTATATTTACGAATACCCATTTTTAGTTCCTCACTCGCCCTAGTTGACCGGTCCGCCGAAGATGTCGATGCGATCTCCAGGTGCAACTTGAACGATTGCACGCTTGGTATCGCTTCGCTTTCCGGTTCCAAAACGATTTCGCAGACTCTTGCCGGTGCGGTTCAAGGTATTTACGCGAAGAACGCGAACACCAAAGACCTTTTCGACAGCAATCTTGATTTCTGTCTTGTTGGCATCAAGTGCAACAAGGAAGGTGTACTTGTTCTGATCTAGCAAGCTGTATGACTTCTCAGAGACAACTGGCGAGAGTAGAACGGAACGATAATCGCGGCTCATGCGTTGACCTCAACTTTCGCTGCAGCATTGACCGAGCGCGCTGCGATGAAATCTTCGATTGCAGCCTTAGTGAAGACAACATCATCGGAAACAACTAGGTCGTAAGCATTGAGTTGATCCCACACAATCAAGTGGAGATCTGTTGCATTGCGAAGTGATCTCCATGCATCCTCTTCGTGGCGAGCGACTACTACAAGTAGGCGCTTGCGATCAGAGAATTGACGCACTGCAGCAATCGCACCCTTGGTCGTCGGGCTCTCACTAGGGAGAATCTCAGATACGACATGGATACGAGCGTTGCGAGCGCGGTCAGAGAGAAGTCCACGTAGCGCCGCTGCAATCATCTTCTTTGGTGTGCGTTGCTCATAGGTACGAGGGACTGGACCATGGGCTACACCACCATGACGCTGATTTGGTGAACGAGTCGAACCTTGACGGGCGCGACCAGTTCCCTTCTGCTTAAACGGTTTCTTACCGCCGCCGCTTACTTCGCCGCGATTCTTCGCCTTGTGTGTTCCTTGGCGAGCTGCTGCAAGTTGGGCTGTAACGACTTGATGAATCAGTGGAACGTTTGTTTGAACATCGAAGACATCTGCAGGAAGATCGATAGATCCTGCTGCCTTTCCTGATGCATCTTTAATAGAGATAGTCAGTGACATCTTTATGCACCTGTCCCGAGAGCTTTAGCGCCAGAGCGAATCATGACCAGGCCTCCATCTGGACCAGGAACTGAACCCTTGATCAATATCAGACCCTTAGCTGCATCGATTCGTGCAACAGTGAGGTTCATCGTGGTGACGCGATCAAAACCCATTCGCCCAGACATGCGAAGGCCCTTGAAGACGCGACCAGGAGTCGCGCAGGCACCGATAGAACCAGGCATGCGGTGCTTACGATCAACACCATGTGATGCTCCGATACCACCGAATCCGTGGCGCTTCATAACACCAGCGTGACCTTTACCGATTGATGTACCAGTGACATCGACGATCTCACCTTCAGCAAAAACTTCAGCGGTGACTTCATCGCCAACGTTGTACTCGCTTGCTTTGTCGGTGCGGATCTCAGCGACATAGCGACGCGGAGTAGCACCTGCCTTAGCGAAGTGGCCAGTTAATGGCTTGGATACTTTACGAGGATCGATTGCGCCAAAGGCAAGTTGAATCGCGCTGTAGCCATCTTTCTCAAGGGTGCGGACTTGAGTGACTACGCATGGTCCAGCTTGGACGACAGTGACCGGAACGATGTGATTGTTCGCATCGAAGATCTGTGTCATTCCTAGCTTGGTGCCAAGAATGCCCTTTCGGGTAGCGATAGCTGTAGTAGATGAATTAGCAGTAGTAGCCATGGTTCTCTCTCCTACAACTTAATCTCAATGTCGACGCCAGCGGGGAGGTCGAGGCGCATCAAGGAATCAACAGTCTTAGGCGTTGGATCGAGGATGTCGATCAAACGCTTGTGGGTGCGCATTTCAAAATGCTCACGACTGTCCTTGTACTTATGGGGCGAACGAATTACGCAGTACGTATTTCGCTCTGTGGGTAGTGGGACAGGACCTGCGACCTTTGCACCGGTGCGCTCGACAGTTTCGACGATTTTCTTCGCCGAAGTATCGATCACCTCGTGGTCGTAGGCCTTGAGTCGAATTCGAATCTTCTGACCCGCCATACTCCTCGCCCTCCTTTCCGCTTCGCGTCTAGTTAATTGTTTGTAGTTACTTCTTGATCTTGGTTACACGACCTGCACCAACGGTGCGGCCACCTTCGCGGATTGCAAAGCGCAATCCCTCTTCCATAGCGATTGGCTGGATAAGCGCAACGGCCATCTCAGTGTTATCGCCAGGCATAACCATCTCGGTGCCGCCAGGAAGAGTCACGATGCCAGTGACATCGGTGGTACGGAAGTAGAACTGTGGTCGGTAGTTATTGAAGAACGGAGTGTGACGTCCACCTTCATCCTTTGAAAGGATGTAAACAGATGCATCGAACTCAGTGTGCGGTGTGATCGAGCCAGGCTTGCAGCAAACCTGTCCGCGCTCAACATCTTCACGCTTGGTTCCACGAAGGAGAAGACCGACGTTCTCGCCAGCACGACCTTCGTCGAGCAACTTACGGAACATTTCAACGCCAGTGACGATGGTCTTCTGTGAATCTGGACGGATACCAACGATTTCGATTTCTTCGTTGACCTTGACGATTCCACGCTCGATACGGCCAGTAACAACTGTTCCGCGACCGGTGATAGTGAAAACATCTTCAACTGGCATGAGGAACGGCTTATCGATCTCACGCTCAGGGGTAGGAATAAAGTCATCAACAGCGCCCATCAACTCCATGAGTGCATCTGCCCACTTGGCATCTCCTTCGAGAGCCTTAAGTGCGGAGACGCGAACGATTGGAGTGTCGTCGCCTGGGAACTCATAGAGTGAGAGAAGTTCGCGAACTTCCATCTCAACGAGCTCAAGAATTTCAGCATCATCAACCATGTCGGACTTATTGAGTGCGACAACGATTGCAGGAACGCCAACCTGGCGAGCAAGGAGAACGTGCTCCTTGGTCTGAGGCATTGGACCATCAGTTGCAGCGACGACGAGGATTGCTCCGTCCATCTGTGCCGCACCGGTGATCATGTTCTTGATGTAGTCAGCGTGACCTGGGCAGTCAACGTGCGCATAGTGGCGCTTCTCGGTCTGATACTCGATGTGTGCGATCGAGATCGTGATACCGCGTTGACGCTCTTCTGGAGCCTTATCGATCTGATCGAAAGGCGTGAATGGGTTTACATCTGGATACTTGTCGTGAAGCACCTTGGAAATTGCCGCAGTAAGAGTGGTCTTACCGTGGTCAATGTGACCGATGGTGCCGATATTGACGTGCGGCTTCGTACGTTCGAACTTCGCCTTCGCCACTGTGACCTCCTATTGAATCGGTGTAGTTGAACTATTGGTAGGACTACTCGCCCCGGACCTTTGCAATGATCTCCTTTGACACAGCTGCAGGAACTTCTGCATATGAGTCAAATTGCATGCTGTAGCTGGCGCGACCTTGTGTCTTACTTCGAAGATCGCCGACATAGCCGAACATCTCCGAGAGTGGAACAAGAGCGCGAACAACGCGAGCACCTGATCGCTCATCCATAGCCTGAATCTGGCCACGGCGTGAGTTGAGGTCGCCGATGACATCACCCATGAAATCTTCAGGGGTAATAACTTCGACAGACATCACTGGCTCGAGCAAGGCAGGGTTAGCAAGTTTTGCTGCTTCCTTAAATGCTGCGATTCCAGCAATCTTGAAGGCCAACTCCGATGAGTCAACATCGTGGTATGCGCCATCAAGAAGAGTGACTTGTACATCAGTTAATGGATAGCCAGCGAGCGGACCTGATTGCATCGCTTCTTGGCATCCTGCGTCGACCGAAGGGATGTACTCCTTGGGAACGCGACCACCGGTAACTTTATTGACGAATTCGTAGCCGCCTTCTTTGCCTGGCTCAAGCGGACGAACTGCAATTTGAATCTTTGCGAATTGACCAGAGCCACCAGTTTGCTTCTTGTGGGTGTAGTCATGGCGCTCGACTGCTTTACGAAGCGTCTCGCGATAAGCAACCTGTGGCTTACCAACATTTGCCTCGACTTTGAACTCCCGACGCATGCGGTCAACAAGAATTTCCAGGTGAAGCTCGCCCATTCCAGCGATGATGGTTTGGCCAGTCTCTTCGTCGGTACGAACGTGGAAGGTTGGATCTTCTTCAGCAAGACGTTGAATGGCAGTTCCGAGCTTCTCTTGATCGCCCTTGGTCTTTGGCTCAATCGCAATGTGGAGAACTGGATCAGGGAATTCCATTGACTCGAGAATCACTGGATTTGATGGATCGCATAGGGTCTCACCGGTAGTGGTGTCCTTAAGGCCCATCACCGCAATAATCATTCCGGCCGTTGCAGTCTCGCGCTCTTCACGCTTATTTGCATGCATCTGATAAATCTTGCCAATTCGCTCTTT
>CAYQLC010000019.1:0-12213 GCA_964418325.1 uncultured Bifidobacterium sp.
TATTGAAAGTGCTGGGAATTCCAGCGTCACATTTGATGCTTGCCTGCTCGCACACGCACTCATCTCCTTGGGCTGCTCGTAGTCGCGCACATATGCCCGGTGGGGAATTGATCGAGCCTTACATTTCACAAGTTATCGAGGCAATAACAAGCGCGTGTCAAGAAGCGATAAATTCGATGGCAGATTCAATCATCACGTTCGCAAAAGGTTCATGCTCGCTAGCGAGCAATCGCGACATGATTGACCCTCACGATCCTACTCGCTATCTCACAGGGTATAACCCTCAGATTGCTGCAGATGACACAGTGATGGTTGGTCGAGTTGTTCGAACTTATGATCAGAAAATCGTTGGCACTTTAGTGAATTACGCCTGTCATCCAACAACGCTTGGATGGGATAACAAACGCATCTCTCCCGACTACGTTGGCTCGATGCGCGAGGTCATTGAAAGTGCCACGGATTTTGCACCCGCACTCTTCCTTCAAGGAGCGTCAGGGGAATTAGGTCCTGCTTATCAATATGTTGGTGATGCAGATGTTGCGGATCATCATGGCAAGCAATTGGGATATGCAGCCCTTGCGGCTCTTGCTGGTATGCATGCACCTGGCATGCGATTGGAGTTTATTAAAGCAGTCGAATCGGGTGCGCCGCTTGGATATTGGGAGCCAGTGGGCTATGGCGTTCCGACGGATGTAGCAATAGCAGCCGAACAGACCGCCCTGCCTACTAAACCATGGCCGACAATAGAAGAGCTTGATGCCGCTATCGCAGTGGAGAGTGATTCCTTTGCTCGCGAAAGGCTTTTTAGAAAGAAATCAATTGCGGCCTTAATGGGATCTGGAAGTGGAATTAGTTTAACCTCTTATGGTTGGCGCATTGGTCAAATTCTTTTTGTTGGCGCGCAATGTGAAGTGTACTCGCAATGGCAAATCGCTCTTCGTAAGAAATATCCAAACTACGGCGTAGTGGCGATAACTTGTGTCGATTATGAAGCTGTTGGGTACGTCGTACCTGATGAGTTACACGACTTTAATCTTTATCAAGCATGGCAACCCCCTTTTGGGAGAGGGGTAATGCAAGCTCTCCTTGCTGGATCTGAGCGAGTTCTAGATAAAGTCATAAATCGAGGTTAGCAATTGTTCTCCTCACTCAATTACCGTAACTATCGAAGAATCTTTCTATATAGTTCTGTGAATTCAGCAGCAGGTTGGGCAAGTATCCTGACAATCGAATGGCTTGTTCTGGATCTGACTGGAAGTGCAGCATCTTTGGGAGCCATGGCTGGTATTCAAGTCGCGCCAGTGATTTTCTTATCGTTGATTGGTGGCAGCGTCGCAGATAAGTTCAGCGAAAAAAGAGTTTTAATGATTACGGCATTCCTACTTATTTTTATTAATGCCGCAATTTTTACCGCATATCAGAGAGGTGTGTTGAATTTTCAGCTGCTTGCGGTGTTGGCATTTTCTCTCACCACTGTTTGGGCGGTGCAGGGGCCAGTTTTTACCGCTCTCTCCATTAAAGTTGTTCCTGAAGAGAGAGTTGCAAACGCGATCAGTTTGAATTCAGTAACTTTTAACATCGGCAGACTTTTTGGTCCAATTGCAGCGGGTTTCTTGATTGCATTTTTTGATACCGGCACCCCTTTTATTTTCCTTTCAGGACTCTATCTTTTAATAATGACCATTCTCACCCAGGTGAAAATGGAGGACTTGCATCAAAAAAGTAGCCCAGAGGCATCGGGTAATTTGCGAGAGGCTTTTTCTTTCTTAAAAACAAATAAGAATTTATATGCACCGATGGTGTTAACAGGAATATTTGTTGGGCTCGGAGTCAACTTCTCATTCATATCATCGCTAATGGTCCGACAGGTCTTTCAGGAAGACTCAAGACACCTTGGTTTCGTTGGAGTACTCCTTGCGGTGGGGGGAATTATCGGAGCAGGCTATGCAGCACGACTGTCGGTATCAGGACATCGCCCGAGCTTCGCAACAATGATGCGTAGTGGAATAGCTTTGGGATTTTTTTGGCTCATAGCGGCGTTTTCGCCAAATTTTTGGTTCTTTGCCGGACTGACCCTCATAGTTAATCTTTTTCATCTCATGGTGATGGCGACTGCTAACGGAATCATTGCAGCTTATTCTCCGATAGATATTCAAGGACGGGTTTATGGAATCTATCTATTCGTATTCCATGTGTGGTTCGCAATTGGCGCACCTTTAATTGGACTTTTTGCCGAAGCTACTTCAATTAGGCTGATGGTGGGAGTAGGAGGAGCAACTGTGCTCCTCCTCTCGCTCATATTTGTCAACTTATCGAAGCGACTTCGACTTTAGTTAGCCTCAGAACTTATAGAGTTTCACCGCATTTTTATTCAGGATTTTTTTCTGTTCAGATGTCGAGAGTTTCTCGATGTATTCACGATAGAAGCCCATAATTAAGTCATAGGAACTGAAGAGGCGATCAACAGGCCAATTCGAGCCAATAACACAACGATCTGGGCCAAATGCTTTAAGACAGGTCTCTACCCATGGCTTCAAGGACTTCTTTGTGAAGTTTGGGTCAGTCATAGCTACGCCAGATATCTTCATAGTCACGTTATCGGCTTTGGCAAGATCCTTGACTGCCTTCTTCCAATTCTCAAAATAAGCATCGGTACGTTTTCGTGGGAATCCGATATGTTCGAGAACGATAGGTAGGTCAGGGTGACGTTCTGCAAGCTTGCGGGCTTCACCCATATTCTGCCACTCACAATCCAAATCAAAGACAATCTTTTTCTTCGCCATCCACTTTAGAGATGCTTCATAGTTTGGATTAATTTCTTTTGCAGCCAACATCGGCTCTGCTTTGAAGTCACGGATTCCGACGAAGAGCTTCGACTTTGCATGTTCTTCGAGTTGAGAAATAGCGTTTCCTGCTCCGAGATCGCAGTCGGCGACAATTCGAATAGGAATCGGAGACTTCTTATTCATCTCGGTTAGCCAAACGGTTTCGGTTACTGGATTTGGTGAACCAATCGCGGCCTGAACGTGGACTACACCCTCTACACCGGCAAATCGAGATTCGGCGTAGAAGTTTTCGACGACATACTGCGGCGCCTTGATTGGGTTGATATTGCCAAGAATCGGATGGATGAAGTCACGCTCAAGCCAGACCCATTTCAGTTCGGGATGGCTGAAATCGTAGAAATGAGCATGTGTATCAATAATTGGAATCTGATTAGCCATGGTCTAGTGCCTTCCTGTTGCGATGTTTTCCGGTGTTAGCTCTGGAATTCCAGTACTTGCTCGACTGCGCGTTCGCCCCTAAGTTACTGCCAATTACAGCCAAGGAGAAGACCCTATGAAAATTGTGAAGGTTGAGCCAATTCCCGTTGCCTATCCAGAACCCAACGACTTCAATGCAGAGCGATACCTCTGCCTTGTTAAAATCACTACCGACGATGGGTTAGTGGGCTGGGGTGAATCCATCACACAATTCAAAGAGGCAAATGCCCCGGTCGCAGCCCTCATTGCTGGCCTTGCTGAGGATTATCTGATTGGTAAGGATCCTATTAACAACATCGCCATTTGGCGTTCGCTCAAAGAGCGCGCATGGTGGTACGGATATCGGGGTGGAATTGCCTCGTATGCAATTTCTGCTATCGATATCGCGCTCTGGGATCTCAAAGGGAAAGCGCTCAATACCAGCGTGCTCGAACTCTTAGGCGGTCCAGTGCATGACCGACTCCCTGCTATCGCATCAGGTCATGCTCATGATTCGGATATCAAGAAGATGGCTGAAGAGGCAAAGACTTGGATGGATCAAGGTTTGCAAGGGATGAAGGTCGGTTTTGGTAAACGTGGACATGCGCATCTTGGCTATGAGCACAATCGAGATGTCGAATATGTAAAGACCATGCGTGAAACCCTGGGCGAAGACAAGATGATCATGATTGACCTTGGGTATGCCATTAAGTGGGATGTCGCCACCGCAGTCAAACGCGTTCAAGCCTTCGATGACTACAACATTGATTGGATTGAAGAGCCTCTTGGCGCCTGGGATCCTCAAGGGTATGCAGATTTACGCGCAAAGACGAAAACGCTCATTGCCTATGGTGAGCGTGAGTGGCAGGTAGCGGGCTTTGAAGAGATCCTCAAAACTGGAACTTGCGATGTTTTCGGCATCGATCCAGGTCGAGCCGAGGGAATCACCGGATTCAAGAAAGCAGCCGAACGAGTAGAGGCGTACAAGCGCACAGCAAACGCCCATGCATGGTCTTCGGCAATCATCTCTGCGGCAAGCCTTGCAGTTTCGTTTAGTAGCGCAGCATTTCGACTCTTCGAATTTAAGCCACTTCGCAATCCGATGCAACACGATTTAGTCAAGGAACCATTCGGCCACTCAGAAGGTTGGGTCTATCCGCCGCTTGGTAAGCCAGGGCTTGGTATCGAGATTATTGATGAGGTAATTGATAAATATCGTCAGAAGTTTTAACAGTTATTTCTGATCTTTGTGTGGAGCGGCCTTCCGAATGGGAGGCCGTTTTCCATTGAAGCGCAAGGGTAAACCAGGAATCTTTCTCACCTTTGTTCCTGCGTCAGGATAATCAAGGAGTAGTTCAATTGCGCTGCCTTGCTGATCCTTATGTAACTCTTCGGGAAGGGCAACCCGATCTGCGGGTACACCATTTCGCCCAAGAAGTTCCGCCCAATGTCGGGCGTCGTTCGTGGCAAGAGCTTTTTCAATCTCATTCTTTAATTCCTGGGCATTTGTCACTCGATCCACGTTGACCGCAAACTTCGGATTCTCAATCAAATCTGTTCTATCAATCAAAGTGCAGAGTTTCGCAAAAATATTGTTGTTGCCCACTCCAATACAGATTGTTCCTTGCGCAGTAGCAAAGATTCCGTATGGAGAGAATGCCGGATGGCCACTTCCTGAGCGAACGGAAGGTGCTCCAGTTAATTGCTCTGCTGACAAGTGGTAACTCACCCACGTTGCGCCAGTTTCGTAAAGAGAAGTTTCGACAACTTTTCCGCGACCACTGATATTTCTCTCCACTAGCGCAGCGAGGACGCCGATTGCCAACCACATGCCACCACCAACATCAAGGACCGAGACTCCGGCGCGAACTGGATTGCCATCTGGTTCCCCGGTGACATGCATGATTCCGGTGCGGGCTTGCACAGTAGCGTCGTATCCGGGGGCTGCAGCATCGGGCCCATTTGTGCCATATGAAGAGAGATTTCCAAAAATTAACCGAGGAAAGTGTTGTAGCAGCGAATCCGAATCGAGTCCGAGCGCCTGTAATCGATCGGGAAGAAAATTGGTGAGGAAGACATCTGCGCTCTCGAGTAATTGATTAAGTCGAGCTTTACCAGCATCGGATTTCAAATCGATACTTTCAACATCCTTATTTCGATTGACGATATGGAAATAAGCAGAACGATCACCATCAAGTGGAGACATGGAACGCGCCGGGTCACCGACGGGAGTTTCAATTTTGAGCACATCAGCGCCAAGGTCGGCCAAGATCGCACCACCAAATGGACCTGCGATATTGGATGTCGCATCGAGCACGCGGATTCCAGCCAGGGGTAGCGCTGGTGATGAATCCGACATGGCCACTCCTTGACGGGGTTGCTCGTGGGTCAATACCCTAGCAAACGATTCCAGCCCCGCTCCCGTTGGGATATGGAAGGCAGACCTGGAGGCTATTAGATGGCTGCAATGCAATTTCGCCAAGCGATCGTCAACGCGCTCGCCGATGAGATGCGAAGTGATCCCACAGTGATGCTTTTCGGTGAGGATGTTGCCGAAGCAGAGGGCCCTTTTAAAACTTCCGAAGGTTTACTCGCCGAGTTTGGTCCGGTTCGAGTTCGTGACACACCTATCTCAGAGATGGGTTTCACCGGTGCCGCAGTGGGCGCAGCAATCTTGGGAGCTAAACCAGTTGTTGAAATTATGTTTATCGAATTTCTCGGCGTTGCTCTCGATCAAGTAGTCACCGAGGCGGCCAAGATGCGTTATCTCTCAAACGGCAAGCTCTCAGTTCCGATGGTTGTTCGAGCCTCCTGCGGTTCCGGACTTGGATTTGGTAGCCAACATTCACAGACGCTTGAGAATTGGTTTACTGCAACCCCGGGTTTAAAACTCATCATGCTGAGCGATGCGCAGGCGGCATACTCATTAACGCGAGCTGCTATCCAAGACCCAGATCCAGTAGTGATTCTTGAACCACGAATTCTTTACGCAAAGCGCGGTGAGGTAGATAAGAATCTCAAGATAGAGATCGGCAAAGCGCGTGTAATGCGTCCAGGAAGTGATATCACCATCGTCTCGTCCGGTCAGATGGTCGATGTATGTAAGGCTGCGCTCGAGGAATCTGGCGTTGATGGTGAACTTATTGACTTAGCCACGATCATTCCGTGGGATCGCCAAACAGTTTTTGATTCGGTGAAAAAGACCGGGCGTTTGGTGGTCGTTGAAGAAGCGCCGCTAAGCGGAGGCTGGGGAAGTGAGATTGTCGCTGCAACAACATCAAAACTCTTCGGTGATCTAAAGGCAGCGCCGTTCCGAATCACCTCGCCCGATATTCCAGTGCCCTATAGCGGGCCACTCGAGACCCGATACATTCCAACAAAAGAAGATGTTGCTCGACAACTCAAAGAGGTCATTGCCTCCGGCAAGACTCCGAAAACCTGGTGGGAAATGGAGGGGTTGAAGTAATGAGCATTCAACTAGAACGGCGAAAAGCAGTTCAAACTGATGAAGTTGCCGGATATGAGCGCATGCTTGAGATTCGTGAGTTTGAGAATCAGATTAATGGCCTCTTTGCTGCAGGTTTAATTCGAGGCACCACCCACTTGTGTCTTGGACAAGAAGCTCTTGATGTTGCGCTTGCTGCTGAATTACGACCAACCGATACCGTGATGGCAACCTATCGTGGCCATGGCGTCGCGCTTGCTCTGGGATTGACTCCAGAGTCTGTTCTTGGAGAGATCATGGGTAAGACCATTGGCTGCTGCGGTGGCGTGGGTGGGTCGATGCATTTAGCTGACATGACTCTAGGCCTGCTGCCGACCTCTGCAATCGTTGGCGGTGGCATCCCCATTGCTGCTGGCGCTGGACTTGCTTATCAACTTTTGGGTCAGGACAACGTGGGTGTCGCAGTTTTTGGTGATGGCGCAACAAATATCGGGGCATTTCATGAAGGCTTAAACCTCGCCGCGATCTGGAAATTGCCCGTGATTTTTGTCTGCGACAACAATGTTTATGGTGAGTACAGCCGAATTGATAAGACCACACCGCTTGAGGATCTTCACATGCGCGCTGAGAGTTACAAGATGGCGCATTACGCTGTCGACGGTATGGATGTTCACGCCACCCGTAAGGGTTTAGCGGAAGCAGTGGAGCGGGCACGTAGTGGCGGTGGCCCTACGCTGATTGAGGCTAAGACCTATCGATTTGCTGGACATTCACGTGCAGACAAGGCTCTCTATCGTCCAGAGGGAGAGCTTGAGAAATGGATGGAGCGAGATCCCATCAAGTTAACTGAGGAAGATCTCCTTAAGCGTGGCCTACTGGATGCGGCAAAGATCGAGAAGATGCGCGCTGACATGGCCAAGACCATCGAAGGCGTGGTTGCAACCTGCCAAGCTGCACCTGATCCAACTGTTGCTTCAATGTTCGAGAATGTATTCACCAGATAAACGAAATAATCCAATTTAAGTAGGGAGAGTTAGCCCGATGAAAATGACTATCAAGATGCCGCGGGTAGGCGACACTGTCGACTCGGTGTACTTGGTCTCCTGGCATAAGCAACCTGGCGATCTGGTCGCCGTTGGCGAATCGCTCATGGAAGTGGAGACTGACAAGGCAAATGTCGAAGTACCTTCACCAGTAGCGGGCAAGATTGTCGAACTACTCTTCAAAGATGGCGATGAAATCAAGACTGGCGATCCCATCGCTACCTGCGAGAGTTAAATCGCGATGGCAACGGTTGCAATTTATGGAGCCGGACAACTCGGCACTACCGTTGCAGAAATTCTCAAGGACGTTCCACGTCACAAAGTGCTAGGAGTTTTTAGCAGGGGAGAGCGAAATAAGGCACTTACTAGCGGGGCAGATGTCGTCATCATCGCAACGACGACAAAGTTTAAAGATGTAGCAGCCGATATCGAATTAGCAGTACAGAGCGGTTCACATGTACTCGTCTCATCAGAGGAATGTGCCTATCCATGGGCGGTCGATAAAGCGCTCGCCGATTCGCTCGATGCTTTAGCGAAATCGAAGCGAGTAAGTATTTCTGGCACCGGGGTCAATCCTGGATTGATTTTTGACTCATTGGTCCTAACTTTGTTAGGAGCCGCCCCGCGCGGATGTACTGTTGCAGTCCGTCGTACCGTGAATATCTCTGGTTTTGGTGCAACTGTGCTGCGCCGATTGGGAATGGGTTTTACCGCGGAAGTCTTCGCGCAGCGCGTAAAGCAAGAGGAAATTCTTGGTCATGCCGGTTTCCCGCAGTCGATGACTGTTGTGGCAGATGCGATGGGTTTGAAGATTGACTCCATTGACAAGGAACTGCTCCCACTCATCACTGATTATGAAATCGATTTACCCAATAGATTTGTGATAGCTGCGGGGGAAAGCGCTGGCGTCAATCAGACCTACACTGCAAAGGTGAATGGCAAGCCATGGTTTGTCTCGCACTTTTATGGCCATGTTGATCTTCCGGGCATTAATAAAAGTGCTATGGATGAAATTGAACTCTCCCTTGATGGCAAGGTCTTCCAAACAATCACGCTTAAGCCAGGAATTGGTTCGCAAGTGGGTTCGAAGAATATGGTGGCAAACTCGATTCAGCGGATACTTTCGGCTGCCGATGGTTGGGTCACAGTTGCCCACATGGAGCCGGCATTCCCGGAGGATTTGTAAACGATGTCTGAACTCGCCTTGGGAGCTGGATTACGCGGGAAAGTAGCGATTGTTACCGGTGCATCGAGCGGAATTGGCAGAGCAACAGCGCTGCTCTTTGCGAATGAAGGGCTGAAAGTCTGTGCAACTGCCAGAGATTCCGAAGGCTTAAAAGATCTTGAAGCCCACATGCCTGCTGGCGAGCATATGTATCGAGTTCTAGACCTTCAAGATGTCAAAGGGTGCGAGGCATTGGTTGCTGAAGTGGATGAGCGCTATGGAAGTATTTTCGTGCTTGCGCACATTGGAGCTTATTTGCGTCGGAAAGATCTTTATGAGGTCACCGAAGAGGATTGGGATGTTCAACTAGATGTCAATTTGCGCGCCACTTTCTTTCTCAACCGCGCTGTTGGGAAGGTGATGATTGACAAGAAGATTCCAGGCCGGATAATCAATTTTTCATCCTCTTCTTGGATGATTGGTCCGATGAAAGGTTCTGATGCTTATGTGGCATCAAAAGGCGGTGTTGTTTCGCTCGCGCGTGGTTTTGCGCGGCAATTCGGGCCTTATGGAATTCGTGTCAACGTCATCGCTCCTGGCCAGATAAATACTCCGATGCAACATGTGGATAACGATCCGAAAATCGTTGCTGATGCTGCTGCAGCCTGTCCATTGCGACGGATGGGTGAGCCGGAAGAGCTCGCCCGAACCACGTTATTCCTAGCTTCTGATAACGCCTCATTTATTCACGGCGCGACTATCAACGTCAGCGGCGGCGGGTTGATGTACTAGCGCTTACCAGCAAGTATTTTCTGCGGGTTTCGCTCAGTCAAAATCTTAATCTGTTCGTCAGTCACTCCTGCAGCCTTTAACTTGGGTAAGAAGTGGGTAATCAAATGGGCATACCCATTGCCACCGTGTATCGCCAAACGTGAACGAGCAGCGATATCTGTGCTGATCAAAATCTTCTCTAAGTAGCCCTCATTGATTAGCGTTGCAATTGACTGAGCACGCAGCTCATCGGTTTGTTTATCGAACTGACCAACAGCATCGTAAGCAATCCAAACACCACGTTTGAGAAGTTTTCGCGAATAATTCAGATCTCGATTAGTGTCACAATGGCCGATAATCGTAATATCCAAATCTGCACCTGCATTTTCAAGAATGTTCAATTGATCAAGTCCAATTTCAGTGAACAATGCATGTGTGCCAATGGGAATTCCCGTCTCACGTTGGGCATGCGCTGCTGCTTCGAGTACTCGCTTCTCAGTGGGTTTGATTTCACGATGATGAGTACCTAGTTCGCCGATAAAGCCAGCTTTGATTGACGTACCAGGCAATCCCTCGGTGATATGTGTGACCAATCGTTTGGTGATATCTGCAGTACTCGTTGTGTGTAGCCACTCTGGATAGTAGACATCCCAATAAAAACCAGTTCCAGCAATGATATGTACCCCGGTCTTTTCGGAGATATACGCCAATTTATCTGGCTCTGGATGGAGGCCATAGATAGTTTGATCGACCATCGTGCCGCCGCCCGCAGCTTTGAAAAGCTCAACTTCCTTGACCATAGTTTCAGGTTCAAGCAGGACCATCTCCGCGCTGCGGCGCACATCGTATGTATCGACGATCAAGTGCTCATGAGGTAGTACTAGGCCAAGTTGATCTGCAGCAACTGGTCCAAGAACAGTGTTGACTAGTGGGGAATTACTCATGGGATGTGCCTAACTGATTGAGCAGCGCCAGTGATTCTTCGATCAGGATCCGACTTGCAGCCGGTGCAAAAGGCGCTGGGTGACCATAGCCACGTTGCGCGACAGTAGGTTCATAGCCGCCCCATTGATACTCCTCTGGAGTTGATACGTAACCTAAAACTCCTTGGCAGTAGCCAGCAAAAAGCGTGGTTTTGAAGGGGGATCTCCTGCGAACCTCGGCGCCAATTTCAGTGAACAATTCACCAGGAGTACCCACAATTGCACAATCGCCCAATCGCGCCACCCAGATTTCACCAGGAATCTGCTCAGGCAGGGGAGCCAGCGCTGCCATCTTCAACATTTCAGTGAGCCAAGAGATGTGATATCGAATCGGATTGAGTACATCTCGTTTCGCGCCCGATTTTTCTTTGGCAGCGTAATCAGCAGAACGCTCCTGCAATTCCCGTTCCATATCTACGACAGTCAGCGAAGGATTCAGTGGTAAATCAAGGACTTTTCGCTTAGCCATTATTGGTTGCGCGCTCTGCGGATTTCGCGCTTTCTTTCGATAGAGCGAGATTGGAGTCACTGAACCGTATGCAATATGTTCGATATCAATCTCCCGCGGATCCTTATCCACTACTGCGTGGACTGCCTCCAAAGCTAGGCGATGACCAAAGGCAATTTCAGGGCCGGGCTGATCGAAGAAAGCCTCCAGTGGCAGGATATTTCCAGCTGCCCCCTGGAAGAAGATGCAAGTGCCTCCGCGCAACATCTCGACTTGATTCCGCAGTGGGCCAAGAAAATCGCTACCAGCAAAAGGCACCTCTCCACCAAGCACTACTGGGTGGCAACCAAAACCGATAAGCGTGGCAATCGCGCTGCCATCGTGCGCATCAATCCTGATGGTCGGTACTTCCTCATCGATAAAGTTCTCTTTGTTCCATCCGAGTATCGTGCCGCCTTTTCCATCGCGCTCTCTTCGGTTAACGGCTAACCCTGGGGCAACGCCGGTTCCTCCAGAAATACGCGCAGGTTTCATGCGCGAGATTGCTTTTACACATGCGCTGGCATAGTCATACGGGATCTTTTCAAAGTATGCGTTTTCTGCATCAGTCAGTTGGGCAAACTCACCATGAAGCTTTTCGCCCTCTTTCCGTGGCCAGAGGCCGGCGTGGGTATGGCTTGAGTTAAGGAGGATATTCTCGTAAGGAATACCAGTGGCCGCGACGATTGCTTTGCGCACGCGATCTGCGAAGTAGGTATCAAGATTAGTTACATCGGCAGCAAGCACCGCAATGATGTAATCGTCATTTTGAATGACACAGGCTCGCACTTGGCATGAGTCGATGGCATCTCGAACAGCGACCGCACGCCGGACAAATCCTTGAGGATCAGAGGGGAGTGGGGGCTCGATTGAAACTACTGCTGCACCTGCACGAAGACCTGACATTTAATCCTCCTTTGAGGTACCGTAGTACGAGTAAAGGCGCATTGGCAACGATTTTTCTCTATATTTGAAGAGGTTTTCATGTCACACTCTCGAGCTCGTCGATCAGTGTTCGCTGTGCCCGGTAGTAGCGAGAAAATGATTGGAAAGGCGCTGGAATTCCAGGTCGATCAG
>CAYQLC010000019.1:12313-20374 GCA_964418325.1 uncultured Bifidobacterium sp.
CAAGTCGAGAGTGCGGTGGGGAGGGAAGCGGGTTCGATCACTATTGATGCTCAAATCGAGAGCGCACAAGGATTAGTTAATTGCGAGCTCATCGCCAAGTCACCTCGAGTCGCATCGCTTAATTTTGGCCCTGCAGATTTCATGGCAGATCTGGGGGCGACCGCCGAGGCGGTCACCTCCAATGAGTATGCGCTAATGCGGATTTTGGTCGCGGCTCGAGCGGCTGGAGTAGCTGCTATCGATGGGCCTACCTTAGAAGTGCGAGAGATTTCAAAATTTGAACGCTCTGCGAGTATTTCCTCAGCAATGGGTTTTGATGGTAAGTGGGTCTTACACCCTGATCAGATAGAAGCGTGTCATCGAATTTTCACACCAACGCAAGGACGGTTTGATGAGGCTGCCATGCTTCTTGAGGCGTATGAATACTTCACCTCGAAATCTGGAGGTGCAAAAGGTGCCGCAATTTATAAGGGAGCGATGATTGATGAGGCTTCCCGAAAAATGGCGCTTGCGATTTTTAGTAGAGGAATAGCTGCGGGTCTGGTGCAATCACAACACTTTTCACCCTCGAAATAATTAATATCGAGAGGTTGTGAGGTCGCTCTTCTTTAGGTGGGCCATCCCATCGATGGCAGCGCTTATCCGATCGACAGCAGCGGTGAAGATTTGCTCACCTTTTTCTCGGGTGGCCAAGAGTGGATTGCCGATGATTCCTGCTTTGCTATCGCGTTTAAGATCAAGGGGAATATTGAGGAAACCTGGTTGACGAAAATCGATGCAAGACCAAGGAGTGGGTTGGTTGGGCATATCGATTATCGCGTGCTCCATCTCGACATCTTCAGGGCGAAGATATAGCGCAAGCGAAGTCTCCATCTCGCACGCATGCCCCATGCCGCCAATCTCAGATTCTCCAACTGCGATAAGTACATCGGTAATGGTTTGCCAGTAGGAGAGCGCTGGAATCGAAATACCAAACTCTTCACCGATCTTTGAAACGGTTGCAGTCAGATTCCCGATATTTCCACCATGACCGTTTAAGAGCATGAAGCGATAGAAGCCATGAGGTTTTAAGGAGGAAATGGTGTCGCAAAGGATTTCAGTGAACGTCTCATTCTTCAATGAGATTGTTCCGGGAAACCCGAGGTGGTGCGGAGAGGTACCCCACCAGATGGGAGGTGCGACAAGCACGCGCTGTTTGTTACTTGCATTGACTTTTTCCGCCACGGCACGGGCGATGGCATCAGAATTGAAAATGTCGGTATCAATCGTGAGATGTGGTCCGTGTTGTTCGATAGCGCCGGTTGGAATGATGATTGTCGTGCAATCACGGTCGAGCTCAGCGATCTGAGTCCAGGAGAGTTTCTCCCATGAAATTCGCTTCTTCACCATCAGAGTAGTTTAGTAGAATTCGAGTATGGCGATAAGAGTGACGGTGCGCGTGAAGCCTGGCGCATCGCGAAACAAGGTTCGGGGAAGTTTTGGTGACCCACCTGCATTAGTGGTGGCAGTCTCTGAGCCGGCGATTGATGGCAGGGCCTCCACAGCCGTATGTAGAGCCCTTGCTGAAGCTCTAGGTGTTTCGCTCTCTAAAGTCTCGATTGTGATGGGTCACACTAGTCGGACCAAGGTCGTGGAAATTAATGAGAGTGATCCGCAAATTCAGAGAAAAATTGCGGAATTACTCAACAGCGAAGATTAGGACTGGGATTAAGAAGATGAAAAAGATTTCTTTTGCCACACCGACGAATGGGGTGTATCCATACATCATTGCAGTATTCGCTGCGTTGTTACTGATTTCCAATATAGGTGCAGTCAAACTCATCGAATTCGGTCCATTCATCACCGATGGTGGCGCCTTCCTCTTTCCTCTGGTCTACATCGTGGGAGATGTGCTTAGTGAGGTTTATGGATTAAAGGCTGCACGTCGGGCAATCCTGCTCGCTTTTGGATTATCTATTCTTGCCTCACTCACCTTTTGGGCGGTTCAATCGGCGCCGCCTGCAGCGAGTTGGGGGAATCAGGCAGCCTTTGAAGCGGTGCTTGGCTTCCTGCCGCGAATAGTCCTTGCCAGTGTTTGTGGATTTTTGGTGGGCCAACTTCTTAACGCTTATGTACTAGTCAAGATTAAGGAGCGGACAGCTGAAAAGGCTCTCTGGTTTCGACTCGTGGGATCAACCGTAGTTGGGGAATTCGCAGATACCCTCACCTTTTGCACTATCGCTTTTTACGGAGTGATTACTGGTGAAGAGTTTTTCAGATATCTCATCCTTGGTTACCTCTACAAGACGGCTCTAGAAGTAATTCTCTTGCCTGTGACATACCGAGTAATTGCAATAATTAAAAGGATGGAGCCTACTTATCAGCGACCAGGGTAATAGCGGGCTAGAAAGTCATCTCGGAAATCCTCGTAGCTATCCTGGTCCAAATGCTCACGAATCTTGTCGACAAGCTGCACGGTGAAGTGGACATTGTGAATCGTGGTCAATGTTGATCCGAGTATCTCTTTACTCTTAAAAAGGTGATGTAAATAGGCTTTTGTGTAGTGGGTGCAGGTGTAACAGGTGCAATTCTCATCAATGGGCGAGAATGCGCTCCGATTCTCTGCAACGGTGAGATTAAATCGCCCACTTGGTCCATAGACAGCGCTAGTTCGAGCATTACGAGTGGGCGCGACACAATCAAAGGTATCTGCCCCACTCTCAACGCCCCGAAAGAGATCATCAGGTTCACCTATCCCAAGTAGGTGTCGTGGTTTGTTCTCGGGAAGCTCATCAGTGACCCACGAGACAATTTGAGTGAGGGCGCTTTTATCGATTGCGCCGCCAATTCCGAAGCCATCAAAATCCAACTCAGAGATGCTTTGTGCAGCTTGCTTACGCAAATCTTCGTATTGCGCACCTTGTATAACGCCAAAGAGCGCTTGATAGGGTTTCTCTGCTCGCTCTGTAGTTAATCGTCGGTGTTCGGCGATACAGCGGTGCGCCCAAGCTAAAGTTCGATCAAGAGCAATCTGTTGATATTCCTTGGAATTCATTAGCGTCGTGCATTCATCGAAGGCAAAGATGATATCTGCACCAATCTGGTGTTGGACTTGCATAGACACTTCCGGAGTAAATCGATGCATAGATCCGTCAAGGTGAGATTTAAAAGTCACACCATCATCGTCAACGTGTGCTAAGCGGAGCTTTGGAGATTGGATGACATCATCTGCAGTTACTTCACCGGGATCCATCGCCAATGTTTTCTTAAATCCCACTCCAAGTGAGAGCACTTGGAATCCACCGCTGTCGGTGAATGTTGGCCCTCTCCAATTCATGAACTTACTCAATCCACCTGCTTGATCCAGGAGCGCTGAACCCGGTTGGAGATACAAGTGATATGCGTTAGCCAAGACCGCTTGCGCACCACTGGCACGCACTTGCTCGACCGAGAGCGCTTTCACCGTGGCCTTTGTCCCTACAGGAATGAAAGCGGGAGTCTGAATCTCTCCATGTGGGGTAGTTATCACTGCCCGTCGAGCGCGGGCATGGCGCCCTTTGCCATGGCCGCTGATGGCAAATCCCCAATTTTCGCGCTTCACTGGCAGCAATCTACCGGGATTATTTCTAGCAAAGTCGCCATTTTGGCTGGTTAGCGGACATTTAGGTGGTGGTCTTTGACCCATATAGAGGAGTAAGTTGCTCAAGGCGCTACCGGTCGGTAGTGGTTCAAGGGGGTCAGATTGAACAACGAACTACTGGAGAGCACCTCCTCTGGTGTCGTTGGTCGTAGCCCTCGCCAATTAGCGTGGCGTCGATTCCGCGCAAACAAAACAGGAATCATCACGCTATCGATAGCGCTCTTTCTCATACTTTCCACAGTTTTCGCACCGCTCTTGCGGGATATCTTCGGACTCGATCCGCGTGCACGGTATAACGAATTAATGAATAGCCAAGGTTTTCCTACCGGCGGGTTTAATGGAATCAGTTGGGCCCATCCCCTTGGGCTCGAACCTGGCATCGGTCACGATCTACTTTCGCGATTACTTTTTGGCGCGCGTACCTCGTTCTTCGTGGCGCTCATTGTCACTTTTTCAAGTGTCAGTATCGGTTTGATTATGGGAATTCTCATGGGGTACTTCCGCGGCGCAGTGGATTCCACGTTAGGGCGTTTCATCGATTTCTTACTCGCCTTTCCAGCTTTCTTCATGATCGTCGCCTTGAGTTTGCCGATGGTTCAACGTTTAGAGGCAACTGGGCTAGTGGAGGGTAACTCGGCGCGGATGACCTATTTAGTTCTCATCCTTATTTTCTTTGGGTGGCCATATCTGGCTCGAATCATGCGCTCACAGGTGCTTTCCATTAGAGAACGGGATTACATCATGGCTGCCCGCGCGTTAGGAGCTTCGCAACGTCGCATCATCTTCAAAGAGATTCTGCCCAATCTATGGACGGTCGTCATCGTTTACCTCTCACTTTCGCTACCTGGGTATCTCACGGCAGAGGCGGTCTTCTCCTTTCTTGGTCTTGGTGTGCAACCTCCAGATGCGACGTGGGGCCTGCTCATCTCGGATTCCATTAAATATGTAATCAACAATCCAACGTATTTCTTTATTCCATCAACAGCACTGATTCTGGTCGTGCTGACATTTAACTTGCTCGGTGATGCGGTGCGCGATGCGCTCGATCCACGGAGTGAGGTCAGTTAAAGAAATTACCATTGGCAACAGCTGAGTCAATGGTAGATAACTAAATATCACCTAACTACATATCCATCGTTGAGGAGGAATATGTTTAAGACAAAAGCGGGTTCGTCCCGCAGAGGGCGCCGCGCGTTCTCCAGTGTGGTGGCGCTCTCGCTGCTCTCTGGTGTGCTCGTGAGTTGCTCATCATCAAGCGGAGGTGCCGGCGGAACGCTCACCTTCCTTACAAACGCGGAGTCCTGGACTCATGCCGATCCAAACCGAAACTACACAGGTCAACACATCGCCTGGTTCGGTTCATTCATGCACCGCACGCTCACTGCATATGCACGAGCAGAGGGTGCTGCAGGCTCTGAGGTTGTTCCAGATTTAGCAACTGATACTGGCCGATCCTCAAATGGCAATAAGACCTGGGAGTTCACTCTTCGCGATGGCGTGAAGTTTGAAGATGGCAGCGACATAACGTGCGAAGACGTCAAGTACGGCGTATCTCGTACCTTTGCTACCGATGTCATTACTGATGGCCCTACCTATGCAATCAGTATGCTCGATATCCCATCTGCTGCCGATGGCTCCTCTGTTTACAAAGGCCCATACAAAGCTGATGGAAATGACACTGCCGCGTACGACAAGGCAGTTACTTGCTCCGAGGACAATAAGACGATCACCTTCAACCTAAAGCGAGCTGTTGGTGACTTCAACTACACCGTCACCTATCTCTCGTTCAGCCCAGTACCAAAGGCTAAGGACACTGGAGATCAATATGACCTCGCACCAGTCTCTTCTGGTCCATACAAGATCGAAAAGTACAAGGCAAAAGATGAGATGGTCTTGGTTCGTAACGAGAACTGGAGCAAAGATTCTGATCCTATTCGCAACGCGTACCCAGACAAGATCGTTGTTCGCTTTGGCGTTGCTGAAGAAGTTCGCGATCAATTGATCTTGAATGATTCAGAGCCAGCAGCATTCTCATTAGATGCAGTCCTTCCAACTAACTTGGCAACTATCTTCAACGAAGATGGAACCCCCAAAGAAGAGTGGAAGAGTCGAGCGCTTAACGTTTACGATCCATATGTCACCTATACCGCAGTTAACGTCGAGAAGGTGCCATGCGTTCAGATTCGCAAGGCGATTTACTATGCTCGAGACTTCGCAGCGCTACAGCAATTAGGTGGCGGAGCTGCATTTGGTGGCGATCCAGCGGATGGAGTCATCAAGCCGCTGATGGGTCTTGATTACAAGCCAGTCACAGGTTTGGAAGATTTCAAACCCGAAGGAAATCCAGAGAAGGCGCAAGCCCTTATGGCTGAAGCCAAGACCGCATGTCCTGATGTCTATGCGAAAGCAACTGGCCCAGGACTCACCTTCGATGTTGGCGATACTGATACCAACAAGAAGTCGGCAACAATCTGGATTGACTCAGTGAAGAAGAATGCGGGAATCAATCTCAAATTCAACTTCATCGAGCCAGGTCAGTATTACGCGGTAGTCCTTGATCCAACCAAGCAGGGAGATCTCTCTCGCGCTGGTTGGGCTCCAGACTGGGCTAACGCATCAACGGTTATCCCAGAGCTCTTCCTTGACGGCGCTGGATTCCCACTTTCGCGTGTGGGTAAGGACCCTGCTTATGCAGAGTTCAAGCAACGCGCAGAAGCAAACCTCTCTGAGTCAGATCGTGCAAAGCAGGGCGCAGAGTGGGCTGCACTTAACCAATATGTGATGGACCAAATGTGGGTCATCCCAGGTGTCTTCTCCAAGACCCAAGAAATTTGGGGCTCCAAGCTTGAAGGAGTCTTCTTCTGGGAACCACAGGGTGCACCATCCTTTGGTGATATCAAAGTCAAGTCGTAAGTGATTTAGTCAATTACTACTTGAGTTAATACCTCGTTGAGGTGGGGGAGAAATCCCTCACCTCAACATAAAATTATGGGAGTAGGTGCCAATGATTAATTATTTAGCAAGACGAATTGCGATTTCGATTGCAATCTTGTTTGCAGTGAGTTTTGCTGTTTACTTAATCTTTGCCATTTTGCCATTTGATCCCGCAGCGCTCACCTGTGGCAAGAGTTGTAATGATCCAGGAATCATCGAAGCCAATCGCAAGCGCCTTGGGTATGACCTGCCAATCTGGACCCAATATCTTATTTTTCTCAAAGGGTTATTTGTCGGACGCACCTTTGGGGAGGGCGCAGCGACAATTTTCTGTCCAGCACCAAGCTTTGGCTACTCCTTCCAAGAGCATGCCTGTGTCACCAACTCGATTCTCGAGGCCCTGCCAGTGACGCTCTCATTGGCAATCGGTGCATTGGTGCTCTGGCTGACCTTAGGAGTGGGTTTAGGAATCGTTGCTGCGAGGCATCGAGGGCGCGCAGCTGATACCGGCAGTACCGTCTTCGTGCTCATCGGTACATCGCTGCCAACATTCCTTACTGGACTCTTACTTCTGGTTTTTGTCGTGGTGAAGTGGCGGATATTGCCCTATCCCTCTGGTAATTACACCCCACTCTTTGAGAACCCACTGGAGTGGTTAAACACGATGATCCTGCCCTGGATCACCTTGGCTTTCGCCTACGCGGCCTTATATACCCGCTTCGTGCGGAATGCAGTGATAGAAACGTTAAGTGAGGATTTCATTCGTACTGCCCGTGCCAAGGGTTTAAGCGAGAAAGTGGTCTTGCGTAAACACACCCTGCGCGCTGCCCTTGCTCCACTCACCACAATGGCGGGACTTGATTTTGCCGGCCTCTTGGGTGGGGCAATCCTTACTGAAGCGGTCTTCAATCTTCCTGGCCTCGGACGGTTATCTCTTGGCGCTGTAGTTGACTTTGATCTACCGATAATCGTGGCGACCACAATATTGGCGGCAACAATCGTCATCGTGATGAATCTTGTCGTTGATGTGCTCTACGCCTTCATCGATCCGCGCGTGCGAGTTGCTGCATGAGTTTTCTCCAAGTAAGCGACTTGCGGGTCGAATTTCCTACTAGCGACGGCTTGGTGAGAGCAGTCGATGGAGTCAGCTTTGCGATTGAGCGGGGCGAGACTCTGGCCATTGTCGGGGAATCTGGTTCTGGAAAGACCGTCACCAACCTTGCGTTGATGGGTCTGCTCTCCAAGCGTGGTTCGCGCGTTAGCGGTAGCGCCATTATGAAAGGTGATGCCGGCAACGTTGAATTGATTAATCTCGCCGATGACCAGATGCGAAAGATCCGCGGTAAGAACATTGCGATGATCTTCCAAGACCCGATGTCCTCGCTACATCCTTATTACACAATCGGTGATCAGATCATCGAGGCGCATCAAGTACATAACGAAGTTGATGTCGACATGAGCACGGCACGTGCGATAGAGCTTTTGGAGATGGTGGGCATTCCAGATGC
>CAYQLC010000019.1:20474-24497 GCA_964418325.1 uncultured Bifidobacterium sp.
ACATGAGCACGGCACGTGCGATAGAGCTTTTGGAGATGGTGGGCATTCCAGATGCTTCCAATCGGCTAAAAGCTTTTCCCCATCAATTCTCGGGCGGTATGCGACAACGGGTGATGATTGCGATGGCCCTGGTTAATCGCCCTGAACTTTTGATTGCGGATGAGCCGACTACCGCCCTCGATGTCACCGTACAGGCACAGATCCTCAAACTTCTACGAGAGCTCCAAGCCGAATTGAAGATGGCCATCATCTTGATTACCCATGATTTAGGAGTAGTCGCGGGGGCGGCAGACCGAGTAAATGTTATGTACGCAGGAAAGATTGTGGAGAGCGCACCGGTGCGAGAGATTTATGCCAATCCATTGATGCCTTACACCCATGGCCTACTAGCCTCCATTCCACGGATGGATCGAGCCCATGGCAAACGCTTGAGCGCTATTCCTGGACAACCACCATCTCTCATCGCTCTGCCACCTGGATGCGCGTTCGCCCCACGCTGCTCCTTCTCTGATCGAGTTGTGGGAGGTACCGCTAGATGTGAAAGTGCGATGCCTTCGCTTACTGAACATGCGCCAGGGCATTTTGCGCGCTGCCATCTTGAGGGAGCGCAGCTATGACAGCCAACCCGATAGTTGAGGTAAAGAATCTGCAGAAGTTCTTCCCCATAACCAGCAACAGCATTTTTGCTCGCGTTAAGGGTGAGAATAAGGCAGTCAATGGCATCTCCTTTGCGCTCCACCGCGGTGAGACGCTGGGATTAGTGGGTGAGTCGGGATGCGGCAAATCCACTGCTGGGCGCACGATTCTCAAGCTCTATGAACCCACTGGCGGTGAGATTCTTTTCAATGGCGAGAACATCACCGGGTATTCGCCGCGAAAGATGAAACCACTTCGCACCAAGATGCAGATCATCTTCCAAGATCCATACTCTTCGCTTAACCCTCGCCACTCAGTAGGAGAAATCATTGGAGCGGCATTCACCATTCACGGCGTCGATTCAGCCTCATCCGGCAAGAAGGAAGTTAAACGCTTGGTCCAGGAGTTGATGGAGCGGGTCGGTCTTAATCCAGAGCACTACAACCGATATCCCCATGAATTCTCTGGCGGGCAGCGCCAACGAATCGGGATTGCCCGAGCGCTCGCCCTCAAGCCTGAATTCATCGTCTGCGATGAGCCCGTTTCGGCCCTCGATGTCTCGATTCAGGCCCAAGTAATTAACCTCCTGGATGACCTCAAGGATGACTTTGGGCTCTCTTATCTCTTCATCGCCCATGACCTCTCGGTCGTCCAGCACATCTCGGATCGCGTTGCGGTGATGTACCTGGGAAAAATTGTTGAACTCGCGCCCACTGAAGAGATTTATCAGCGACCACATCACCCCTATACAAAAGCGCTCCTCTCCGCGATTCCGATTCCTGACCCAGTTCTCGAGAGCGCGCGCGAGCAAATTGTCCTCTCAGGGGATTTACCGTCACCGTCCAATCCGCCCACTGGATGTGTATTCAATACTCGCTGCTGGAAGGCTCAAGCGCGATGCTTCACTGAGGAGCCCACCTTGCAGGTGCTTGATCGAAGTGAAGTCGCCTGCCACTACCCGGAGTAGATACCCTCACCTCATGGCGAAAGCGGCAATCACAGCCCCAACCGGCGGAACTTTGGCGCCATGGCATGCCTACATTGCAGCGACTCGGGCAATAACTGCCGCTCTTGACGAGGACCTGAGCCCCTTTGGCGTGACGCTGGCAGATTATGAGTTATTGGCACAACTTGGTCAGGCCCCAGGGCGTCGAATGCGGATGAGTGAACTCGCCGAGATTGCCATGGTTTCCCGCTCACGCCTCTCCCATCGAATCAAGGTACTCGAGGGACAGGGATGGGTCGATCGAGTCAGATGTAGCGAAGATAAGCGTGGACTCTTTGCAGTGTTAACGCATCGTGGCGAGAAGAAAGTTGCAGAGATTGCTCCAACATATCGAGCAAGTGTGAAGAAGAGGTTGCTTGTACATTTGAGCGCAACAGAACAACAACAGATAGAAAAGATCTTTGGAAAAGTGAATCGAGCTGTATCGCTCTCTGAATTATCGCTCTGCAATAAATAATCTCTTTACCGTGGAAATGAATTAACCCCCACCGCCGTTAGGCCATGGGGGCTAATTACCAGTAATTTATGCTGGAATTTATGCTGCTTTCTTAGCGGCCTTCTTACGACGGCGACGCTTTGGCTTTGCTGCACCTGCAGCAGCAGCTGCTTTCTTCTTACGACGCTTTGGAGCTGCCTTCTTTGCAGCTTTCTTGCGACGCTTTGGAGCAGCTTTCTTAGCGGCCTTCTTACGGCGCTTTGGAGCTGCCTTCTTTGCAGCGGCCTTCTTACGGCGCTTTGGAGCTGCCTTCTTTGCGGTGCGCTTGCTTGCTTTTTTCTTGGCTGCAGCCACGTATTTCTCCTGTCAGCAGGGTCCGATCCGTCACCGGACCTGTTACCGAGAATGGTTCCTTATATTGGAGAGAAGTTCCAGTATTTAGATAAAGTTTTTGTGTCGTGTCGCACACGAATTTTTTCTCTCATTCGTGCTCTACCCCGTGGATCTATCCCTCGGTTTCGAGCTTACGGGAACGGACCTCGCGTTCATGGAGCGCGTAGGGATCGGTGCGACTGTCGTACTTGCGGAACTTTGGCAAGAAGATGGAGGCGGCAGCGACCGCTCCGATGCAGAGTAGACCCCCACCAACAATCGCACCTCGCAATCCAGTGATTGCCGCCATACCCCCGGCGCGAAGTTGTCCACTGATGGGTCCGACTGTGTACGAGAGAACTTCGATGCCGGCAAGTCGCCCACGAAGTTCATCGGGAATAGTTTGGTTCCAGATGGTGGCACGGAAAATGACGCTGATGTGATCTGCTCCGCCTGCAATTACCAAACAGAGCAGCACCCATGGAACAGAATCAATGAGGCCAGCAAGTGCGATAGCCAGACCCCATGCTAAAGCTGCATAAATAATGGCTTTTCCATGGTTGTAGATGCGCAGCGTCCAACCGCTGGTTAGCGTCACAATAAGCGCGCCAACAGTGCCTGCAGAATATAAAAGTCCGAGCGCAGATGGTGCGCCGAGTGATTCTGCCCAGAAGGGAAAGAGCGCCGTTGGCATCGCAAAGAACATCGCGGCCAAATCGATGAGATAGGTACCCATCAGATCTTGTCGTTTAGTCGCATAGCGAACCCCATCGACTAGCGCTGAGATTGACGGGGGTGTCTTTCGTTCGCCACCTCGAGCAAAGGGGGTTAGTCGGGCAAGCAGCAGGAGCGAGAGAATGTAACTGACGATATCGACGGCATACCCTGTGCTAACACCCCAATAGGCGATGATGAAACCGCCGGCTGCAGGTCCAGTAATGACAGCTACCTGCCAGCGCAACCCCATGAGTGCGCTCGCCTTCGGAATATCCTCGTGGGCCACGATTCTGGGGATGACGGCGTTGTAGCTAGGGCTAGTAGCGCCATTTACTGCTGAGAAGGCAGCGGCGACGAAAAATAGAACCCAAACCTTTGGCTCGGCTAGTTGGGCATTAATCAGCAGGACCACGGAGAGTACCAACGCTGATATTTCTCCAAAGATGATCAGCTTGCGACGGTCGAAGGCATCAGCCAACATCCCGCCGTAGAGTCCGAAGACAATAAGAGGTATCAACTCTGCCGCCCCGATTAATCCCACTGCCAAGAATGAATTAGTGAGCTCTTTTACCTGGAAGGGCAAGGCAACGTAGGTGATCATGGAACCTAAGCGCGAGATCAGTCCAGAGTAAAAAAGGATAGCTAGGTTCTTATTGGTCCTAAGGAGCGAAATGTCGATTGCAGAGGCAGCAAGCTGGGCCTTTATCTTTGTCCACATTAGAGGAGCACTCTAGCGCCCACTCTCTCGAGAGGAACTAGAGCGTTATTTGAAACTCTGCTCTTCTCCCGGGAAAGCGCCACTGGCGACATCGCGCGCCCACTCATTGACTCCATCGGCAATCTCTTGACGGAGATT
>CAYQLC010000020.1:0-3581 GCA_964418325.1 uncultured Bifidobacterium sp.
TCTTTCCGGTAAATGTTGATAAATGTGGTCGTTAGGATTCGATAGAGCCAAGCACGCAAATTAGTGCCTTCGGTAAATTGATGAAATGACGCGAATGCCTTGGCATACGTTTCTTGTACTAAGTCTTCAGCGTTCTCTGGATTCTTGGTCATTCGAAGAGCGGCGCTGTAAAGCGCGTCGAGAAATGGCAGCGCATCGCGCTCAAACCGTTCTGATAAATCGGCGCGGAGAAGCGCCCCTGAACCACCAGCAGCACCTGTTGGGCTTGGGAGCGCGGGATTGGCAGGGGTTGCCGGTACCGAAGGCTTTGCCATAACTGAACACCTTACCGCCATACTCTGAGTAACCACCTGGTCAGAGCGAATATTCCCCAAGCGCCAGATTGGCTCACAGCGGCGTTGAGATCGCCACTATTCACTAGGTTAAGCGCCACTCACAAGAGCGTCTGTTGCTCTCCCAATTCAATAGGTGTTATTAAGTCGGCACCGTTATTAGCAATTTTATTGACTCGCGTAGAGACAGGATCGGCAACAAGTCCTGCAGCTTCTGGCGATAAACCTTCACGGATAACTCCCTTCAGGGTGCTGACATCATTCACCTTGGAATCTAGCCAAAACTCCCATTCATCTTCAGGGAGAAAAAGTGGCATTCGATTATGAATTGCAGCAAATGCACCCGTCGCCTCCTTCGTGATGATTGCAGCAGTGCCATTCTCATACACTCCAGCCATAGCGAGCGCTTTTCTATCTTGACGGTGAATGTAGAACGGTTGCTTACTCTCATACTTGCCAAGTTCAGTCGCCCACTCGTAATAACCATCAGCGGGAATAAAACATCGACGCGAGGTAAAAGCGCTTCTAAAGGATGGTTTCTCGTGAACGCTTTCACTTCTAGCGTTGATGGTATGCGCACTAACGAATCCTGGTTTTGCCCAAGTAGGTATTAAGCCCCAACGCATAATCTCTAGTTTTGGACCTTCAGTAATAACATAGATTTCTTGAGTAGGTGCGACATTCCAGTTAGCGGATAACTCACGTTGGGGTACGCCAACTAGCGAGAATTCTTCCTCGAGTTGATCAAGGCTCTTTGAGGTAGCAAAACGGCCGCACATATCCATAGCCTAAGGCGGTACCCTTATCCATATGCCTTCACAGAAAAATCATGGGAGTCGAGTCGCTCCATCTTCTGGCTCCGCCCCGCTCTGGTCGGCACCACAAGCTCACGCGCCGCTAGCCGCAACTATCTCGTTACCAGGATCAAAGTCAGTCACCAATCGTGCACTGGTCCTCGCTGCGCTAGCAGAATCGCCATCAACGCTCTATAAACCTCTCTATTCCAGGGATAGCGAATTGATGATTGCGGCGCTGCGTGCGCTTGGCTTAGGGGTTGACCAACAACCTGAATCTATTTCGATAACACCGCGTCCGATGAAAGGACCGGCCACGATTGATGTCGGCAACGCTGGAACTGTCATGCGCTTTCTCCCACCTCTTGCGGCTTTGGCTACCGGTGAAATCTCCTTTGATGGCGATCCGCGCTCACATGAGCGTCCCTTAAAGCCGGTTATCCAAGCGCTCGAAGAATTAGGAATCACTATTAATCATGGTGGCAAATACGCATTGCCGCTAACTATCCATGGAAAGGGTGAATTACCTGGTGGTTCACTCTCGATTGATGCGAGCCAGTCGAGCCAATTCCTCTCTAGTCTCTTGCTCGTTGCTCCGCGAATGCGCGATGGATTAACAATCACTCATGTTGGTGCGACATTGCCCTCAATGCCACACATTGAAATGACTATTGCAATGTTAAAAGAACGTGGTGTGAAAGTTACAAAACTCGATGAGAATAGTTGGCGCGTAACCCCGGGACCAATTCAAGGTATTCGCTCATTAATTGAACCAGATCTCTCTAATGCCGCACCTTTCTTAGGCGCCGCAATGATCGTTGGCGGATCGGTGACAATTCGCGATTGGCCGAAATCGACCACCCAACCAGGTGATCAATTGCGGGAAATCTTCACTGCAATGGGTGGAGAAATCACTACGAAAAAAGGTGGTAACTCTCAAGCTGAAGAACTCACGCTCACCGGTACAGGTGAGATTCATGGAATAGATATCGACCTCCATGATGTCGGCGAGCTGGCGCCTTCGATTGCAGCAGTTGCGCTTCTGGCAAAAACACCGTCGCACCTTCGCGGAATAGGCCATTTACGACTGCATGAGACTGACCGACTCGAGGCCATTGCTAAGGAGTTTAATAATCTCGGCGGTAGCGTTGTTGCACATCGCGATTCACTTGAGATAACCCCGGCCCCACTTCACGGCGGAACATTCCATACTTACGAGGATCATCGCCTTGCCACTGCGGCAGCGATGATTGCCCTAAAAACTCCTGATATTCAGATAGAAAATATCAAGACCACCTCGAAGACTTTCCCAGATTTTCCAGGGCTCTGGGGTTCAATGCTCGAACAAATTCAGGTCCAACTGTAATTATGCGTGATCGGCGAGAGTACGACGAGGAGGATATACGTACCCGTCCAAGCAGGTCGACTAAACCTCGGAGCAAAGACCGACCACAATTTTCTGATGCGATTGAAGCACGGGTCATAACAATTGATAGAGGGCGTGTTACCTGCGCTACTGAAGATGGTCAAGAATTCTTTGCTGTTACTGCGCGTGAGCTGGGTAGACGTTCGGTAGTTGTTGGAGATTTAGTTGCTGTTGTTGGAATTCCCGAAGTCAATCAAGCACGTGAAGATTTTGCACGGATAGTTCGGATAGCAGAACGAAAGAACTCACTTCGACGTAGCGCTGATGATGGAAGTGAACGAGTCTTAGTCGCAAACGTTGATTACTTAGCGATCGTTTCCGCAACTACCAATCCGGAGCCAAAACATGGCTTCGTCAATCGAGCGCTTGTTGCTGCTTTTGCCGAGGGCATCACACCCATATTGGTGATGACTAAATCAGACTTGGCTTCTGGAGATGAGTTTCTTACTACCTACAAAGCTATAGCGCTCCCCACCTTTGAGCTGCGCAAAGATCACGAACCAGTGGATTTCATCGAATTTATTAAGGGGAAGGTAACTGTCCTAATTGGCCACTCTGGAGTAGGTAAATCCACGCTTATAAATAAGGTTGTCAAAGCGAGTGTTCGCCAGACAGGTGAAGTTAATGAGGCAACCGGGAAGGGACGTCATACCTCCTCGAGCGCTCTTGCGCAGGAGTTAGATTGTGGTGGTTGGATTATTGATACACCAGGAGTGCGCTCCTTTGGACTCTCCCATATTAAAAAAGATGACGTAGTAGCTGCTTTCCCAGATTGCGCTGACGTTGCTACACATTGCCCGAAGAGTTGTTCTCATGATGAGAATGGGTGCGCGCTTAACGATTGGGCCGAAGGAAATAGCGAACGTCTTAATCGCATTGGGGCCCTTAGACAAATTCTCGCCTCACTGGAAAGTTCCTGATTAGCTACTTTGCGCTTTGTAGCGGTGTAGCAAGCAAAATGACGCACAATCGAGGACGCACAATCGAGGACGCACAATCGAGGACGCACAATCGAGTAAGTATTTAGTT
>CAYQLC010000020.1:3681-10954 GCA_964418325.1 uncultured Bifidobacterium sp.
CGCGAGTAATCCTGGCGCAAGTAGTTCTGGTGCGCGACGCATTCAGGTTTCCGCAATCACGCGCCTAGAAGATGCCTCGCTCTCTATCTCTACCTTTGCCTCGCCTAATACTGGAAACCGAAATGATGGCTGGGGTGATCTTCACGGAGGGCTACTCCGTTTAGCTGAGAAAGTGTGGCGAACGCGAGGTTATGGTGATTTCTGGTCTCATATGCTCGTTGCAGAGGGAGCGGTCGATTGCGCTCTCGAGCCACGCCTTGCGCTCTGGGATATGGCACCGTTATCGATAATCCTTCACGAAGCTGGCGGTCGCTTCACCGATTTCAACGGTGTAGATGGCCCAAATGGCGCCAACGGGATTAGTAGCAACGGTCAGCTACACGAGGAAATTCTTCGGTATTTCGCGTCGTAATTTATATAGGACTAATCTACTAACGTGGATGTTCGCGAGATTGATCTCAAACTTTCTGGGATGACCTGCAGTTCTTGTGTTGCAACTATCGAAGGCGCTTTAAACAAATTGCCCGGAGTGAGCGCAAGCGTCAACTTTGCAACAGAGAGCGCGCATGTAATTGCACCTGAAAGTGTTCACATTTCAGATCTCTTAGGCACCGTATCGAGCGTCGGATATAAAGCAGAGTTACTTAGCGCGAGTAATAACCGATTCTTAGAGACTCCTGCTCTGGGATGGCGACTTGTAGTTGCAATTATTTTTGCGATTCCCACAATTGTAATTTCTATGGTCATGTCATTACATGCACCAATAAATGAGATGATGTATTCGATTCTCGATGCACTAAATATTCTTCGTCCCATTAGTGAACCGTGGGGATGGCTCGCCATCGGATTGAGTCTTCCGGTTGTTTTTATCGCTGGCTGGCCAATACATCGTGTGGGATTACGTTCTTTGCGGCGTGCAAACATGGACACATTAATATCTATTGGAACTCTCGCTGCTTTCGCTTGGTCTTGCTATGCCCATGGAACCGAGAGCGGTTCTATTTATGTTGAAGTAGCCGCTGGAGTGATGCTCTTTATCCTCATTGGACGCTACTTAGAGACGCGATCAAAGATTCGGGCCGGCGCAGCCCTTCGCTCGCTTCTCGAGCTTGGTGCAAACGAGGTATCGATACTTCGAAATGGCGAGGAAATTCTTGCTCCTATCGACCATTTGCAGGTAGGTGACCTCTTTATGGTTCGCCCCGGAGAGGCAATTGCCACCGATGGCTTGGTAATTGAAGGTGAGAGCGATGTAGATCTCTCCTTGATAACAGGTGAATCGCTACCTGTCCACATGGCTCCAGGATCTCGTGTCATCGGTGCCACCATCAACATGAACGGTCGCTTGATAGTTCGCGCCGAACGAGTCGGCTCAGAGACTGAACTTGCTCGCATCACAAAGATGGTCGTGCAAGCACAAGGCGAGAAAGCACCTATTGCACGTCTAGCTGATCGAATCGCTGCGATATTTGTTCCGACCATCATCGCGCTAGCAATCGCTACCTTCGCCACATGGCTGGTAATCACTGGTGAGGTTGCGCAATCGGTGGCACCGGCCATCACTCTCCTGGTCATTGCCTGTCCATGTGCTCTCGGTCTTGCCACCCCAATCGCCTTTCTCGTCGCCTCAGGGCGAGGGGCGCAACTGGGAATCATCCTGCGGACTCCTGCAGTGCTGGAGCAGAGCCAACAGTCATCAACGCAACCAATTCTCCTCCTCGACAAAACGGGAACAGTCACTACAGGGCAGATTGAAATTCTCTCCCTCGAAACTTTCGGCATCACACGGGAGCTTCTGCTCTCGATTGCAGGAACGATTGAGAACCAGAGTGAGCATCCGATTGCCCGTGGAATTGTTGCGCTGGCAAAACGAGAGAATTGCTCCTTCGGATTAATCTCTGAATTCGAATCACATCCTGGGCGAGGAGTTGCCGGACGAGTTGAGATAGCCGGAACGAGTTACCTTGGATTGATCGGCTCGCCTGAGTCGATTGCCTACGGCACTGCTGGATACTCTGCCGAAATTCTCGGAAAGATAAGAGAGATAAAAGAGCGCGGTCGTTCGCCAATCATGATTTCACTCGATGGTAGCGCCCGAGGACTTATCGAAGTTGGCGACCAAATCAAAAGTGACTCAGCCGATGCAATAGAGGCATTTGCACGACTTGGCTTCGAAAGTATTCTCATCACAGGGGATTCAGAGCGAGCTGCTGCGCATATCGCACATGTGGCGGGGATTAACTCATACCGCGCGCACGTACTACCCGAGGATAAAGTGAGTATCGTCAAGGAATATCAAGATCAAGGGCATCGAGTGCTCATGATTGGTGATGGCGTGAACGATGCTGCAGCTCTTGCACGCGCAGATGTGAGCATGGCGATGGGTACGGGAACCGATAGCGCAATTGCTGTTGCTGACATCACCCTGATTCGCGCATCACTGAGCGCTGCAGTTGATTCGATCCGACTCTCGCGCAAAACTCTGCGAATTATCAAGGAAAATCTCGGGTGGGCTTTTATCTACAACCTCATTGGAATTCCGATAGCTGCTACCGGCAATCTCAATCCGATGTATGCCGGCGCCGCTATGGCGCTTTCGAGTCTGTTGGTGGTAACCAACTCGCTCCGACTTCGCCGTTTTGCCGCATAACGTCTGCCGAATACTCGTACTAGTAGCGGGGGCAGGATTTGAACCTACGACCTCTGGGTTATGAGCCCAGCGAGCTACCGAGCTGCTCCACCCCGCGTCGGTAGGCCAATCGTACGGTGATACAGACAACTCGACCAAATCGCGCACAGATATGGCAGCGCAGCAGAGCAGCGCAGCAGAGCGGCACAGCAGAGCGGCACAGCAGAGCAGTAGCCATACATCAACTACTTTTTCATGCGCAGAAGCGTTTAATTACTTACTCTGACTCTGCGCACGAATTGCATCATTGATTGCTTGCTTTAGGGCATCCTGTGCTTTGCCATAAGCGGCAAAGTTGCCCTTTGTCAGAGCTGCCTGAGCCTCAGTGAGCGCCTGTCGGGCCCGCTGAAGGGCATCCTCAAGGCTCTGTCCTGCGGTTGTCGTTGCAGTGCTGCCATCGCCAGAGACGACACCAGATGAACGCTGACCGGAGTCTCCACCGAATACTTGATCAAGCGCACCTTTGAGCGTGTCAGAGAATCCAATCTGATCACCAAAGGAGACGAGAACTTTCTGCAGCAATGGGTAGGCAGCGGTGTTGGAGGTTGCCCGCACATAAACCGGTTGTACATAAAGCAAACCACCACCGACTGGAAGTGTGAGCAAGTTGCCTAACTCAACATTCGATCCACCCTGACGTAATAGGGAGAGCGAGGTTGCTACTTCAGGTTTTGCTTCAAAGTTCGATGAGACCTGAGATGGTCCAGCAATATTGGTACTTCGTTGCAACTGAAGTACTTTGATTTTTCCGTAATTCGGACCCGGATCAGCGGTCACTGCAACGAAGGCGGCGAGGTTTTCTCGACCACCACGTGGCACAAATGGCGTAGTGAGTGAGAAGGCTTCCTTCTCCTCCCCTGGCATCTTCAACGTTAGGTAATACGGGGGCTGCGCACTGGCATTACCACCGAATGTTGATGGATCTCGAGGTACGCGCCAGAAATCCTGTCCACCGTAGAAGGCATTGGCGTTCTGCACGTGGTACGAGCTCAAGATGTCACGTTGCACGCGGAAGATGTCCTCCGGATAGCGAAGGTGCGACATCAAATCCTTCGAGATAGCGCTCTTCTCTTTGAGAGTTCCTGGGAATGCCTTGGCCCATGTTGTAAGAACAGGGTCTTTCTCGTCCCACTTATAGAGCGTGACCGTTCCATCGTACGCATCAACGGTTGCCTTAACTGAATTTCGAATGTAATTAATCGACGCATTACGTTGGGCAGTAATCGCATTTGAATTAGCTGTTAACGCATCTGCGGTCGAGGAGGACAGGTTCACTTTTCTTGAATAGGGGTACCCTGAACTCGTTGTGTAACCATCGACAACCCAGAGAACCCGACCACCAACGACTGTTGGATATGGATCTCCATCGAGGGTAAGCCATGGTGCCACCTTGGCAACGCGATCGCGCGGATTACGTTCAAAGAGAATTTTCGACTCAGAGTTGATCAAGCTTGAGAGCAAGATTCTTTGCTCTTGATACTTAATAGCAAAGACCGCACGGGCGAAGAGGTTCCCAATCGGAACGCCACCTTTGCCGGTATAGGTATAAGTCTTGGCGCCGTTTGGTGATGCATCATCGGGATAATCAAATTCGACTGGTGAATCAGAATTCTTGCCACCAATGATCGAATAGTCCGGGACATTCTCGCCAAAGTAGATGCGAGGCTGGAAATCACCAAGAGTCTTCGTTGGCGGTATGTCACCTAGGAAGAAGTTAGGCTTTCCATCAGCATCGCGGGTATTTCCAAAGGCGCCAACAAAGCCAAAACCATGGGTATAAACGAGGTGATCGTTAATCCAGTTACGGTTTGGATTTCCCTCGATATTCAACTCACGAACAGCAACCACAGCATCGCGGACTTTTCCATTGATCACATATCGATCCACATCAAGTGACTCGGGGAATGTGTAGTACGGCTTGATTTGCTGGAGTTGGCGGAAGGTTGCGGAGATAACGTTCGGATCCATCAAACGAATATTGTTAATCGTCTCTGCATCCTTGGCGAGCTGTCCTGCTGCTGTATTTACCGTCGCCGAGTATTCAACAATTTCTGTCTTATCAATTCCATAGGCAGCGCGCGTAGCCTGGATATTTCGCTCGATGAATGGAGCTTCTTTCGTTGATTCGCTCGGCTTAACCTGGAATTGCTGAATCGCCGCTGGATAAAGTCCCGAGATCACCAGCGAACTAACCGCAAGAAGCACAACGCCTGCGCCAGGAAGTTGCCACGACTTTCGGAAAATATTGGCAAAAAATAGAAGTGAGCAGATTACTGCGATGCCAGCAAGGATGGCCTTTGCAGGTAGGACAGCATTGACATCTGTGTAGGTAAGACCAGTGATGATTCGATCATCCTTGAGCGCGAGCGCATATCGATCAAACCAGTAAGCAACTGCCTTAACAAGAACGATGAAGCCGAGCAAGACCGAGAGTTGCACGCGAGCTGCAACCGTTGTTCGATCGCCAGGGCCCTGTGGGCGAATTCCACCATAGAGATAATGGACCACGGCCGCAGCGAGCAGGGCGATGATGAAAGTGGAGATAAACCATCCGATTAGCGCCTGATAGAACGGCAACTTGAAGGCAAAGAATGAGATATCCAAATTGAATTGAGGATCTTTTTCACCAAAAGGCGTCGAGTTGCGCCACACAAGCCATGGACGCCAGAGCTGTGAGCCGGCCGAGCCTGCAAAATAGAAAATCGCTAGCGAGCCACCGAGTACAGCGACTCGTTTGATTGGCTCAATCTGTGTGCGATAGCGCTCAAGGTTATCGGCCTCAATACTCAAGGGTGCGAAAACTGGTCGAGCTCGATAGGCAATAAGAATGTTTGCGATAACAATGAGAGCGGTAAGGGCTCCGGTGATCAAGAAGAGCGCTGTGCGAGTAAAGAAAGTTGTTTGCCATACCTCTAAATAATCAACTGAGCGGAACCAGAGGAAATCTGCGTAGAAACCGCTGAGGCTCACTGCAATCACACCCAATACGACCAGGATGGTGATTGTTAGAGGTAGAGCGCTTTTGCGACCGCTACGGGGACCATTTTGCATAGGCATGGAGAACGTCATGGGGCGAGGTTACCCAGTTCCCATAATGGGCGCGAACTCAGGAAAGTTACAGGTTGCTGGGAAAACTAGCGGCGAAACGAGGCTGCCAATTCGGACTAACCGCACATTGCCAGGCGCTCTGGATCACGCTCGCGCAGGGCTGCAATGGCTTCAGTGAGGGTGTCAACAGGAACTACCTGCAGCCCCTTGGGTATGTGACGTATATCGGAGCAATTAAGTGACGGGGCGAGAAATAGCGTCACACCTTCCCGCGCAGCTCCAATCAATTTCTCTTCGATGCCCCCGATTGCTCCGACAAATCCACCTGGAGTAATTGTTCCCGTTCCCGCAATATTTCGACCTCGAACGAGATCTTCTTGAGTGAGTTTGTCGATCATTGCAAGCGAGAAAATTAGACCAGCGCTTGGGCCGCCAATATTCTTTAAATTCAACTTAACTGTGAAGGGCAAATCATAATCCTCAGAGATCAGAACCCCGATGGCATTCGCACGAATCTGAAGCGGAACCTGCATCTCATCACCATCACGTTTTATCGTGACCTGCACCTGTTTTCTCGCTGCAGATGCGATGAGCGCGCGCAGTTGGGTAGGAGACGACACGTTTTCAGCGCCAAAGGCAATAATCTCATCACCTTTCTTTAGCACGCTTTTGTTAGGAGAGTCTTTCGTAAACCCTTCCACAATTAATCGCTGTGAGTAGGGAATTTTCAGGTAATTCGCAGTAGCGAGTTGAGCAGAGAGTTGTGAGTTCTTCATCTCAGCAACATTCTCAGCAGTTACTTCTTTCGGGTCCTTATCCTCAGGATAAAAGACCTCTCTTGGCTGTACGGAGCGTTCACCATCAATCCATGCGCTAAGAAGTTCAAAAGTCTGTAGGCGAGAGTCTGGACTAGTTACCCAGATACTTGTCAGATTGAGCTTGCCAGTCGTGGGGAAAGTTTTTACACCGGTCAATTCTAGAATCGGTTTGCTTTTGATTTTTCCGAGAGTATCGCTCGGAGTTCCTGGCTCAACAAGAACATATGGCAATGGCGCAGAGAGTCCAAGAATTACCAAGAACAAGATAGAAAAAATCTGAAAACGCGGAACTCTTCTAATCACTGCAAATCATTTCTTTGACTCTTTGTTCTTACTCTTTCGCTTTGAGCCAGCAGTACTCGACTCTTGATCTTCCTGCGCTTTCTGTATCGAACTCTTGTCACCACGCTTCGCGAAAATCGTGGGTTCGTCTTTTGCAAAAGCTGACCGAAAAGTTTCGTACTCTGCGATGCTTTTGTATGTGTTCTGCCTTCGTTTCGCGGCGATTGACCACCAGACATATAAAAGAGCACCAGTACAAGCGATGAGGGGTATCAACCACCAGACTAAAGCGGACACTCCCCAAGAGTATCCAGTGCGCACCTGAAGCGCTGATTTTGAGAGGGTGCACTAGTTCACGAAAAACACTCTCGAGCGTATTAACTCTCGAGCGAATTAGGAGTGAAGTGGCAACAAGGATTGAAGAGCGCTGAAGGAG
>CAYQLC010000020.1:11054-12303 GCA_964418325.1 uncultured Bifidobacterium sp.
GGAGTAGAGCCGGAGTAGAGCGAGAGTCGAGCGGGAGCATGGGAATGAAATAGTGTGGTGGAGCGTTTTACGAGGTATACATGCATTCTTGGGATTTCCTCCACTCCCAGCATGAAGTTCACATCAGTTAGGCGGGTAGAGATAGCGTGAGCGATCAACAAGGGATGGGTGGCTTTGACTTTAGCCAGCTAGGAGAGATGCTCTCTCGCCTCGGTCGCGCATTTAGCTCTGGGGGCGATGGTTCTACTTTGGCCCCTGAAACTGTACGAGAACTTGCAAATGTTCGTGATGATGGAGCAACGTCTACTGAGTTAATCAATCAATCACTCGATGCTCTCCGCGTTGCAGATCTCTGGCTTGATCAAAGCGTTGCTTTCTCTGCACCCCAGCTTCCAGGTCAAGCATGGCGACGTTCCCAGTGGATTGACGGAACAGTGCCGACGTGGTGTTCGGTTGTTGAACCTCTCTCCCACTCTCTCGGTAATGCAGTGGGCGCCGCACTCTCTTCTGAAGTTGAACCTGCGATGGCTGGCATCTTCGCGCAGATGAATGAGATGATGAAAAAAATTGGCGGCATTATGTTTGCTACCCAACTTGGTGAGGCGCTTAAGAGCGCAGCAAATTCTGTGACTGGCGCCGGGGATGTTGGGATTCCACTTATTGATCCAGTTCGAGCAATTTTGATCCCTGAGAACGCATCGAAATATGCAGATGGATTAAATGTTCCCTTTGGTGAAGTACTGCACTATCTCGCGCTCCGTGAAAGTGCGGCTGCCCGCCTCTTCGTACACAATCCATGGTTGAAAGATGCAATCATCGAGTCAGTTCGTGCCTACGCTGCTGGAATCCACGTTGATATCGATAAAGTTCAAGGTGACTTCGAGCAACTAAGCGGCAATCCTCAAGCAATAAATGAAGCAATTCAAAATGGTTTGTTTGCTCCCGAGGAGAGTGAGGCGCAGATTTCTGCCCTCAAGAAATTGGAGTTGCTCATCGCTCTTATTGAAGGGTGGATTGATGAGATCAGCGCAGAGGCTGCTGGCTCACAACTACCGCACATCCAGGCGCTTCGTGAGATGTCACGAAGACGAAGAGCTACCGAGGGCCCGCTGCAAAGAGTTTTTGCCTCGCTCTTAGGACTTGAGGTTTCTCCTCGTCTAGCGCGAGATGCGGCTACATTCTTTAGAGTTCAGGGCCAGATGCATGGAATCGAATATCGAGATGGATTATGGGAATCTCTCGGTTCGCT
>CAYQLC010000020.1:12403-16451 GCA_964418325.1 uncultured Bifidobacterium sp.
TAGATAGCGAAGTCCTCGGGGCGCACGTTCGCTTATCTGCCTTCCCCTTGCAGATACGCAACCGGTTATCCGAGGACTTCTGAGCGGAAATTACGGGTGTTGTGAGAAAGAATCAAGCCAGGAGATTTAATTGGGCGCTTCTTTGCATCTTGTCCCCGCTCTTCTCTCCTTTGCTCGAGAACGGTAAGTAGGCAGAGATTTTTCTCAAGGGATAGCACCTTGTGGATTACGCATCGATAATTGTGCACAGAAATCAGCAGCTTGTGGATTAAGTACAGATCGCTGGAGCAAGAACTTGATGGCGCCCGCTGATTTGTAGGACTCACTTCCCGCTACTTCGCCCTCGACCGTGCTGAGCGCTCCTCCCAAGATTTTCCACAGGGAGTGGATAACCTCTCGCCATGGAGCGAGAGAATCCGCCAGTGCCTCGAAACTCCCCTGACAACGCTACTTCACACCCTCACTCCCGCCGGGCTAGTGACCGGGGGCTGGTGCAAGGCGACCTCTTTCCCAGAATGGGCTCGGATGGTAGGGATATTGGGCTCATTGTTGAAGTTCGCCGAAGTACTCGCCGGAAGAAAACTATCGAAGCCTATCGAAATGGCGAGAAGGTAATCGTCTCGATTCCAGCGAGAATGAGCCAACGTGAAGCAAATCAAGTTGTTGATGAGATGGTGAAAAAGATTTTGCACGATGAGAGCGCTCCAAATAATGATCAATTGCTCGCACGGGCTCTATTCCTAAATAAGAAATATCTCGACGGAAAAGCGATCCCAGTCTCGGTCGAATGGTCTTCACGAATGTCTCGAATTTGGGGCGCGTGCACCATAGAAGATCGAACTATCCGAATATCTGACCGCTTGCGAGATGCTCCTGCCTATGCACTCGACTATCTACTACTTCACGAATTGATTCACATACTTATTCCAGGGCACGGATCTGACTTCAAGGAGCTCCTGGATAGATATCCAGAGCTTGCCCGTGCGGAAGGTTACTTCGAAGGTCGGACTCATCGACCTAGCGGAGACTTCGACCAACTCTTTGATGAGTAGCTCTTACCCCCTGTATGCATTGCATTAGTTACAGAGCATTCAATTTTATTTTCAAAATTTCTCGGGTGAGAATTACGCTCAAGTCTTTATCGGTGACTTAGTTATTCTGAGGAAATGTCCGAATACATCAGATTAAAGAGCGGCCTTGTTATAGTCGAAAAAGAGGAAGGCGTTCTGATCGGACATGTCGATCGATGGTGCACTCTCTTGGATAGCCAAGCTCGTACTTTCCTCAGAGGAATTGTCGATTGGGTTCAGATCGAAGATCTAGTCCACTCCACTAATTGCCAATTAGCAACTATCACGCAACTCATTCACTCTCTCGACGAAATGGGATTTATCGAGCGTAAACCTCGAGAATTCACTCCCATTGAATTTGTTATTACTCATTACAACGAGGTCGGTGCTCTATTGACTTCTCTACTCATGCATCATGGGATACCAGTGAAAATTCTCGAAGATAGAACAGCAAGATTCTCTGATGTTCGGGGTGTTTATCTCCGCATCTCAGATGTTGGTTACTCAATTAATGAACTTCTTGAAGCACAACGAAGAGAGTTTATTAATAGTGGAAAGATGGAGGTGTCCTTAGATCAGAATAGATTGAATTCAATTCAGCGCCCTCAAATTGTTGTCATTACTACTTATCCAGAACCCGAACTTTTAGCCCATTTGATGGAGAGCGATATTAAATACATATGCACCTTGACTTCTCCATTTGGAGTGCTGGTAGGCCCTTTTGTTACCCCCGGCCTCTCACCATGTTTCCACTGCATCGAACTCCACCGCAGCGAGACTCATGAAGAGTGGCAGAAGGTGGCGATGGCGCTCTTCCTACAACGTAATGAAAGCGTGGCTCCAGATCACGCCTACTTCGCTGCAGCAATCATTGGATCCTTTCTACTTCGGATAGCTCGAGGTGAAATTCCTCACGAAATAATCTCGGCAACTCGCCTCTTTACCCGAACAGAAACTCGCGCTGGGTATTCGTGGCCTACAGAGAGAGAAATAGCCTCTGAGAGCCGCCACTGGAGCTTTCACCCCGATTGCTCCTGCCATTGGGGGCGGCGCCTTTCAACTCGCGCTGGCTAGGACAAACCAGAAGAATTGCGTGCATGGCCAAAGCTCCCAGCAACTCGAAGAAAGCAGCCGAGACGCGACTAGCGGCAGAGAGTGCTGCAGGAGCGAGCAAAGATTCCCTGACGACTGGGGGCGTGGCGCGAAGCGCGAAATTGGCATCGATACCGCTCTCAGCGATGGGGCGAAGCGCCGTTGGTTTTGGTCGTCAGATGATTGGCCAATCCGGAGATCTAGTATCGAAAGAGATGCAGGCTAAAACCGCAGAGCAAGTCTTTCGAGTGCTTGGTGAATTAAAAGGTGGCGCGATGAAGTTCGGCCAAGCGCTCTCTGTTTTTGAGGCCGCGCTGCCAGAGGAATTTGCTGCCCCCTATCGCGAAACGCTCACTAAATTACAGGAGGCAGCGCCTCCGCTTCCGGCGCGCGTTGTCCATCGAGTTCTAGCAGAGCAACTTGGTGAAGATTGGCGCGACAACTTTGCAGAATTCAATGACAAGCCGGCAGCATCCGCTTCCATCGGACAAGTGCATCGTGCAGTTTGGAAAGATGGGCGCCAGGTTGCAGTCAAAGTTCAATATCCGGGCGCAGCAGAAGCATTAATCTCTGACCTTAATCAAATTCAGCGATTTGCGAAAATATTCCAACTCTTCATGCCTGGACTTGAAATGGGTCCACTCCTTGAAGAGTTACGCGCGCGAATTATCGAAGAAGTAGATTACAAATATGAGGCGCAGGCACAGCGAATATGTGCTGCTGAGTTCGATGGTGATCCAGATATTGCAATCCCCAAAGTTGTTGCCGCTGCCGATAAAGTGCTCGTCAGTGAATGGCTTGAAGGAACACCGCTATCTAGGATCATCAGCAAGGGCACAAAAGAGCAACGTGATGCAGCAGGAATCAAATTAGCGCGCTTTCACTTCACAGCCCCCACCCGCGTTGGATTACTTCATGCAGACCCACATCCGGGAAATTTCCGCCTACTCGCCGATGGCCGACTGGGTGTTCTAGATTTTGGTGCATGCAATCGCTTGCCTAATGGTTTTCCTGAACCATTTAAGAGATTGTTGAAGAACGCTCTCGATGGAAATGCCCAAGCGCTTTACGAGGGCTTCAAAAAGGATGGATTCATCCTCCCAGAGGTTGATGTAGACCCACAGCTAGTTCTCGATTATCTCCTTCCGCTCGTCGAGCCGTTACGGACCGAAACTTTTAAATACTCCCGGGATTGGTTGCGCGTGCAGAGCGCACGCGTTGGCGACCCACGAAATCCCACGGCGAAGATTGGCTTTCAACTTAATCTTCCACCGGAGTACATGTTGATTCATCGGGTCACTCTTGGCACGACTGGAATTTTCTGCCAGCTTGGTGCAGAAGGAAAATTTCTCGCAGAAGCGATCTCTTGGTTACCAGAGATCGCTCCTGCTGCTCAAGCTTCGCGCGCCTAGCTTCTATTTTCTCTCTGCTCTGTCGTGCCTCTGTTCTGCTCTGGCGTGCCTCTGTTCTGCTCTGTCGTGCCTCTACTCGCTTTTGGTTTGCGCGCTGAAACCTTCTGGTCTGCTTATGCCGCTGTGCGAGGTCGACCGGGTTGGCGCTTTGCTTGCACGATTTTCCCATTATCGAAAATCTCGCCACCCCAAACGCCCCATGGCTCTTCTCGTGAGAGCGCGCCCTCTAAACAACGCGCACGCATCGGACACGCAGTGCAGAGATCCTTCGCTGTCTCGAGCATCTCTTGAGATTCAGAGAAGAAGAGTTCAGGGTCGACTGAGTGACATGGAAGTCCAAAACCCTCATCCTCCTTGTAACCCGAATTCTCATTGCGAGTTAGCTCGTAAACGCCAATCTTTGTATCTGCCCAACCTGGAACCAACAGTTCGTGAAATAGAACCGTCATTGCTCTTCACCTTCCCTCAACTCAT
>CAYQLC010000020.1:16551-22411 GCA_964418325.1 uncultured Bifidobacterium sp.
TTCTTTCGCTTCCTTATCTCTTTGAGAAATTCGGTTGTGAAAAAGAGAAAGGGCCCGCGAATCCTGATGGATTCGGGGCCCCCGGAGAGCTTCGAGGCTTAGCCTGCGATCTCCCGGGTGCCACCGGATCCAAAATGCTTTGGATTGCCTGTGGCGTAGGTTGAATACGAGCGTGCAAAGTCGCTCGAAGGACGCCAACCGGCGCTTCGAGTAGTGGTAGCAAGTGCTAGTGCCACTGTGACCGACCTTTCGCTCAACATTGTTGGTAGGTAGGTAGCGGATTTCTTTCGATCCACAGGCCCTACCGACCTAAGAAGGGTACGCGCTCCCATGTGCTCGAGGCAACTTAATTACGTCGTGGGCTAAAACCCGCGAAAACAGCCACTAGGCTTCAAAGCTATGTTGGCAAAGATTCGCGATACCGAGATCTTCTTCGAGATTCATGGTTCTGCGCTGGAAGCAGATGGACCAAGCTTTCGCGAGAAACCAGTCGCATTTGTCTCGCACGGCGGACCAGGGGCCGACCATTCCATTATGCGACCTGGTATGGATCCACTTGGTGAATATGCACAAGTTATCTTTTGGGATCATCGTGGACAGGGGCGCTCTGCTCGTGGCGATATCAATAAATACACCATCGATGAAAATGTTGAAGATCTTGAAGCGCTCCGTATTCACCTTGGCATAAAGCAGATTGTCAGCGTCGGTACAAGTTATGGCGGAATGGTCGCAATGGCACATGCCGCACGTTATCCAAACTCTGTTGCAAAGCTACTTCTAATCGTCACCGCAGCACATTATGGATTTAACAAGAGAGCACAAGAAATTATTGCAGCACGTGGCATTGGCGAGGAGAAGGAGATCACTCGGCAACTCTGGGCAGGCGAACTGACTACTGAAGAAAAGATGCGCGAATACTTTCGTAAAACCTGGGGGCTGTACTCGACAACTTTCGATGACAGTAAACGTGCCAAAAATGAGGAGGCGCTCGCACGAGCAATTCTCTCTCCTGATGCGCTTAATCGTGCATTTGCTCCTGGTGGATTCTTGCTTACCTACGATCTACGACCAGAATTGAAAAAAATCACTGCACCCACCCTTGTGCTTGCTGGTAGACATGATTGGATTTGCGCTCCCGAATTCTCCGAAGAGATACACGCGCTAATTCCTGGCTCACAATTGAAAATATTTGAGAATAGTAGCCACTCACTCCGAGGTGATGAACCCGAAGAATTTCATCAGACGGTGCGGGAGTTCATCACTGCGTAATCACACCCATCGAAAGAATGCACTCTGTCAGAAGAGTGCAAAGTAGAGGAATTGGTGATAGCGCAAAGAGTAAAGAGCAAACTGAGAAGTGAGAAGTGAGAAGTGAGAAGTGAGAAGTAAGAAGTAAGAAGTAAGAAGGGAGCGGAAAATGGTAAATAACGCGCAGGAAGAAGCAAATAAGGCAGCTGCTGCTACCTTTTTTGAAGAAATCTGGAATAAGAAGAGTGAAGCAGCGATTGATCGCCTAGTCGCTGAAGATGCCGCCGGAAATGATCCAAAGTTTGGGGTCGGACGAGAGAGTTTCAAGAAGCAATGGCGAAAATGGCATACGGGCTTCTCAGATTTACACTTCCATGTCGAAGAAATCATCGCAGAGGGCGAACGTGTGGTAACCAGATGGCGCCTTACTGGCACCCACGATGGTGAATTCCTCGGCCATAAGGCGACTGGTCGAAAAGTTGATGTCGATGGAGTAAGTATCGACACAATTAGGAATGGAATTGTGGTCTCAGGCTTTGATGCTTGGGATGCACTTGGCTTTCGACAACAACTTGGATTTATTCCAGAGGACCCGCAGTAATTCTTAGAAAACTTCTCTACAAAGAGGAATTTGTGCGTGGATTAGTACGGTTGAGCGCATGACTATTCAGAGTTGAGTGCTGGCAATAAGCTTAAAAAGCGCGATGAATCACCGCCAGCAAAAGAGAGTGAGAGCGAATCTTTTGCTCTTGTCACTGCAACATAAAATAAACGTCGTTCCTCCGCCATCAACTCATCTGATGCCATCGCATATGAGATAGGAAGAATACCCTCGCGCAATCGCGGAATGAATACATGGCTCCACTCCAAACCTTTTGCGGAATGAATAGAGGTTAAGACCACACCAAAAACTTCAGGTTCAACGTTGCTTCGTTCGCGTTCATCAAACTCATTAATCAAATCTCGCAACGTCGCAGCAGGTAATCGTTCTTGCAACTCGGCAACGAACTCCACCAGACGAAGCCGAGCATCGTCGCCAGTTGCGCGATCAGGATGCCAGCCAGTCGCTGAGAGAATGGCGATAACTTGTCCAACTAAATCAATACCCGCAAGTGAGCTCTCATTGGCAATTGCTGCCCCGCGAATCAAGCGAATAGCCTCTTTGATCTTTCCGTCATAAAAGAATGGGCGCTGACCCTGGTTATATCCCAAGATATTTACTGGGATCCCAGCAGCTAGCAGGGTTTGGGCGAAATCTTGAAGTTGATCATTTCTCCTAAAGAGCACCGCTATATCTCGCGAATCGACTCCAGATTTAATCAGCTCAGTTATGCGGGTGACTATCTTCTCGCTTTCCGAAACCTCATTGCTGTACGAAGTCAGACGTACGTTCGCATCACCTTTTCCTCGAACTGAGAGTAATTCGCGATCCATTACCTTATTTGCCACGTTGACGATTTGAGAGGTGGAACGATAATTTCGATCTAATCTGAAAACTTGTGCCTCACGGTATTTTTTCGTGAAACCAAGTAGATATTGATTACTCGATCCAGCAAAGGAAAAAATCGACTGGTCGGGGTCACCAACAACACAAATTTCCTTCCGATTTCCGAGCCAGAGATTGAGCAATCGCTCTTGCAACGGCGAGACATCTTGATACTCATCTACAGTGAAATATCGATACTGAGAGCGGACCCGCTCGATGATGGAGTTCTGTTCCTCCAGAATTCCCACAAGAAGAAGGAGGATATCTTCGAAATCTAATTGTCCCTGCTCATGCTTTAATCCATCGTAGGTTCGATAAATGTCAGCGATTTCATTGAAAGTTAATCCGTGTGGCGATACCCGAGCACGCTCTTGGGCAACTCGCACGTAATCCTCGGGAGCAATTTCTTGTCCCTTCGCCCACTCAATCTCTGTTGCGATATCTCGAATACTTAAGCCGCTTTTACTGCGTCCAACAGTTGAGAGCGCTGATGCAATTAATTCACTTTTCTGGGAAAGAATGCGAAATGGTTTTCCACCAATCGCCTCGTTCCAGAAAAACTGAAGTTGGCGCCAAGCCGAGCTATGAAAAGTATGCGCCTGCACGCCAGGAAATCCCAATGTTGCCAACCGCAGTCGCAATTCAGCTGCAGCACGAGCGGTAAACGTTAGAGCTAAAGTTCGAGAAGGCTCGGTCACCCCATTTTCTAGCGCATGGGCGATTCGATGGGTAATAGTCCGGGTTTTTCCGGTACCTGCACCGGCAATGACGAGCACCGGACCGCGAATCGCGCTAGCAGCAACGCGCTGTTCATCATCGAGATCTGCAAGAAACTTATCGCTCATAGATGACTAGCGCCAAGCTTCAGGGAAATCAATCGAGCCCCCGTACCACGCTTCAATCATTCGGCGGGCGATACTAATGCCGGGAGGGATAAGTAGTTCACCGCTCTTCAAGTCGGCGGTAAAACGCTCTCGACTGTACCAACGTAAATCTTCTATCTCTTCACCATCTGCTTGCGCATCATCAGGATTTTCAACAACTCCAGTGAACGCCAACATGATGGATGCTGGAAAGGGCCATGCTTGCGAGCCTAAATATTCGATCTGGCCGATGCGCACCCCAGCCTCTTCCAGTACTTCACGCTTGACGCATGCTTCTAACGACTCTCCCGGCTCGAGGAATCCTGCAAAGTTTGAATAGCGTTTTGGTGGCCATACTTTCTGACGCCCCAATAAAACCCGATCGTCGGCATCGCGCACTAGCACAATGACTGCGCTATCAGTTCGCGGATAATGCTCACTCTCATCACTTCGACAACGGCGCACTGAACCACCAAGTGCGCTGTAAGTATCTGCACCACATCGTGCGCAGTGGGTGTGAGTGTCATGCCAATTCGCCAGCGCAACGGCATGAACGGCAGCGCCAATCTCTATCTCGGTCGCCAATAACCCTGCCTCACGAAGTGATTGCAAATCTTCGGTTCCTTCAGGAAAGGGTGCGTTGATTGCAAAATACCCAACTCCATCCTCATCAAGCCCGAGGAAGTAGCGTTCACCAGCTGGAGCATCCTTTGCCGCAACCCAGTGAAGTGAATTAGTGAACTGGAATTTCCCTTTATTCACCTGGAAAATCTTCCCGGTAGCGAAGAGAGCATCGAGAGCTTGCTCATCAGTGCGCAAATGAGCCGCCCGATCCAGATGTGCGCGGGCCAGGGAGAGATTCATTAGCGCCAGGCTCATAAGTGGCGAGCCTATCTAATTTACCTCTACCGTTCACAAGTGAAGATTGCGACCTGGAACATACTCCACGGAATGGCGGTGCCTGAGGGGGTAATCCATAACGAGCGTTTGGCAGAGCGCGCGGCGCAACTTGATGTAGATCTCCTTGCCATACAGGAGGTCGACTACTTCCAAGAGCGTTCACACTTCGCAGATCAAGCTGCGGTAATTGCGGACGCGATGAGTGCACCATTTATCTCGCGTGCGTTTGCGATAACCGGAACACCCGGGGAGAAATGGAAGAAGTGGGAAGAGCGCGCGGGCGGGTCAACAAAAGACCGCGAATGCTATTACGGAAATGGAATCGTCTCTAGAATTCCGATTCGAGAAGAGTTCCGCCTAGATCTCGGTCGGTCAAAGGTCGGTGCTCCGTTGGCGATTCCACAAACCATCCCCGGGCAATCTCGTCCCAAAATCAAAGTGATTTATATACATGATGAGCCAAGAGTTGCACATGCCGTTCACTTGGCGAACGGCATCACCGTGATCAACACCCATTTATCATTTGTTCCCGGCATGAATATCTTTCAATTACGAAAGATTCATCACTGGGCGAAGTCTCTACCTGGTGAGAAAATTCTCTTGGGTGATCTGAACTTGCCTGGAAAACTTCCCGAGAAGATAATGAAGTGGCGCTCAGGCGCAGAGCAATTTACCTATCCATCATGGGGTGCGCGTCTGCAATTCGATCACATATTGATCTCGAGCCCTGCGATCGAAAATCGTGGAAAGATCGACTTCGCCTCACCCGTGCATATGGTTAGCGATCATCTCCCTCTTGGAATAGAAATCTCGCTGTAATCAACTGCCGTTACATCGACTCGACCGGAACTGTGCGAATCAGGGCAAGTAAGCCATCCTGATCGAGAAGATCGCTAGGTCGAATGGTCTCTTCTGAACCAACATAGTGGAATGCCGCGCGCACCATATCGAGCGGAATCTTGGCAATCTCGGCCCATGCCAAGCGATAGACCGCAAGTTGAATTGCAGCATTGGCTAATTCGGCGCCGCTCTTCGCTGAACCAGTTTTCCAATCCACAACATCGAAAGTGCCATCATCGTTCTTGTACACGGCATCCATTCGCCCTCGAATAATCGTGCCCTCGATACTCCGCTCAAACGGAACCTCCACAAGATGTGGATTGCGGTTAGCCCATTGGCTCCGTAACCACTTCTCTTTCAATCTCTCCAAAGCGCTATCGTCTAGCGCACCATCATCAGCAGCTCCTGGCATCTCTTCATCACCAATCAATGGAATAGCCGTGGCAAAGCGTTCTTCTAACCAGGTATGGAAAGCAGTACCACGCCGGGCAATCGGATCTGGTTTAAATGGAAGAGGGCGACG
>CAYQLC010000021.1:0-22399 GCA_964418325.1 uncultured Bifidobacterium sp.
GCTGCAGCCGTTTCTGCAGGATTCTGATCCTTGGCTTGGCATGTCCATAACGAAGGAAAATTTAGCGACAGTTGTCGGTGGCGAAATACTTCAATACCTTGCCTCTCGGGAGGCGACGGTTGCGAATCGATATCGCGAAGTAGCCCAGATAGCGAAAGCACATGGTGTTCAGACTAAATTTATCGACCAAGCTCCGCTTATTCCGGGTTCGGAAGGCGCCCCCTTAGAGAAAAGCTGGCTGGTTGGCATCGACAACACCCTTATCGATAAGGCCATCGATATATACGAACCACTCATCTATCGAAAATCACCTGATGAAGTTGCGGCCGTAGCCCGACACTATCGAAGTGAACTCAATAGCGAAATCACCGCAATCCTGCGTCCGACTTTTCCAGACAACAGATCAATGGAATCTCTGCACGATAAAGTTGCTCTGCTTCGTGAGAATTCAATCGAAGATATTGATTTTTATCTACTAGATGCGATGCGCCCGCGGGATCTAGGCTGGATTAAGAGCGCTCTTACTTCTTAATCCAAGGAATTCGCTTCGGGGTAAAACCACCATCGATAGTTAATATTTCGCCGGTGATGTAGCTGGCATCATCAGATAGCAAGAATTTCACTCCCCGAGCAATCTCATCTGGCTCACCGAAGCGATTCATCGCGTGCATGCTTTGAATAGATGGATCTAGATAGCCGTTCTTCGTAGCATTAACCACCAAGGGCGTATTGATATAGCCCGGCGCGATTGCGTTAACGCGAATGCCAAACTCTGCCCACTCCACTGCCAGCGTGCGAGTGATGGCATCAATGCCAGCTTTTGCCACCGAGTATGGCAATCTGCGCGGCCACCCAAAGTTATGAGCGAGCGAGGAGAAGTTGACGAATGCTCCTGGCTTGCCGTGATTGATGAGGTAGCGAGCCACCGCCTGATTCATAAAAAAATGGCCATCTAAGTGAACATCGAGAACCTCATGCCACTGCTCTGGCGTCATATCGATGCTCGCATGATTGGTGCTATTACCAGCGCAGCAGACCAAACCCGAGAGATCGCCAGACCAGGAAAGAGTTTGCTCCACTACCCGAGCAGCGCCCTCGGCAGTAGTAATAACAGATTCCAAAAAGAGCGCACGTCCAGGGAATTTCTCTGTTAGCTCGGCAAATCCGCCCTCTTTGAGATCTGCCGATACAACTTTTACAGTGGGCCAATCGGCTAGTAGTCGCTCTGCCGTTGCCAGGCCGATACCGCTACCACCACCTGTGATGATTACCGTCGAATGTTCAGCCATGATGGGAATCCGCTATTCGACCCAGAGAGTGGCTTCGACTTCGACACACAATTCAGGGAGCATCAAGCGACTTGCTTCAACAAAGGAGCAAGCCGGAAGTATGGTGGCAAAGAATTCGCCATGAGCCTTTGCAACTCCAGGCCAATCTTCGATGTTAGTGAGAAAAACTCTGGTACGAATGGTATTTTCGAATGTTGCACCTAATTCTTTAACAGCCTTCTCGATCTCGGTGAGGATATATTTCATCTGACCATAGGCATCATGCGGAAACATCACCTGACCATCGCGCGTAGTTGCGCTAGTACCACTGACTTCAATGAGATTTCCCATCCGGACAGCGCGGGAGTATCCAACAATTGGCGCCCACGGGCGATTTCCATCAACGCGGCCAACTTCCATGGTGTCAGACACCTTTCTTATCGATGAGACGGACTGCACGTCCTGGAAGGTTATCCGTTCGAGAACCGTCCCACAATGTCGATATTCCGTCTACCCAAACGTGGACAAAACCTGTCGCTGGAACTCGTGGCTCTTCGTACGTTGATCGATCGATAACGCTCTCGCGATGGAGCAAAACCAAATCAGCACGATATCCGACCTTGACTAAGCCACGATCCACCAGTCGTAATCGCTGCGCTGGCCGGCCAGTCATCCGCGCAACTGCACCCTCAAATGTGAGCACCTGCTCATCTCTGCCGTACACGCCCAAATACCGCGCAAAAGTGCCAAACCCACGAGGGTGGGGTCGATTGCCAACGAGAATTCCATCGCTGCCCACCATATGTTTTGGATGTTTCATGATGGCGCGAACATTTGGCTCGTGACCGCCATGGAGCACAGCAGAGACTTTGTAATTCTCACTATCAAGGAAATCAAGATAGAACTCAACCGGATCTTTACCGGCCCGTTTAGCTGCCTCATCAAAGCGCATACCAACAAATTCCGTGGCTCTCTCGACGCCAGCAATCACAATTGTCTCGAAATTCAGAGTATTTCCATGGGCGCCATCTGAACCGGTAACCATCAATTCGTGGATGACCCGTTTGCGCACCTCGGATTCCCGAAGGCGAAGGCGCATCGTTTCAATCCCGCCCGCTTGCACCCAAGAAGGCAATAGCGCATGCAGGTAGGTCATACCGGCAAGATAGGGATAACTATCGAGCGTGATATCCACTCCCCGTTGCTCCCCTTCAGAAATCATGTCGAAAAGTAATTCGGTTTTGCCATGAAACTGTGGCGAACTCATATGGCAATGCGTGAGATGCAGAGCAGCGTTTGAGGCTGCTGAAATCTCGATGCAATCACCCACTGCTTTAAGAAAATCTTTACCGTAATTTCGGTGATGTGGAGCGTAGTAGCCGGCGAATTTTGCGACCACAGAATTAAGCGCTATTAGCTCATTATCATCGGCGTACATGGCTGGGGTGTAGGTAAGACCTGCAGAGAGTCCGACTGCTCCCTCGCGCATGCCTTGCTCAACTATTCCTTGCATCAATTTCAATTCATCGGGTGTTGCAATGCCAGGCTCACTACCTTTGACCAACATTCGCACATTTCCATGGGGAATCAAAAAAGCGACATTGACCGGAGCGCCCTTATCGACGTAACTCAAATACTCAGCAATAGATTTAAAGCTCCAATTAATATTTGCTGGATCGCCATTCCAGCCGAAAAGTTGCTCTCTTATCTCATGCTGAGTCTGTTCATTGGTTGGCGCATAACTCAAACCATCCTGCCCAACAACCTCAAGGGTCACCCCTTGAGTGACTTTTGCTAGGTGAGCCGGGTCGGAGATGACCGCAAGATCCGAGTGGGCATGCATATCAATGAAGCCCGGTGTAACTGTTAACTCTGACCCATCAATTACTTTGCCCCGCTCATCCCCTTTAAGGACTTGCCCTATATTTGCAATGACACCATCGATGACTTGGACATCTGCTTTGAAAGCAGGGCGCTCACTGCCATCAACGATGCTTCCACCGCGGATAACGAAAGTGCTCAAGGTTTCCGACCTTCAATAGTGTTGAACATTGGGGTATAGCCGGCGAGTAAGCCACCATCTACGACGAGCTCGGAACCAGAAATCCACTCGGAGCGGTCAGAGATGAGGAATAAGACCATCTCGGTGATGTCTTTGGGTGTGCCGACTCGACCGAGCGGGTACCAAGGCTTGAGATCCTCAAAGACTTGTGGGTTCATTTTCGCTCGTTCAATCCATGCTTCAGTTGCGATTGTTCCGGGCACAACCGTGTTACACCTAATTCCATATTCGCCATATCGAACAGCAATCGAACGAGTCATTTGATGCACACCAGCTTTTGCTACCGAATAGGCATCGCTACCAAACATTCCCTTAGCGTTGACGGTGCCAATATTGATGATATTGCCTCGTTTACGTTTCATAAACATCGGTAGAACTTCTTTTACACATAGGAAAGCCCCTGTCAGAGTGATCTTGAGGGAGTTATTCCAAGACTCCAAGGAAGTCTCGTGTAGCGCTTCAGCTTCGTGGACCATTGCATTATTAACCAAGACATCAATCTCGCCGACATCTTGTGCGATTTTCTTAAAGGTTGCTTTCACTGCCTGCTCATCACCAAGGTCTAATTGATAACCATAGGCCTTGCCGCCCTTTTCATGAATATCACTGAGCGTCTTGGCAAGGGTGCTTGGATCGATCTCAATGAGAGCGACTATCGCTCCATCGGCAGTTGCCCGTAGCGCCATTTCGCGACCAATGCCACGCCCAGCACCAGTGATAACGACCTTCTTGCCTGCGATTTCACTCATGTCCACTCCTTCACTTTGAGGGTCAATTACAACGCGACGACAAAATCAATTTCGACAAGGATATTTGCAAGATCTGAACCAACTGTAGTTCGTACTGGGAAAGGGGCCTTGAAGAATTCTTGGTATACCTTGTTATATGCGGCAAAATCTCTATTGACATGTTGTAGGTGCGCAGTGACTTTGACTACTTGATCAAGGCTCGCACCTCTCTCAGCCAGTATTGCCTGTAAGTTCTTTAATACCTGTCGAGTTTGTTCTTCGATTCCCTCAACTTCAACTTTGTTGGTAATCGGATCAGCTGGCCCCATCCCGCAGGTGTAGAGAAAACCATTGGCTATAACACCATGAGAATAGGCGCCGCCCGGATTTGGTGCTCCTTTCGAAAAGAAGTGCTCAATCGTCGGTTTACCCATTATTCCCAGCTCCTTAATTGAATCGTTCGAGTGGATGTTCGGTATCAATAATTCGAATTGTTCGTGATTTGCTCCGCATTACTATCGATTGACTGCGCATTCCTGCATTGGTATAGCGCACACCCTTGAGTAATTCGCCATCGGTAATTCCAGTCGCCGCAAAGAAGTGATCATCACCTGAGACTAAATCGTTTGTTGTGAATACCCGATTAAGATCCAAGCCTGCTTTATCTGCGGCTACGCGTTCCTCGTCAGAGCGCGGATGAAGTCGACCCTGAATTTCGCCCCCCATACATTTCATCGCACACGCTGCGATGATTCCCTCAGGCGTTCCGCCTATGCCCATGAGCACATCAATGCCAGTCTCAGCTCGCGCCGCCATCACGGCACCTGCAACATCCCCATCGGTAATGAATTTAATTCGTGCACCTGCCTCCCGAATTTCAGCGACGAGCTGGTCGTGGCGAGGGCGATCTAGAGTGACGACTGTTAATGAACTTACCGGGACTTTTTTAGCTGCAGCAATTGCCCGGAGATTCTCACCAGTGCTCTTGTTGATATCGATCACTCCAGCAGCCTCGGGACCTACTACCAACTTGTTCATATAAAAAACGGCAGAAGGGTCGAACATGGAATTCCGAGGAGCAACAGCTATAACGCTTATCGCATTATTCATTCCTTTCGCAGTCAACGTTGTTCCATCAATGGGATCAACGGCAACATCGCATGATGGGCCGGTTCCATCTCCTACCAGCTCACCATTGAAGAGCATCGGGGCTTCGTCTTTCTCACCTTCACCGATTACTACCACGCCATTCATCGACACGGAGGAGATCATGCGACGCATCGCATCGACCGCCGCTTTATCGGCGAGGTTCTTCTCCCCCATGCCAATCCAGCGTGATGCGGCAATAGCTGCAGTCTCGGTTACTCGAACTAGTTCCAATGCAAGGTTACGCGAGGAGACTGGCTGGCTGTTCTGGTTCTCCTGGCTCCCCTGGTTATTCATGGAATTAATGTGAGTGTCGACCAACCCAGTTACCTGAACTTCCTACGAGGAAGTCAAGGTCCGCGCCTACGTGAGATTGGTTGACGTGGTCGAAGTAGAGCTTGACCCAACCACGAGGTTCTGGAGCGGTTGGAGCGACCCACTTCTTCCTTCGTTCCTCTAAAACCTCTGGTGAAACGAGGAGATCTAGTCGACGATTTTCGACATCGAGCTCAATCTCATCACCGGTCTCGACCAAAGCAAGCGGTCCACCAACTGCTGCCTCGGGCGATACGTGCAAGACCACCGTGCCGTAAGCCGTACCGCTCATACGTGCATCAGAGATGCGAATCATGTCGGTGATGCCCTTGGCTAAGAGCGATTTTGGCATCGATGCGTTAGCAACTTCTGGGAATCCTGGATATCCCTTTGGACCAGCATTTTGAATGACGAGAATGTCATTCTCGTCGACAATGAAGTCATCGCGATCTGCATCTTCTACATAATCTTCGATTGCAGAATAAACCAGCGCCTTGCCACGATGCTTAAGAAGGTGTGGGGATGCAGCAGAGACTTTGATGACTGCGCCATTAGGAGCCAGTGAGCCAAAGAGGACAGCCGTAGCCCCGCCCGGCTTTTGGAATGGTTCTGCGACGGAGGTAATAACCTCGCGGTTCCAATTCTTTACACCCTCAATATTTTGCGCAACCGTCTTTCCAGTGACGGTGATGTGATCACGATGGATTAGATCGCCCAACTCCTGCATTACAGCTGGGATTCCCCCTGCGTAGTAGAAGTCTTCCATCAAATACTTTCCAGATGGCATGAGATTGGCGAGCACCGGGAGGTCTTTTGTTAATAAATCAAATTCTTTGAGTTCTAGGTCGACTCCGATACGACGGGAGATTGCCAAAAGGTGTACGACGGCATTAGTTGAGCCACCAATCGCTCCAATAATTTTGATCGCATTCTCAAAGGCCTTCTTGTTGAGAATCTTCGAGAGCGTCAGGCCCTCTTCAACCATTTTTACGACTCGTCGCCCTACTAGTTGCGCCATCGCATAGCGACGGGAATCCACCGCAGGAATCGCAGCGCTACCTGGTAATTGCAAACCAAGCGCCTCGGTGACTGAAGCCATCGTCGATGCCGTTCCCATGGTCATGCAATGTCCGGCGCTCCGTGACATACAGGTCTCAGCCTCGGTGAACTCTTCTTCGCTCATCGTGCCGGCGCGAACCTCTTCAGCAAACTTCCACACATCAGTTCCGGAGCCAATATCTTTCCCACGGAACTTTCCATTGAGCATCGGTCCACCAGTCATCATGATGGTGGGAATGTCCACGCTCGCAGCTCCCATAAGCATGCCCGGAGTGGTCTTGTCGCAGCCAGAGAGCAAAACGACCCCATCCATCGGATTTGCGCGAATTAATTCTTCAGTTTCTAGGGCAAGTAGATTGCGATAAAGCATCGTGGTAGGACGCATCGTCACCTCGCCAAGTGACATCGCAGCGAATTCCAATGGGAAGCCACCCATCTCCCACACGCCACGTTTTACCGACTCCGCTACTCGACGAAGGTGAGCGTTACATGGAGTGAATTCTGACCAGGTGGTACCAATACCAATCACCGGACGGCCGTCCATTACATCTGGAGCAAAGCCTTGGTTGCGCATCCACGAACGATGGATAAAACCATTCTTGCCCTCAGCGCCAAACCATTCACGACTACGTAAACCGGTGGGCTGGGTCCGATGATGTGCTGGCATTGCCTGCTCCCTATCTTTTGTCATTGACCTTGTGGCGAAAAACTCGCCTCTAAACCTATCGGAGGAAGGTCAAAACCCATAAGATTTAGAATGCTGAGAGAATGACAACAATCCATCGCCAGAAATCGTGAAATATAAAGGAGCTGCCATGAAGTTCGCCCGACTCGGTGCCAAAGGCCAGGAGAAACCCGCTGTAATGGTCTCTGAGAGCGAAGCGGTCTTTGTCGACCATCTGATCTCCGATTGGAACCGGAGCGAGCTCGAGGCGGGGGCAATTGCCAAGGTGGCCGGCGCTGACCTGGGCTCGCTACCTAAAGTAAAGGTTTCGGATTACCGAATTGGCGCTCCCCTGGCTCGCCCTACCAACATCATCTGCGTGGGGTTGAACTATGCAAAGCATGCGGCTGAATCAGGCATGACCCCGCCGCCAGAGCCGGTCGTCTTCACCAAAGCCCCGGACACCGCGATCGGTCCAAACGATGAGATTGTGATTCCACCCAATAGTGAGAAGACCGATTACGAGGTAGAGATTGCAATCGTCATTGGAAAGAAAGCCTCTTATATTCCAAGCGTCGAGCACGCTCCTTCATATATCGCCGGCTACACCATTAGCCAAGATGTGAGTGAACGTCACTGGCAGATTGAGCGCGCTGGACAATGGACGAAAGGAAAGTCGTTTCCAACGTTCAATCCGTTGGGTCCAGTAGTCGTCACCGCAGATTCCTTCGATCCGCATAATGTGCGACTCTGGTGCACCGTCGATGGTGAGAAGCGACAAGATTCTTCGACAAGTGACTTGATTTTCGGCATCAATCACATCGTGTGGTACATCAGCCAGTTCATGGAGTTGCACCCAGGTGACATCATCAATACTGGAACACCTGAAGGTGTGGGTATGGGATTCAAACCGGAAAAGTACCTACGCGCCGGACAGACCGTAGTAACCGGCATCGATGGTATTGGTCAATTCACTAATAAAGTGGTGGCACACAAATAAACAAATAAAAAAAGAGCGTGGGCGCTTAGGCAATCTCTCCTGCGATAATCACGTTCTCTAAATTTTGACCGTTGGCTAGTCGCGCTAGTTGTGACTCAGCTAAGCGGCGCGCTCGCGGCTCGAACGCAGAAGTATTGCCGCCAACATGTGGGGCGATGAAAACTCCAGGTGCGCTCCACAGAGGATGTCCGGCCGGAAGTGGTTCTGGATCGGTGACATCTAGTGCCGCTGTAATTCGACCAGAATTCAACTCAGCAACCAGTGCATCGGTATCGACGATTCCACCTCGGGCGACGTTCACCAGCAGCGCGCCATCTTTAAGAAGAGCTAGTCGCTCCTTATTGAACATCTTTCGAGATTCATCATTGAGTGGCAAAATCAAGATCACTACATCAAAGGTGGGTAAGTGATGATCGAGTTCTGAAATTTTCAATGCCCCATCGCTACCTGAACGTGAGAACGGCACTACCGTAGTATCAAATCCTGAAAGATTGCGAACCACCGTCTTTCCTATGGAGCCATAACCAATCACGGCTATCTTCTTATCGTTGATAGATTGATAGCGTTTGTGGACCCACTGACCCTTCTCTTGATTTCTTACAAAATCTGGAAAACCTCTAAGGGATGCAATTGCTAAACCGACCGCCAACTCTGCCGTTGACGCATCGTGAATGCCACGACCATTGCACAGGGTCATTCCAGGCCGTGTGAATTCGATCGCATCTTCATAGCCAGCGTTAGGCATCTGAAGCACCTTTAAATTTGGCATCTTTCGAGAAAATTCCAACGCAGCCCGACCACCCATATAACTCGGAATGTAGAAGGTGACATCATCAAGGTTTGCACTGGCAAGGTCAGTATTTGCCGGAGAGCGGAGCGTAAAACCCTCAGGAACTACTAAATCGTCCCATTGTGCCCAGACTGTGTGCTTGATTGAATTACTCATGTAAGGCCTTCTGGAAACGCTTGTTGATATCAAGCGGAATCTCAATCACTTCATTCTCCAACGTACCAACACCACCAACTTCAATCGTGACAATGTCTCCTTCTTCCATGATGAAATCAAGTGGCGGGATAATTCCAGTTCCAGTCGAGAGAATTACGCCATCTGGAAATGTTTGACAGCGAAAGAGATATCCAACTAAGTGTTCTAATGATTTATTGAGTGAACTCAGCGCAGTATTTGCACTCCACACTACTTCGCTGCCCCGTTTAATCTGCGCTGCAACGGTGATGTGATCATGGGTGGGAGCCAACCAGCTAGGTGTAATCCGTGGACCTAGCGCCGTTGATCCCAAGTAACTCTTTGCTTGAGGTAGGTATAGCGGGTTTGCCCCTTCGATTGATCGTGACGTCACATCGTTGCAGATTGTGAAGCCAACAATCTCTTCGTGCGCATTGATAACTATCGCCACCTCTGGTTCAGGAACAGTGGATGTGCAATCGGCTCGCTTGCCGATGACATCACCATTTCCTACCGTGCGGCGAAAATTAGCCTTAAAGAAGAGCTCCGGGCGATCTGCCTCGTACACCTTTTGGTAAACATCTGGAGTGCCACTCTCTTCTTTTCGAGCATCGCGAGAGCGAAGATAGGTAACACCAGCCCCCCAGACCTCACTTTCTGGAGCAAGCGGCGGTAATTCTCTCCCGGTGACCTCAGGGCCTGAGGAATTTTCGAGAATCTCCCGTAACTGAGCCAATGGAATTTTCAATGCCGCAGTGAGCGTTGGCAGCTCCTTGATTGCAAAGTATCGGCCGTCGACGTACTTGGTGAGCGCAAACGGATTTGCTGCGCTCTCGATTACTGCGAGTTGCATGGGAAAGACTCCTTATGAGTTAGTTATGCCGTACTTGATGTACTGCTTTTCACGATGGTCGCGCGTCCTGACTCAAGTCGCGCTACCGGCACTCTAAATGGGGAGCAGGAGACGTAATCAAGACCCACTGCGTGGAAGAAGTGGATACTTCGCGGGTCACCACCATGTTCGCCGCAGACGCCTAATTTGAAATCAGGTCGGATTGAACGTGCTGCCTCTGAAGCCATCTTCACGAAAAGTCCCACGCCATCTTGATCTAGAGATTCAAAGGGATTAAAGGGGAGCAATTCAAGATCGAGATAGCGGGGCAAGAAGGTCGACTCCACATCATCTCGACTAAATGCCCACGTCAATTGGGTCAAGTCATTGGTGCCGAAAGAGAAGAAATCTGCATAATCGCCCACGCGCTTTGCAGTTATTGCCGCCCGGGGAGTCTCAATCATCGTTCCGATTGGGATATCAAGATGTTGGCCGGTACTTGAGAGAGTGTTAGCAATCTCTTCTTCGAGCGTCTCGCGAAGGTGGAGTAACTCTCGTTGAGTGGCCACCAAGGGAATCATGATCTCAGGTTTTGGATCATGTCCTAGTCGGCGCACTTCAAGTGCGGCATGTACGAGCGCTCGAACCTGCATCTTAAATAATTCAGGAATAAGAATGCCAAGACGGACACCACGCAATCCGAGCATCGGATTTGCTTCATGAAGTCGTTTTACTGCAGCAAATATTGCCTGCTCGCGCGGCGAAACATCAGCATTAAGAGCTTCGGCGCGTGCCATCTCACCAGTCATCTCTGCAAGATCTGGTAAAAATTCATGGAGCGGTGGATCAAGAAGTCGCACTGTCACTGGTAAACCTGACATCGCCATCATGATGCCGACAAAATCACCTCGCTGGAGCGGTTCCATCTCAGCAATCACACCTCGTTGCACTTCTTCATTCTCCGCAAGTACGAGACGCTCTACATACATTCGTCGTTCACCTAAGAACATATGCTCAGTCCGGCAGAGTCCAACGCCTTCTGCGCCAAGGATTCGCGCTCGAACGGCATCTTCTGGAGTATCCGCATTTGCTCGTACGCGCAAAGTTCGCTTCTGATCGGCGTATTGCAAAATTCGATCGACCGCTTTAACAACTGGAGTTGCCTGCTTTGAATCGGCAGCTAATCGACCCTCAAGATAGGCAGTAACCGGTGAAGCAATCACAGGAACTACTCCGGCATAGACCGCGCCAGTCGAGCCATCGATGGAGATGGTTTCGCCCTCGTAGACCGTCAAACCACCTACTGTGAAAAGGTGTGCCCGCTCATCAACCGAAATACTCTCGGTACCGCAGACGGCGGTTTTGCCCATACCGCGAGCAACTACAGCAGCATGGGAAGTCTTACCGCCACGACTAGTCAGAATTCCTTCAGCGGCAACCATTCCCACCAAATCATCTGGACTGGTTTCGCGTCGCACCAAAATAACTTTCTTTCCCGAACGAGCAAGATCGAATGCGCGCTTGGAATCAAAGACTGCCTCGCCCACTGCTGCTCCAGGTGAGGCTGGAATTCCACGAGCAATCTCTTTGATGGAACCCGAGAGATCAAACTGCGGGAACATCAATGAAACCAATTGATCTCCAGAGGTACGCGAGAGCGCCTCATCCATAGAAATCTTTCCTTCATCAACCATGTGGCATGCGATGCGAAATGCAGCCTCTGCTGTTCGCTTACCAACTCGAGTTTGCAGAATCCATAATTTTCCACGTTCCACAGTGAATTCGATATCACAGAGGTCTCGATAGTGAGTCTCAAGCAGATTCATGACTCGCTCTAACTCTTCAGATACAACGGGATACTTCTCTTTCATATCTTGAAGCGACATCGTGTTGCGAATGCCGGCAACAACATCCTCGCCTTGCGCACGCTCGAGATAGTCGCCGTAGCTGCCATGTTCACCAGTCGCTGGATCGCGAGTGAATGCCACTCCTGTTCCGGAGAGATCATCTAAGTTACCGAAGACCATGGATTGGATATTTACTGCTGTACCAAGATCGGAGGGAATTCGCTCCCGGCGGCGATAGAGACGAGCGCGTTCTGAGTTCCATGAACGAAAGACTGCTTCGATTGAACTGAGAAGGTGTTCACGCGGATCGGTGGGAAAAGGTTTCGATGTCACGACTTCAATTACTTTGATAAATGCTTCGGCGAGCGCCTTCAGTCCCTCGACATCCAACTCTGCGATGGAGGAGACTTTGTTATTCTCAAGAATTCGATGTTCTACTTTGTGAAATTCACTAGGTGGCACATCGCACACGATCCGTCCGAACATATCAACAAAGCGGCGATATGAGTCCCAAGCAAATCTTGCATTTCCACTAGCCTTCGCAATTCCGTCAGCAACCTCGGGAGTCATTCCCACGTTAAGAACAGTCTCCATCATTCCAGGCATAGAGAATTTCGCCCCAGAACGAACTGAGACCAAAAGTGGATTACTTGAATCACCAAATCGTTTTCCTAATGAATTCTCAAGGTCAGCGAGCGCGGTCTCGACCTCTGCTAGCAAAGTGACCGACATCTGGGATGTTGCAAGATATTGACGACAAGCCTCAGTAGTAATGGTGAATCCGGGAGGTACCGGCAAGCCCATGCGAACCATCTCGGCGAGGTTTGCCCCCTTGCCACCTAGGAGATCAGATTGAGTTCTATCGCCGTAAGAGAAGGGAAAAATCAACGACTTGGTGTTGGTCTGAGTGGAAGCCATACCCGAAATCTACCCATCCAAAGGGGGTCCGGGGTACCAATAACTCGCCCATTCGGCCATGCCGAGGGCTTGCCTTTGGATCGACCTGGGTTTTCCGGCCAAGGCCTTAAAGTTATAGATTAAGCACATGAGCGAGCGAGGGGCGCAGAGTATGCCGCAGAACATGCCGCAGGGTACGCAAGGGGTAGAGAAGGAATTTGCCGGTCTGACCGCAATCATTACCGGAGCTGCCTCAGGTATTGGTTTGGCAACAGCGCGCCTGCTCCACCAGCAAGGTGCGACCATCATTGGACTTGATCTCAACCAAGGGGAACTAAAAGAGTTTGCTACCTGGATCTATTGCGATGTCAGCACCCTAGAGTCGGTGACTAAGGCCTTTACCGAAGTCAAGCAAAAGACTAGCGTCGTCGATATTCTCATTAATAATGCTGCTGTAGGTTCGATTGGAACTGTCGAAACTGAGACTGAAGAAAACTGGGAAAAGATTTTCAATATAAATGTCTTTAGCGTTGCTCGAGTAACCAAGGCTGCCCTGCCGCTCCTTCGTAAATCAAAGGTGCCATCAATTGTGAACACCTGTTCCATCGCAGCTACTGCCGGAATTCCCAACCGAGTTATCTACTCAGCATCGAAAGGCGCTATTCGCACGCTAACTTTTTCGATGGCTTGCGATTTCTTGAAAGATCGCATTCGCGTCAACTGCGTTAATCCTGGCACCGCTGATACTCCGTGGGTCCAGCGTTTACTCAGCCAAGCCGATGACCCAGTTGCTGAGCGCGAGCGACTAGAGGCTCGGCAACCGTGGGGACGTTTAGTCTCTGCAGAAGAGGTGGCGAGTTCGGTGGCTTATCTTGCAAGCCCGCGCCAAGGTTCAACTACTGCAACGGAAATCTCGGTCGACGGCGGTATGCAGAACCTGCGCGTCCCCAAGTAGTCGAAAACCTTTACCGACTAGGCCAATCCATAGCGCTTGAGCATGCCGACGCCAATACTCGCTCGACGTACCCGCTCTCGACTGGTTGATTCAACTAATCCTTGAATATGACCTCCGGCTGGATAGAGTCCAGGAGCGTTTCGCACCGTGAATTTCAGATAGATCGGTGCTGCAACTCGAACAAGGTCGGGCACCTCGTAATGGCGAACTGCGCCGCCGAAATCATCAGCTGCTTCGACATAGACATCAACGGGGATATCCACCTGCGCGCGAATTGCCGCAATTTGTGACAAGGAGAGGTCGGTGGTGAGGTTCAAAGTCGATGCACCAAGATCCTCATACAACGCCGCAGTTGCTGGGTTGTTACATGGCAAAGCCACAGAAGTCTTAAGTATGAAATCACTGGGCAGGTCGCCTTTTCGCTTTGCTTCTCCCAGGACTTTCAGTAGCCCTACATCACCAACAAGTATCGAGCGAACCCCAAGTGATGCGCCATGCAAAACATCTTCCATCGCAAAGCGAACTTGATCTGCGCCACGAAGTGAAGGGTGCACCGTTGCACTAGATGTACCCACTGTTGCTCTACCAATATCCCATGATGAACGTGGACCAACAAAGAGGCAGACCTCAGCTCCAACTTCCTTTCCAAGCGCGAGATACTCGGTAATTTCTTCATCTCGCAACATCATGATTCCGCTACCTTGGCTAGCCCGGTGAAAATCAAGCGAGTATTTTCTCGACTCTTCGATAACAGCCCGCATCGCTGCAGGGCCTTCTACAGAGGGAATCTCTACTTTCCAGCGCGCGCCATCAGAGAATCGTTTTGCACTCTCAGGTAGTCCGTCCAAGTCTTCATGGACAAGACCTTGTTTTGCCAGCGCAGAGATCGCTCGCTTCATTGGCCCCTGAGGGTCACGCGTGCTTTTCCAATCAGATGACATGACTTAACCCCTTGCTCTCGTTACCGCTGCCAAAAAAGCTTTTACATTTCCATCAATTGCATCGATACCACCTTTGATGAGTGGTCCACCAACACCCACTATGTTCGCACCTGCAGCAAACCACTCGCCTACCGAGTCTGCTGATAATCCACCGGTGGGACACCAAAAATTTCCAGGGAACGGATCGCGGAGCGCCTTTAAATGTCCTGGCCCAAAGGTAGAGGCAGGAAATAGCTTGAGAATATCGGCGCCAAATTTCTTTGCAGCTGCAACTTCACTTGGGGTTGCAACTCCTGGAAGAGAGAGAAGCCCACATCTCTTTGTCTCCCTGATTACCTCTTCATCAGTATTAGGCGAGACAATGAATTGCGCGCCAGCATCTTTCGCTCGCACGACATCTTTACTGTCGACCACTGTGCCTACTCCTACTTGGACGTCATCTCGTTGGGCTAACTTCTCGATAATGGATAAAGCTCCAGGATTAGTCATTGTTATCTCAATGGTTGTTAGACCAGCAGCCACAATCCGATCAGCAACTTGCTGCCCTGAATCTTGATCGGGCATGCGAACTATTGCTACTGCTCCAGCGCGAAGAAGATCTTCTCGAGTTACCATCAACTTGCCTTCCCTAGAACCTCGTCAATAAAACTCTGTTCAGTAATTCCGTTTGTTCCACTGGGTAATCCCGCCCAATCGCCAAACTGACTTGCGACCCGAGCACCTGAGATTGTCCCCTGTCGAACCGCATCAGCAACGGTCAAACCGCCAAGTAATCCAGAGATAACTCCGCTGGTAAATGCATCACCTGATCCCACGGGATCTACAGATTTCACTTGGGGAGGATTGACAATAGTGATTGTGCCATCAACGCAATAGCTCAGTTGCTCTGGGCCATGCGTCATGATGACAAGTGAGTTATTGCGAGATGCTGCGATCGTGAGAGCTTCTTGGGGATTGCTAGTGCCAAAGACTGCGCAATACTCATCTTCGCCACCAATAAGTAGATCGACATCACGAGCAATCGGCTCAAGGACTTTGCGTGCCTCTGCTTCGCTCCACAGTTTTCTTCGAATGTTGAGATCAAAGCTCTTCTTGATTCCTACCTTTCGTGCAATCTCTAGCCCCGCAGCAGCTGTTGCAGCGGCAGTTGGTGAGATGGCACAGGTGATGCCGGTGGTGTGCAACCAGCGTGATTGCGAGATCAATGCTTTATCGAGATCCGCAGGTTGCATCAACGAAGCCGCCGCACCTTTACGAAGATAGGTTGCTTCAACCGGAGCAGTCGTTCCTGGATTACGAATCATCGCGCTACTAAAACTATCTACGCGTTTGACGCCAGAAACATCAACGCCTTCGGCAGCAAAATCAGCAAGTACCGCGCTTCCCAATTGATCATTTCCCATTAGCGTGAAAAAGTGTGCGCTCAATCCGAGTCGACAGACTCCCACTGCAACATTGCCTTCAGCTCCTGCAGTGCTTCGACTGTAAGTTCGAGCGGTGAGCACTGAATCAGTATCGCTGGCGAGGAATAGCGCCATCGCCTCGCCGAAGGTATAAAGATCAGGCATTCGTTGCCAGGAAAGTGAAGGTATTGGTTGCCTTACCGCGCACTCCAGGGGTGGCGATAAATGTCATGCCAGCCTCAGGAGCCTCACCATCTGCACTGTCATCACGAGCGCTAGTGATGATTAATTGATCGAGATTGGCGCCAGCGAAAGCTCCTGAAGTAATTCTGCGCGCAGGTAGATCAATCTGTTCGATGAGTTTTCCGCTGCTACCGTCAAAGCATCGGATTGCCGATCCTTCCCAGAATGCAATCCAAAGATTGTCATCGGCATCCATACAGAAACCATCAGGCATGCCAAACTCATCAGGAAACTCGATAAATGTCCGTCGATTTTTGATATCACGCTCTTCTACATCAAATTTATCAACTCTTCGCAATGGAGTGTCAACATAGAACATCGACTTTTGATCGACAGTCCAATCGATGCCATTACTAATCGTGACATCACCAAATAATCGACGGATATGAGAGCCGCCCTTTTGTAATTGGTAGAGCGCACCAGCATTAGTTTCAAAGTCGTAGGTCATCGACCCAAGGAATAAATCTCCCCATGGGGCGACCTTCGCATCATTCCAACGCAAATTCTTCGATGAACGGTATCCATCAGCCTCTACGCGACCAGGGACTTTCCGATAGTTACCGGCAACATCTCGCACATGAGGACCGTGAGCAGTTCCGAGCAATTCGCCACCTTCAGCTAAAGGAATGACGAAGCCAACATCCTCAGGTGTTTGGTACTCCCCAATTTCTCCACTCACGAGATTGCGCCACCGGACAGCCTTTCCATAGATATCAACCCACATCACGTGATTATTGTTCGCACCCGATGAGGTAGGACCTTCACCAAGAACATTTCGTCGCGAATCGAAAACTTCTGCCTTGAGCGCCATGATTGCAGCCTCCCTATTGCACCTCTCACCCAGTAGCCTAGGGCTACTTTAGAGGAGGGGAAAATGGCAGAACAATCGCTGGCATCAGCCCTCACCTCCCTTTTAGGAGCTGACCGAGTCCTCTCTGATCCCGCCGCACGCGAGGCTTATAGTCGCGATGCCACCCCACTTTTCCGAGGGCTTCCTGAAGTAGTGGTCACTCCGCATTCAACTGCCGAAGTAGCAGAGGTCGTCAAGTTTGCGCGCGCAACAAAGACACCAATAATCGCTCGCGGCGCGGGAAGTAATCTCTGCGCAGCGACAGTTCCACTTCGCGGTGGCATCGTATTGAGCATGATGCAGATGAAGAAAATTCTCGAGGTCTCGCGTAATGAATTATTAGCAGTTGTCCAACCTGGTGTGTCAACGCAGCAACTCGATGAGGCAGTGGCCAAAGAAGGCTTGATGTACGTGCCCGATCCAGGATCGAAGACAGTCTCTACTATTGGCGGAAACGTGGCTACCAGTGCCGGTGGATTACGTGGTTTGAAATATGGCACGACAAAAAATTACATCCTTGGGCTTGAGGCAGTCCTGGGCACTGGGGAGATTATTCGCACCGGCGGTCGCCTAGTAAAAGATGTGGCAGGTTATGACATTACTCGCCTGCTCATAGGTAGCGAAGGCACGCTTGCGGTATTCACTGAAATCACCACCGTCTTAAGCCCTCGCCCCAAGAGTTCACAATATGGCGTTGCCTATTTCAACAATCTTGCCGATGCATCCGTAGCAGTCGATACGATTGTTGCGACGGGAATTTTGCCGGCTACATTGGAATTTCTCGACAACACCTGTATCAAAGCGGTAGAAGAATTTGCCCACTTGGGGCTCGATACCCAAGCTGGCGCGCTCCTGCTTTTTGGCGATGATGGCAATCAAGAGAGCGTGGCAAAGTCTGTCAGCGCGATGGCAGATATCTCCACTTCGGCTAAAGGTGTGCGCGCAGTGACCCTCGCTCCTGATGTAGCAGCGGCTGAGGCGCTGCTTTATGCCCGTCGCTGCTCATTACCAGCGCTAGCGCGTCTGGGTTCTATGTCTATCTTGGAAGATATTTCGGTTCCACGTCCGCAATTGAGTAAGGCGGCGGATGCTATCGAAGCTATCGGTGCGAAGTACTCACTTCTGATTGGAACCTTCGGTCATGCCGGCGATGGAAATCTCCATCCCACCATCGTCATTGATAAAGATGATAGCGATGAAGTCGCCCGCGCTGAAAGGTCGCTCTCAGATATCTTCAATCTTGCCCTTGATCTAGGTGGAACCATCACTGGTGAACATGGCGTAGGAAGCGCGAAACTCCCCTACTTACAGGCAAAACTTGGCGATGTATCGTTGGCGCTTCATCGCAACATCAAATCTGTCTTTGATCCTGATCAGATTCTCAATCCAGGCAGGTTGGGATCATGAGTTCAGATATCACTAAAAAATTTACCCAAGCAAAACTAGATCGATGTATCTCCTGCGGATACTGCTTGCCAGCATGTCCCACCTATCAATTAACTGGCGAGGAGCAATCCTCGCCACGTGGGCGAATCACCCTGATGCGCGCGCTCCAAGATGGCAGATTGCCCTTCTCTGATGAAGGCGCCCAAGAGCAAGCCTCATTCTGTCTCGGTTGTCGCGCTTGTGAACCGGTCTGTCCGGCAGGTGTCGAATATGGAGTACTCCTTGAAGAGTGGCGCGACATCACTTGGCGTGGACGTAAACGACCGTTGATTATCAAGGCGCTTTTCCAAATGGTCAGTGCTCCGTGGCGAGTGCGCTTGATGAGCGCGCTATCGCCCACCGCTCGCTCCAGAAATACTTCCTCTGATCTCCACCTCGCGCTTGGATGTTTTGAACGACGCTTATTTCCCAAGGTAAGTAGAGCGGTCGCCAAACTTGCCCCCAATGTAAATATCGATTCCTCGCAAGGATGTTGTGGTGCGCTCCATGCTCACAACGGCGACCTTGAAGGTGGAAAGGCTCTTGCAAAGGAGTTAGGAGAGAAGTTGCCTGGCACCATCCTCTCTACTGCCGGTGGCTGTGCCGCTCATATTTCCGCCGTTCTCGGCAAAGAGCGAGTGCAAGAGTTTTCCCAATGGTGGAGCGCAAATCTCCAACCAATTGTTCGTAACGGGAAACCCATCCGAATTGGTCTCCAAGACTCCTGCCACCTTCGAAATGGCATGGGCGTTTTCAAGGAGCCACGAAAAATCCTTGCTCAACTCGGTGAATATGTCGAAGTGCCTAATGCGCAAGGCTGTTGTGGCGCTGCGGGAAGTTACTCACTGCTTCGCTCCAAAGATAGTAAGAAGGTCATCGCGCCCAAAGTCGCTGCCATCAAAGATCTCAACCTTGATTATCTTGTGAGCGTCAACCCTGGGTGTACCCGCCAATTAAAAAGCGCGCTGCGTAGGGCGCGTGTGAAAACGAAAGTCGTACACATCGCAGAATTGATAGCGCTTGCTCCATGAGCGACGAGTTCTCGCAACGAACGCTTGAAAATTTATTAGGTAAACATCGCTTTGAAGTTGAGATACTCTCGGGTGGCGTCTCCTGCGATACTGCAAAGGTCTTGTGGAGTGAAGGAAATGATAAAAATGGCGCAGTTGTTAAGCGCGCTCTAGCCCAGTTGCGAGTCCCTGGCACTTGGCAGGCAGATGTCGATCGAATTCTTGCAGAAGCCGATGCAATCGAGCTCTTTGGTGCTCTCACCCCAGAGCATGTCCCCAAATTGATTTCACGTAGTGACGACGATCTTGCAATAGCCATTGAATTAGCGGCAGATGATATGCGCGACTGGCGATTTTCAATGCTTGATGGGGTTGTCGAACCTCAGGTCGGTTCGACGCTTGGGAAAGTTCTTGCAACCTGGCATCGTGCTACCCGAGATGCACCATTACCCTTGCGGATCATCGATGGCAAGAAGCGATTATTTGACTTACGAGCAGGTGCTTTTTACGGCGGAATGGCCAAAACCTGGCCAGAATTTGCTCCGCTAATCACCTCACTCTCAGAAGAACTTATGGAGTCTCGAGAGTGCGCAGTCCATGGTGATTTCAGCCCGAAGAACATTCTGCACGGCTCAAGCGGCACCTGGGTCCTCGATTTTGAAGTCACTCATCAAGGCGCGCCAGTCTTTGACTTGGGATATATGTCTGCACATCTGAATTTGAAAGCTATCAAATTGGATTCGCAGCGAGATTTAGTCGCGCAAACTCTTCAAAATTTCCTGTCTTCATATCAAGAACACGCTGGCGCACTACCCACCAATATTTCAGCCCACGCCGGAGTCATCATGGCAGTACGCGTAGTAGGAATCTCCCAAGTGAATTATTTAGATGATGCAGAAAAGCAACGAGCAATCACTCGCGCACGAGAATTACTCAATGGAGCGTCGGTACTTATCCCTTGAGGGAACCGCTGAGGAGTCCACGAAGGAAATAGCGCCCAAGGAATATATATACGATCAAAGTAGGCAACGAGACGATTAATGATGCCGTCATGTTTAGACCGTAGAAGACCTGATTACTTGATCCCGTGATGAAGTTCAAGGTCGTGGTTGCGACCGAGAGTTTGGGCGAACCGCCGGTGAGGAAGATTGCAAAGAGGAAGTCGTTCCAGGCAGAGGTGAACTGCCAGATAAGCACGACCACGAAAGCGGGTAATGAGAGCGGGAGGATAATCGAGCGATAGATGCGGATCCGTGAGGCCTTATCGACCAATCCAGCTTCGATCAGCTCATCCGGGATGCTTGCATAGTAGTTCCGGAAGATGAGTGTGCAAATAGGAATTCCATAGATTACGTGCGCCATTACCAGCACATAAATTGACTTGTTTACGCCCATATTTGTTACAAGCTGAACAAGCGGGATCATGACCGCTTGATAAGGAATGAACATGCCAAAGAGGAAGAGTGTGAAGACGATATTCGAGCCGGGGAATTTCCACTTGGCGAAAACATATCCGTTAATTGAGCCGATGATTGCCGAAATGATGGAGGACTGCACCACGAAGAAGAGCGTGCGGGTCATTGACTCACCAAGGCTGAAGGCGGAGAAGTAATCACCACCACTCCAAGAGATTGGCCATGCTGAGAAGTCCAAGCTCTTTGGGAGATCAAAGGCATTGACTAGATAAACATCTTTGACGCCCTTGAGTGAGTTCACCACCAGCACATAAATTGGCATGACAATCAAGAACCAAATAAAGGTCAACGACGCATAGCGGAAGATGAGCCAGAACTGTTCTTTGCCAGAACGCTTTCGCTTATTAGCTACTGGAGTTGGTTTCTTCTCAAGAAGTTCTGCGGTCATCGGTTCTCATTCTCCTGTTTTATGACCCAACGAAGGTAAGGGATAATGATGAGGGCAATAAGAAGGAGCAAAACAACGGCAATTGCTGTTCCCTTTGCATAATTTCTCTGATCGAATGTGGATTCCCACATATACACCGCAACGACCTGAGTCACATACGACTTACCATTGATTCCAATAATCAAATCAAAGACCTTCATGGAGACGTGGCCCAAGATAATTAAGACTGTGAATAGCGTTGGCGTGAGTTGCGGAAAGAGCACATACCGGTAGATCTTCGCCTCGGATGCGCCATCAACGCGCGCGGCCTCACGCATGTCATCAGGAATTCCACGGAAGCCAGCAAGGAAGAGTGCTAGAACGTAGCCAGCCATCTGCCAAATTGCAGGTAGCGCCAGGGCATACGCAGCGCCATTTTCAGAGAGGTACCACGAGTTCTGCAAGAACCCAAGGCCCACTTTTTGCAAAAGTAAATTTAAACCGCCCGCATCGGCATCCACGTTGGAGTTAAGTAGCCAGTTCCACACTGTACCCATGGCGATAAATGAGATAGCTAGCGGATATAAGTAGAAGGAGCGGAAGAATCCCTCCCCCTTGATGCCCTTCTCAAGCAGGAGCGCCATAATGAAACCGGCGATTGTTGTACCAACAATAAAAACGACAGTGAACTTGATGAGGTTTTCAAAAGCATGAGTGAAACGTGTATCGGATAAGAGGTTGGTGTAATTCTGTAATCCAACAAATTTCGGTTCTTTTATCGAAGCGCTAATCCGATCAGTCATCGAGATGCGAATGGTCCAAGCAATCATGCCGTAGACAAAAATTGCGACTGCTGCGATTGATGGAACAACGAGCAAGAAGCCACCTATCCAGGTGGAGACTCGCTTACTCGACTGCAACGCCATCAGTTAATCCTGACTCTCTTTC
>CAYQLC010000022.1:0-18912 GCA_964418325.1 uncultured Bifidobacterium sp.
GGCTCGAACCCGCGACATTCCGGACCACAACCGGATGCTCTACCAGCTGAGCTACGCCCACCATGGATATGCGGTGCTCATACTACCGGTTTTCAGATGGCGCTCACTCGTTGGTTAAGTCACGAAAAATCGAGGCCCGATAGTGCGTTAATTCCGCGATCGAATCACGAACATCCCCAAGGGCGCGGTGATTTCCACTCTTCTCTGGAGCAGAGAAGTAGGCCTTTGGATACCAACGTTTGGCAATTTCCTTGATGGAGGAGACATCAACGCTCCGATAATGCAGGTATTGGTTGACTCGAGGCAGATCGCGTGCGATGAAGTTGCGATCCAACCAAAGGCTATTTCCTGCTAATGGCGCCTTCCCCGCAGGTACGCCGTTACCTTCGAGATACTCCAGGATGATTTCCTCTGCTTGCGAGAGTGACTTGCCGCTCTCGAGCAGTGGAAGCAGTCCTGAATCGGTATGCATCTGTCGCACAAAATCACTCATCTGTTCCAGCGCGCTTGCTGGTGGCTTGATGACCACCTCGACCCCGTCGCCAATCAGATTGAGATTGTCGTCAGTAACTAAAACAGCAATCTCGACAAGCGCGTCGGTGGGAAGGTTCAGCCCGGTCATCTCACAATCGACCCAAATCAACGGCACGCCCTCATTCACCCTCACAATCTACTTGAGCGGTGCGCCGGCACGAGAATTCCCCTTCTGTTCACCTTCTTGTAACCAAATTTGGTCGAGCTTGGCTCGCTAGTTCGGAAGGCTAGGGGTGTGACGATTGCGGACATCGAGCGGCCAAACCCTGCGCCGACTCCTCGAGTTCTTGAGAGCAAACCACGCCCTTCAGATCGAGTCTTCCGGGCCATCGTTGGTCTAGGTGGCTTTAGCTCTCTCATCATCCTGGGTTTGATTGCTGGCTATCTCTTCTTCCGTGGATACTCGATTCTGCGTAGCGAAGGCCTCTCCTTCATTACAGGCTATGAATGGGTCTCGTCGATTAATAGCGATGGCTCTGAAGGCGCCCAAGCATCAACTTATGGTGTGGGCGCGATGCTTATCGGAACCCTCGTGACTGCAGCAATCGCCTTAACAATCGGCGTCCCGATATCAGTCTTTGCCGCGCTCTACTTAACTTTCTTCGCTCCGCAACGGATCAAAAAAATATTGGTGACGGTTGTTGACTTGATGGCTGCATTCCCATCAATTCTCTTTGGTCTGTGGGGGCTCTACGTTCTCATGGAACCTGGAATGTATGTCGCCGAATTGCTCAATAAGTACCTCGGATGGATTCCGATTTTTGCCGTTCCGGTTCCAGTCTTTCTCCGCTCACCATTCATTGCCGGATTAGTACTTGCGGTCATGATTATTCCAATTGTTACCGCAATCTCGCGAGAGATTTTTGCCCAGACTCCACTCGATCGCATTCAAGCGGCATATGCGCTAGGCGCTTCGAAGTGGGCGATGATCAAGAATGTTGCTTTTCCCTATAGTTACAGTGGTGTTGTCGGTGGCGCGATGCTCGGCCTTGGGCGAGCGATGGGGGAGACCGTTGCTGTCTTTACCGTTCTCAATATTCTGTATCAAGCAAACTTCAAGATTCTTCTTGGAGCAGGTGGCAATCTCGCCTCTCACATCATCTTAAAATTCGGTGAAGCGTCGGAGGAAGAAATTAAGGCGCTCATGGCTGCCGGCTTCGTGCTCTTCTTGATGACTCTTGGCGTCAACATGATCGCGAATGCGATTGTAAGTAAGACAGGGCGACGCGGACGATGACAACAACGACTCCGATCAGACCCTGGCGTCCAACCAAGCGTGACTACACGCTTCAACTCGCTATTCTCTTTGGGAGCGTTCTCGCCTCTTATCTCGTCATTGCCAACACGGGATTCGAGGGGCGCCTTCCCTTTGTAATCTTCTTTGGAATTATCTCTATCACTGCCCTTGCAATTCTCTCGGGGATCCGACGCGGCAAAGAGGCTGCCAAAGATGCTGTGATGGCAGGTGCGGCATACACGGGAATCTTCGCCCTTTTATTGCCAGTAGTTTCAATTCTCTGGACAGTTATCTCCCGAGGTACTGCTGCGATTTACAGTGGCTTTTTCACTAACGATATGGCGCAAGACCCCTTCTCATCTCCGTTGGATGCTGGTGGAATCAAGCATGCGCTTATTGGCACAGTGTGGTTGATTGCCATTGCGCTCATAATCTCGGTTCCACTTGGAATCCTGACCGCGCTCTATCTCACGGAAATTAAAGGACCAGGCTCATCGATGATTCGATTCCTCGTCCAGGCGATGAGTGGAATTCCCTCTATCGTTGCCGGTCTCTTTATCTACTCTGCGCTTATCTCAGGAACAGGTCGTGGTTTCTCTGGATTTATGGGCGCGCTCGCACTCTCGATTTTGATGATTCCTACGGTAGCCCGAACCTCGGAAGAGGTGCTCAAACTTGTTCCAGCAGAGTATCGCGAAGCAGGCCTTGCCCTCGGTGCGACTCAGTGGAAGACCGTTGCGTTAGTGGTTATTCCTGCCGCAAAGAGCGGATTGGTAACTGCGGTGATTCTCGGCGTTGCACGTATCGCAGGTGAAACCGCACCGCTGCTTTTCACAACCGGCGGCGCTGACGACACCAATCTCAATCCACTCGATGGAAATATGGGTTCGATTCCGTTTTACATCTGGAAGGCATTGATTGATGGCTCACCTGAGGCAGCATCTCGCGCGTGGGCCGGAATCTTCATCTTGATGCTGGCAGTGCTATCGCTCTTTGCGTTGGCACGCTATCTCTCCCGAGCAAAGAGCGTTAAATGAGTACCAACGAAAAAGAGGACGGTTCGATGAACTCCACAGTGACTCCAACACCAGCAAGCGCTCAAAGTGGTGCGCGCACTTCAAGTTTAGGAGATGTCGCTACCGCATCAGCGGCCTCACGTACTCGAATCGAGCAACCTGTCGGTAGTGGGTTAGAGGCGCGAAACGTGCACGCCTGGTTCGGTAAGTATCACGCGATTTCAGATATGTCATTAGATTTTCCTACCGGAACTGTTACTGCGCTGATTGGACCCTCTGGCTGCGGAAAATCAACATTTCTTCGCACCTTGAATCGGATGCATGAATTCATCCCTGGCGCCGCGATGGCTGGAGAAGTTCTTCTTCATGGAAAAGATATTTACGCTCCAGGAACTGACGTCACAAAGATTCGCCTCAAGATAGGCATGGTCTTCCAGAAGCCAAACCCATTCCCATCGATGACTATTGGTGAGAACGTCCTTGCTGGAATCAAATTGGCCCAACTCAAGGTCGCCAATAAGAATGAATTGATGGAAGAGTGCCTAGAGCGCGCCGGCTTGTGGAATGAGGTAAAAGATCGCCTCAATCAACCCGGTGGCTCACTCTCTGGAGGTCAACAACAGCGCCTGTGCATTGCGCGCTCACTTGCTGTTCGACCTGAGGTGCTCTTGATGGACGAACCATGTTCAGCTCTTGATCCAGGTTCAACGTTGAAGATTGAAGAGACAATCTCAGAGCTTGCCAAGTCGATGACCATAATTATCGTGACTCATAACATGCAGCAAGCTGCCCGCGTCTCGGACTACACCGCTTTCTTACTCTCTGAGGGTGGCCCAGGGCAGATAGTGGAGTTCGCTCCAACTCGCGAAATCTTCACGCGACCCAAAGATAAGCGAACCGAAAACTACGTGACAGGTCGCTTCGGTTAATTCACCGGAAGTTCACTAAGACGTAATTTCGCGTTAGTCCGAAATACCCCTCTAGTTACTTTTTCTTTCTATTCTTCAGAAGACATGAAAACACGAACAACCTACGGAGGAAAATTAATGAAGAAGTCGCTCGCAATATTTGCAAGTGCGGCAATTCTCTCCTCGCTCGTTGCAGCTCCTGCACAAGCGAAAGATGTGAAATTAACTGGTGGTGGCGCAACCTTCGCAGCCCCACTTCTTGATAAGTGCAAAGGTGAATTTGCCACTGCGACGGGTGATTCCTACACCTACGCTTCGCTTGGTTCGGGTGCAGGTCGCTCCGGATGGGATAAGGGTGATTTTGACTTCGGCTGGACAGATACTCCACACGCCGCTCCGAAAGATCCAAATACGATTCACGTCCCAGTGGTTGCAGCCCCAGTTGCTGTGATTTACAACGTCCCTGGCGTAGATGAGCAAGTTAATCTCTCACCAGAAATCATTGCAGAAATCTTTTCTCGCAAGATCACGATGTGGAATGACCCAAAGATTCGCAAAGAAAACAACAAACAGATCAAAACCCCAGTATTCAAGACTCAGAAGATAAAGACGAAAGTCAAGGGAAAGAACGTCACTCGAACAGTTATCGCTACAAACAAAAAGGGTCAACCAATCGTTGGCTCCTACAAGACTGAGACTGTCGAAATTGATTTCCCGAAGCTACCAATAGTTGTGGTCTACCGCTCCGATTCCTCTGGAACTAGCGGAGTCTTTACTAACTTCCTCGCAGCGATGGCGCCTTCAATCTGGACCAAGCCTGGAAATAATGACTTCACTGCCTCCTTCCCAGGGCAAATTAACGATGCAGCAAACTTCGGAGCGCTACAGGGTGCTAAAGGGTCTGAGCAGACCGTGCCTTTGGCTGCGCGGATCGCTGGCTCAATCACCTACGCCGAGTCGGCCTACGCCAAGCAGAACAATTTGCCGGTAGCCAAGGTGAAGAACAATGCGGGTAACTATGTTGGCCCTACAGCGGCTGGTGTTTCAGCATTCTTGGGATCAGCAAAGACTAATCCCAATGGAACATTGACTCTCGATTACAAAACGACAAACCCAGCAGCCTATGAGTTAGGAACCACTTCGTACGCGTTGGTCTCTACTTCCTACAAAGATGCGGCAAAGGGTGAAGCGGTCAAGGGCTTGATGACCTATGTCCTTAATGAATGTGCCAAGAAATTCCCTGAGACTGAGTTCGCGGTGATTGATGGTCCACTCAAGGCCTTCAACGAAGCCCAAATCGCAAAGATCAAATAACTCAAAGTTAAACAGTAAGTTACTGCCGCCTAGATTACTAGGCGGCAGTTTTCTTATGCGGACAGATTTTGGGTACTCGGATTAGATTCGATGCTAGCAAGGCGAAATCCAACGCTTCGAACGACATCAATGACATCCGGGCCGCCATTACGTTTGATTTTGCTCCGGAGTTGTTGAGCATAGTTTTCGACATTACCGGCGGATGACTCGCGCAGTGCTGATACTGCGACCAATACTTGCTCCTTGGAGAATACTCGTTGTGGATTTTCCATTAGCAATTGCAAAAATCGATATTCGGAATTGGTAAGAAGGATTTCCTTATCGCCAATCTTAAAAAGATGCTCGGCTAGATCAAGCGATAAGTTCTCCCAAGTAAGTAAAGTCTTTCGAGGCGCACGCTGGCTTTCTCCCCGCTTCATTTGTTGGGTTACTCTCGAAATCAAAATTCGCTGCTCGATTGGTTTAGTTACATAATCATCTGCACCTGCCCCCAAAGCCAACTCTTCATCCACCACTTCATCCCGATGAGTGATGAAGAGAATTGGGACAGTGGAGAGAGCACGAATCTGCCGACAGATTTCGAGAGCTTCGAGCGGAGCATGTCCAAGATGGATCAGAACAATGCTGTAATCGCGAATCGGGAAGATCTCACGGGCCTCCTGGGGCGATGAGATGTCAAAGACCGAAAATCCCAAAACCTCAAGGTGTAATTTGATATCGAGCCGGTCCGCTCCATCATCTTCAATCAGGAGTGCATTGGGTTTGGGCTCTTCGGTCGTCACAGGTGCACCTCATGCCCAGGGGGATAAACGCGTGGATTTGGAGCATACAACACGAACATTCCTTGTCCGGCCATTTGCGCGCAAACAGGGAGATAAAGGACCTAGAAGCACTAGGTTCCGAGCAATATCCCAAAAAGGGGGGCTCGTGATCTCCAATTTGAGACGTATATGTCAGCACCTTGCGAGTGAACATACTTTTGATAGCGCCATCGACAATCTCGCTCTGAATGCATGCACATCTGGTAAGCCTTCCCGGATTTATGTTGGAAGAGCGGACGAGGCGACCGGGTTTGTCCAGCTAGCAAGTTCGGGGTTCGAATCAACTTCTATCTCAATTGACCAATATCAATACGAATTCTTGCCTAAATTTTTAGACGGAGCATTACAAAAGTCTCAAGTGAGAATAATTCCTCACGACCATGAATATCAATCAAAATTTAAAAAACATGTAGGTGAGATGGATGACACCAAGTGGAAAGCCACGACATTTTTAACTCCTTCTGATAGTCATTTGGTAGCCATCTCCTCCGAAAGTAAAGCTAGAAAAGATGATAAATCGCGCGAGTATTTTGAGACGCTCAATTCAATTTTGAGTATCTATCTGACCTCATTCAAGAAAATGGCTCAAACCGGCAAAGGGAGTCATGGCAACCGGGCAGATCGCTATCTTGGCGAAAAATTGACCGAGCGGCAGACGCTAATTCTCCAGTTGATTAGAGCACGCCACACCAACAAAGTCATCGCCGATCGGATGGGTTATTCCGAGTCCCTAATCCGCCAAGAGAGCGTCATGATTTATAAGAAGTTGGGGGTTTCGGGACGTAAGGATTTGCAGGAGTAGCAATCTAGTGCGCGCCCGGCAGGAATCGAACCTGCGACAACCCGCTTAGAAGGCGGGTGCTCTATCCGACTGAGCTACGGGCGCCAGGGATTTATAAGAGTGCTCCTTTAGTCAGGAGAATGGTATCGGTTCATCGGTGCGACCATTGAAGCGATAAAGTGGCGCCATGGCTGAGTTTATTTACACGATGAAGAAGGCGCGCAAAGCGCATGGCGACAAGGTCATACTCGACGATGTCACATTGATGTTCTTGCCTGGGGCAAAGATTGGCGTGGTTGGCCCTAATGGAGCGGGAAAGTCGACCGTTCTTCAAATTATGGCGGGATTGCAGCAACCCTCCAACGGTGAGGCATACCTAACGCCAGGGTACAGCGTAGGAATCTTGCTTCAAGAACCTCCACTTAATGAAGAGAAAAATGTTCTTGAGAATGTGCAAGAAGGTGTTGCAGACATCATGAATATGCTCAATCGTTTTAATGAAATTTCAGATTTAATGTCAGCTCCTGATGCCGACTACGACACGCTCCTTGCAGAAATGGGTGACTTACAAGAGAAGCTTGATCATGCGAATGCTTGGGAGATTGATTCTCGTTTAGAGCAGGCGATGGATGCTCTTCGTTGTCCGCCAGCTGATGCAGATGTGAAGGTGCTATCTGGCGGAGAGCGTCGTCGAGTGGCGCTCTGTAAATTACTTTTACAAGCTCCAGATTTGTTACTGCTCGATGAACCAACTAACCATCTCGATGCCGAATCTGTGCTTTGGCTTGAGCAACATCTTGCGAAATACAATGGCACTGTAGTTGCTATCACACACGATCGTTACTTTCTCGACAATGTCGCGCAATGGATATTGGAGCTAGATCGTGGTCGTGCCTATCCTTATGAAGGAAATTATTCGACCTACCTAGAGACTAAGTCGCAACGTTTGAAGATTGAGGGGCAGAAGGATGCCAAACGTGCCAAGCGATTAGCTGAAGAACTTGACTGGGTACGCCAAAATGCAAAGGGCCGCCAAGTTAAACAAAAGGCGCGCCTAGCACGTTACGAAGAGATGGCGGCCGAGGCAGAGAAGATGCGCAAGCTTGATTTCGAAGAAATTCAAATACCACCCGGGCCGCGCCTGGGAAATGTGGTAGTTGAAGTAGAGAACTTAGTGAAAGGTTTTGGCGATCGATTACTCTTTGATGGCCTTTCATTCACGCTACCGCGCAACGGCATTGTTGGCGTCATCGGCCCTAACGGTGCCGGAAAGACCACCCTCTTCAAAATGATTCAAGGGCTTGAGAAGCCCGACAGTGGGAGCATCAAGATTGGTGAGACTGTATCCATCTCTTACGTTGATCAGAACCGCTCTGGAATCGACCCAAAGAAGACTCTTTGGGAAGTTGTTTCAGAGGGACTAGACATCATGAAGGTGGGCCAGGTTGAAATTCCCTCTCGCGCCTATGTGTCAACCTTTGGGTTTAAAGGGCCAGATCAACAAAAGCCAGCCGGTGTGCTTTCAGGAGGTGAGCGAAATCGATTGAATCTAGCGCTGACTTTGAAGATGGGCGGTAATTTATTACTTCTCGATGAGCCCACGAACGATCTTGATGTTGAAACGCTGGGTAGCCTTGAAAATGCTCTCCTAAACTTCCCTGGATGCGCAGTAGTGATCTCTCACGATCGATGGTTCCTTGATCGAGTGGCTACGCACATACTGGCCTACGAAGGTGAATCGCAATGGTTCTGGTTTGAAGGAAACTTTGAATCGTATGAAGCGAATAAAATTGAACGACTCGGGCCTGAAGCTTCACGTCCACATCGTGTGACCTACAGAAAGTTGACTCGATAATGAAACATATTTATCCGTTACAAGTGCGTTGGGGCGATCTCGATGCGTTCGGTCATGTCAACAATGCAACCTACCTCACCTACATTCAAGAGGCGCGGGTCGATTTCACCATTTATGCACGACAACGCAAGAATCAGGCTCCCATACTCTTCGACATGGTCGTTGCGAGAGCTGAAGTTGATTATGTGGCGCCTATCTATGAAGGTGGAGTTAATGCGCATGTTGAGGTCTGGGTACACCGTGTTGGCAATTCCTCTTTCGGGCTTGCCTACGAGATTCATGTTGACGGGCACGTGGTAGCAAAAGCTCGCACAGTTCAAGTCACGGTGGACATGCACTCTAAAAGTTCCCGCCCGCTGAGTGAGGCTGAAAAGGAGTTCCTCCAGGAGTATTTTCACGGTGAGTGAGAACTTTTATGAGCGATTTGGTGGCGCTCAGGCATTTGAAAGACTTGTACGCACCTTTTACGACAACGTAAAAAGAGATTCGCTGTTACGACCTATGTATCCCGATGAGGATTTTGAGGGTGCAGAACGCAGGTTACGGATGTTTCTTGAGCAATATTGGGGTGGACCGCACACCTATTCAGATGAGCGAGGACATCCACGATTGCGAATGCGCCATGCTCCTTACACCATTGGAGTTGCCGAGCGCGATGCTTGGCTGGCATGTATGAAGCCTGCAGTAGATGAGATGGGGCTGAGTGAAGAGTTGTATCAGGAATTATGGGGCTATCTTGAGGGTGCCGCGACTTTCATGATGAACCAGTAACTTATTGGGAGTAGTTGCCCACTTTCAAGATTTCCCCATTACGCAAGTACCAAAGAACTCCACTGTCGTCTCGAACAGTAGTGATTCGCATGCCAACGTTCACGACAACTCCGCTGACTTCGAGTAATTGGACTCGATCACCAACTCCGTATTGATCTTCGATTAACATCGAGAGTCCAGAGAGAATGTCACGCACTATTGTTTGGGCGCCAAGTCCGAGTGCAACGCCAACTACTCCAGCAGAGGTTAATAAGGGTCCAAGGTTGAGTCCTAATTGATCGAGAATCATGGCACCAGCAACGATGAAAGTCAGAGCATTAACCGAACTTCGAAGCAGCGCGCCAATCGTGCGTGATCGTTCGGCAGCTCGATTCTCGGCCCCTCGATCAGTTTTTGCGATGAGTTTGTTCATGGAGCGGAGAATTGCGCGGTTAGCAGAGAATCGCACGAGAAACGCAATGACGATGACCGTTGCTATGCGCAAGGGTGCACCAGAGAACCAATCTGTAAATTGATTGAGTGCATTACTCACAGGCTCGACCCACCATTCTCAGACAAACCAGTCCACTTAGAGAGAAATGCTAGAGAGTCAGCGCTCAAATCAATGCTTCGTGAAAGCGATCGAGCGCCGTGTCCTACGTTTCGCTCGGCTCTGATGAGGATTGGGCGCATGTTTTCCGCCGGCTGTGCATGTTGTAAGGCGGCACACATCTTCCGGGCGTGGAGCGGATCCACTCGAGTATCACCCTCAAAAACTGTAAATAAAGTGGCGGGATAATTCTGACCTTCGCGCACTTGGTGATAGGGGGAATATCCAATCAACCACTCAAATTCTTCTTCAATGGCAGCCGAGCCATATTCATCGCTCCAAGTTGCACCCAATCCATGTAGTTCATATCGGACCATATCGAGAAGTGGTGCCGAGCAGACCACTGCTGCGAAAAGATCAGGTTGTTGGGTAAGCGCCGCACCGACCAATAGACCACCATTGGAACCACCTTCGATTGCGAGTTGTCCTGCGGAGGTCCAGCCACTATTTATCAAATATCTTGCGGCATAAGTAAAGTCGTCAAAGACATTTTGTTTTTCACCTCGCATTCCTTGTCGATGCCAATCTTCACCTTCTTCATCACCACCGCGAATATTTGCAACGGCCCACACTCCGCCTGCTTCAACCCACGCGAGTGCAGTGGCTGAGAATGCTGGGTTGAGTCCGACGCCAAATCCGCCATATCCATAGAGAACGGTGGGGCGTGGTTTATCAGCATTCTTTACTGTCGAGAGAATGAACATACGCACTTGCGTATCATCAAATGAGGTGAAAGTAATCAACTCGGCGAAAACTTTTGGAATAGTAATTGCACCTGGTGGATCTGCATACTTTCTTACTTCTAATGAGCGTCCATCAAAGGAGTAAATAGTTGGCGGTGTCACGTGATCGGTGTACCCAAACCATGCTTCATGTCCGCCCTCTGGGCGAACGGCAATTCCAGTCACCGTTCCCAATCCGGGAAGGGGAATGGTGCTCTGACGTTCACCTGTCTCAAGCGAATGCACGGTTATTTCGCTAACAGTGTGGCGACTCCATAAGACCAACAACATGCTCGCTGGCATCAGTGGCCCATCAAGTACCGCCCAGCCACTTAGCACTGCTTCGGGATCTTCAGGTACGAGATCGCGCCATTCTGCAGATTCGCCAACCGAAAGGAGAGTTGTTGGCGAGGAGATACAGATTCGACCGCGGGGAGCATCGAAGTTAGTTCCGATGAGTATGCGACCGTCACGAAGTGGTTCAAGTGAGGTTTGTGAATCGCTTTCGGCGCTTTGAATCAAGATGAATTTGGGTGCACTCGGCGATGAGGCATGAAGATCGGCAAGCCATAGATCATTTCGAGGTTCAGTCCCAGCGCTTGCACTTAAAGTGAGCCATCGGCCATCCATCGACACGGACACTCCGTAGTAGTTAGTCATCTCAAGGCCAGATCCAAAGATTTCTACATCGCTTGCGGGGTCGCTTCCCACGATATGGAAATAAACGCGTCGGTGATATTGCCGCTCTTCTTCTTTGAGTAAATCGGGTGCGAGTCTGCGAACGTAGTAGAAAGCTTTTCCGCCAGGTAACCATGCAATGGGTGAGTACCGCGCACGATCAATCGGACCATCTATAACCTCGTGCGTTTCAACATCCATTACGTAGAGAGTGCTCTCCTCGGTGCCACCAGTAGATAGTTGATAAGCAAGTTGGTCACCCTCTTTCGAAGGTTGCCATGAATCAAGAGTCGTCGTACCCCCGGGATTAATCGCAAGCGGATCAATCAGCACTTCAATGTCACTCTCTACATCTTTGCGGGTGTAGAGAATTCCTAACTCTTCATTTGCAGTTCGACGCATAAAGAATTCTCGAGAACCTCGCCACGATGGTGTGGAGCGGTAGCCCGCACCAAGAAGTTCGCGAAGTCGAGTGCTCCAATAATCGCGCCCGGTTAGTTGCGAGAGTTGGCTCTGCCAGAGCGTCTCTTGCGCCATGGACCATTCCTGCACCTGGTCGCTCTCGCCAGCTTCAAGCCAGCGATAGGGGTCAGCCACCTGGCGGCCGAAATATTCGTCAACAATGGGGTCGCGGCGAGCCTGGGGGTACTTCACCCCTTTAGCCTAGGGAAATCTTCACGTAATAGTTACTAACTTTTAAGGTATTTCGACGCGTCAATACTGGAGTTCTCGCCACATACTCAGCAAGATATCGCCATCGGGTGGTTCCCGAGTTCCAGAAGGGAGTAGTGATGCCTAACGCCCTAGTCCTCAATGCGACCTTTGAGCCACTCTGCGTCGTATCTGAGAGACGTGCGTTAGTTCTCGTTCTTAATCATCGAGCAGCGGTGATTGAAGAGTCTGGAACTTTCATCCAACATCCCGCAGGGGACATCTCCCTGCCAACGGTAATTCGCCTGCAGCGATATGTGCGTGTTCCTTATCGAAATTCTGTTCCTTTGACCAGACGCGCAATCTTTGCCCGTGATGGCGGAAAGTGTGTTTACTGCCAAGCTCCAGCAGCGAGCATCGATCACGTGATGCCCCGATCTCGTGGTGGCTCTCACGCGTGGGAGAACGTTGTTTCTGCCTGTCATCGATGTAACCACGCCAAAGCTGATCGCACGTTGAAAGATTTGGGATGGAAGTTAAAGCGCCCACCGCATGAACCCTCAGGTGCTGCGTGGCGAATTCTGGGAACTGGTCGAGCTGATCCACGATGGGTTCCCTACTTAGAACCCTTTGGCGTCGCTGCGCAAAGAGCATAACGAGCACTTGCGATAGGGTAAGGAAACTATGACTTTAAAAACTTTAGCAACCGTTATCAGCACCTTTGTTCTTACTGCACTTTCCCATCCAGTCTGGGCTGTTCCTCAAGAGGGCACTCCAGATCCTGGTGAAGGCCTCACCGCTCTTGAGACAACTCTCTATTTCGTCATCGCGCCGCTCGGACTATTCCTCACTATTGTCATTCTTGGATATGCGATTCATCGCCCACGCGATGGCAAGAAGAAATCAACAAACGTTCTCACAGAAATCAGATAGGTACCAACCTCTATGAACAATCAAATCGAGACCTACATTGATGTACAGCTGGAGAACCGAGACCAGATAACCGTACTTTTTCGCTATGTACTGATTGTTCCAGTGGCAATCTTTGCTTACGCATTTGCTCCAGGCGGTGCGGCTACCTTCTCACTTGGATTAGGTGTACTCGTATTGCCAGTGCTGTTGGCAATCGTTTTCCGTGGCGTCTACCCAAGTTATGCACTTCGCTTTAATCAATCTATTCTGGAGCTCTCCACCCGTCTCACCGCATATGCACTGTTACTCAACGATAAGTACCCCTCAATTGAGCCAAATAATTCGGTTCGCGTGATTTTCCCTGATGTGGATGGTGGAAAGAAGCTCAATCGCCTGCTACCTCTTGTCAAATGGTTTCTTGCAATACCGCTATACATAGTTGGCGCTGTCTACACGATTTACGCCATCATCATGCTGCTTGCTGGCTGGTTTGCCATCATCTTCACCAAAGATATGCCACGCGTGGTGGCTGAGGTGCTCTTTGGGGCCACGCGGTACTGGAACCGGGTGCTTGGCTATGCATTTTTGCTAGTGACGGACGAGTATCCATCCTTCAGTCTTAGAGACTAAAAGAGCATCAATCGACTGCAACTTCTAATCTAATTAGATTAGAAGCGCGCATCAACTTTTTGCGCATTGAGCGCTCGAGCAAGGGCATCACGATTCTCGCTGACAAATCGCCGCAATGCCGCCGGAGCATCTTTACCCGATCCGTTGAGCCAAGCCTCAGCTTTGCTGAGCACTTCTTGATTAACTTGGTAGGCAGGGAAGAATCCAGTGACAACCGTCGAAGCCAGTTCGTAAGAGAGCTTCTCCCAGACCGAAATAAGTGAATCGAAGTATCGATCGATATAAGACTTGGTCAATTCGCGTTGCAGAGGTCGATTGAACCCCGCGATGGTGGCGTCATGTATGTGGTTAGAAAGTTCGCCGCCAAGAGCGTCCTGCCATGCTTTCTCTTTAGCTGCCACTGTTGGTAAGGCAGCCCGCGCCGAGGCAGCATATTTATGTCCACTTGCCGTGTTGTCACGCTGTAATTCAGCATCAATTGCGGCAGAAGTACTCTTACCGCGCTCCGCAAGAGAGTTAATGAAGTGCCAACGCAAATCAGCATCGACGACGAGTCCAGGAAGTCTGCCGTCGAGCATATCTTTGATGCGCGAGTGTTGACGATCTGAAAAAGCAAACGAGGCAAAGGAACGCGCATACTGCAATTGCATGTCGCTACCTTCTTTTGCCTGCTCCAGCAAGATCTCGACGCCATTAGCAACTTGCTCTCTGACCTTCTCGCGATTCTCATCGCAAGCGTAAAGCTCTACAGCAGTTCCCAATTGGATTAGCGTCATCGAGACCACCGACACATCTTTTTCGGTAGCTAAACCAGTGACAGCCATTGGTACATATTCGCTGGCACTTAACTCTCCATCACGAAGCATGTCCCATGTAGCCGACCAGCAAAGCGCCCGAGTGATTGGCTCCTCAACGCCCGAGAGGTTTGCGATGAGAGTCTGGATTGATTTTGCATCGAAGCGAATTTTTCCGTATGAGAGATCGCCATCATTGATTAACAGCAAATCACCTTCGCGTTCACCCTTGAAGGCGCCAATGGAAGTTGAGCTACCTGCAACATCAAGTTCATGGCTTTTTCGCCGGAGTAACTTGCCATCGGCAAGATCATAAATTCCCACTGACATCCGATGTGGTCGGAGTTCTTGTGAACCCGCAGGCATCTTTGGTGGCTCTTGTTTGATGCTGACTTCGGTGTATTTTCCATCGACCACCGTGATCTCGGGTCGCAGCGTGTTCACTCCTGCCGTGCAGAGCCAGGTATCAACCCAAGGCTTTAAATCCCGACCACTGGTAGCTTCTAGCTCGACCAGAAGGTCATTTAATGTGGTGTTCTTCCACGCATGTTTCGCGAAGTACTTCTTAAGTGCTGCGACAAAATTAGCTTTACCAACGTGTGCTACAAGTTGTTGCAAAACTGATGCCCCTTTGGCATATGTAATCCCGTCGAAATTAGTCCGGACTGCTTCGAGGTCATGCATATCCACGACTATGGGGTGAGTCGAAGAGAGCTGATCTTGGCGGTAGGCCCAATTCTTTCGCTCAGCGTTGAAGGTGGTCCAGGAATTTTTGAACTTTGTGGCATCAGCGAGCGCAGTATAAGAAGCCCATTCGGCAAAAGATTCATTGAGCCACAGGTCATCCCACCAAGACATGGTGACTAGATCGCCAAACCACATATGAGCCATTTCGTGCAAGATGACATTTGCGCGCCAGTTATAGTTTTTATCCGTTACTTTGCTGCGAAATACGAAGTAATCCTCTGCGAAGGTGACACAACCAGCGTTCTCCATCGCTCCGGCGTTAAATTCTGCGACCGCTAATTGATCGTATTTATCGAAGGGATAGGCAAGACCGAATTCACGCTCGAAATACTCGAATCCCTGTTTTGTAATGAGGAAGATTTCGCTAGCGTCAAGATGCTCGGCAAGTGATTTTCGGCAGTAGATACCAAGCGGTACTTCCTTTTCGCCTTTATAGATATCGAACTCTTTGTGATACGGACCTGCAACGAGAGCAGTGATGTAAGTTGACATCACTGGTGTGGTTGTGAAGGAAGTTTTCTTTTTGTCACCTGCCAGATTTTCGCTAGCAGCGACCGGATTGTTAGATATCACTTCCCAGTGGTTTGGGGTGATTGCACTTAAAGTGAAGGTCGCTTTGAGATCAGGTTGATCGAAGCAGGCATACATTCGGCGAGCATCGGCGACTTCGAATTGGGTGTAGAGATACACCTCAGAATCTGCAGGATCAACGAATCGATGAAGCCCTTCACCGCTTACCGAATAGATTGCTTCAAGATCCACCACGAGCGTGTTCTCTGCGGCCAGGTTGGTGAGGTGGATGCTCTCACCATCGAATGCGGTAGCTTCGAGCGCTACGCCATTGAGAGTTGCGCTGTGGAGCGACTTTCCAACTGCATCGATGAAGGTGGCCGAGCCCGGCTTACTACTGCGAAACTTCACCGTGGTCTTGGCGCGGAAGGTTTCAGCACCTGTCGTCAGGTCGAGGTCGACCTGATAACTATCAACGCTTAGATGGGCTGAGCGAGAGAGGGCTTCGTCACGAGTGAGATTGACTCCAGGCACTGTTTGACTCCTTGTATGCGGTGAAAGAGAGCCCTATCCAACCACCAGAGTAAGAAATCTGTCCCATTGATGGCACCCTAGGGCTATGGAGCCCAGCGCGAATTCAGAGCACCCCAACTCGATTCGGACCTACAAATTACGCGGAGCCCGCATCACTCCTGCCCAAGAGGGGGCAATTGAGAGATTGGGTACTCGCTTTATCGTCGATGTGGGCGATCAGCCGATAGATGTGCGGAAGATCTTTCCAGATGCACGACATCGAGTGTTAGAGATTGGCAGTGGGATGGGGGAGGCAACTGCTCAAATGGCTCAAGCGGCGCCAGATACTGCAATCATCGCAGTCGAGGTGCATAAGCCTGGCGTGGGATCTCTTTTATGGCGCATAGAGAAGATGGGACTTCAGAATATTCGCATCGTGCACGGTAATGTAAAAGAGATACTTGCGGCAAAGTTTGCCGACGAGAGTTTTGATGAGATTCGAATCTACTTCCCAGATCCGTGGCAGAAGTTGCGCCACCATAAACGTCGTCTTCTTCAGGGTGAATTCATCCCACTTCTTGCAACGAAGCTGGTATTCAATGGGGCTCTTCACATTGCAACAGACTGGCAGCCGTACGCAGAATGGATCACGAGAGAGTTTGCTGAGGTTGCAGAATTTGTCGGCGGTGAAGTGCTACGCCCTAAACACCGACCGCTAACACGATTTGAAGAGCAAGGATTGACAAAAGAACATCGCGTTACAGATTTCTTGTACTACAAACGCTGATGACCTAGAGCGGGGGAAGTTTCTTACTCACTTCATACTCACTAATCATGTCGATTCGCCTGGTGTGCCGCTCCTCGTTGGAGTAATCGGTGGAAAGGAATGCATCGACTATCTCGAGAGCCTCTTTCTCTGAGTGCATGCGCTCGCCGATAGAGAGGACATTTGCATTGTTATGTTGACGAGCAAGTTTTGCAATCTCTGGTTTCCACGCGAGAGCAGCTCGGACTCCTGCCACTTTATTGGCTGAGATTTGTTCACCGTTTCCTGATCCGCCTAGGACTATTCCTAATGAGCCAGCATCGGCAGCGACTGCTTCGGCAGCGCGAAGGCAGAACACGGGGTAATCATCGAGCGCTTCATATTCGAAAGGTCCATGGTCGACGACCTCATGGCCATTGAGGTGTAGGTGGCTGGTGATGAGGGTCTTGTAGGCGAATCCTGCGTGATCGCTGGCGATGTGGATTTTCATGGGGGGATACTCTCAGAAAAAAGAAGAAGCGCGGTGGATTTTCTACTCCACGCGCGCCTCTTCTTTTTTTGGGGCTTCGTACTTTGTTATGCCGATTTCTTAGTTGTGACGGTCTTTACTTGCTTGACGACAGCCTTACCTTTGCTCTTGGCGTTGGTAGCGCCAGTTGTTGCTGAAGGTGTGGTCGTGGTCTTTGGTGCTACAACTTTCCCGTTAGGGCCTCTCTTGCCTTGCGGACCCTTGCCTTGCGGCCCCATCTGTTGTGGTGCTTTACGTGGACTTGCCACCATTGCAGTGATCCGCTCGGTGAGTCCAGTCTTTTCTATCGCCGCCTTTTCAGCAGTGAGTCGTCCTGCTGCTACTGCTGCATCGATGCGATCTGTTGCTTCCTTCACCAGTGCGGCGATGAGAGCATCTTTCTTCGCACCTGCGATTGCTGCGAGCGTCTCGCCTGCTTTGAGGCGGGTTTCGATTTCGGTCCATGCAACTCCGACAGTGTCGGCGATCAATTTCTCATGCGCTGCTTTTTCGGCTTCTCGTGCAGCTTTTGCTGCTGCTGGTGCATTGATGAGCGCCTTCGAGATTGCATCGGATTGTGCTTGGGTGATGGTTCCAGCTTTAACTAGTTCGGCTAGTACAGCGGCTACGCCTGCGCCACCATCTCGTGGGCCATCCATATGCATTCCGCCCTTAGGACCACGTGGGCCCATTCCCTCTCCGCGGTCATCGGCGATTGCTCCGGCCGCCGAGCCGAGAGTCAGAGCCGCTACTGCAGTAACTGCAGCGAGCTTGATGCTCTTTTTCATCTAGTACTCCTTCGTCTTCATCGTTCCTCAGGGCCTCGTACCCTGCTGATAGCCAGAAGGTTGCCGCTGCTCTCTGTGGGGTTGAATCGGGAAGTCTTAGAGGCGTTTGTGAATATCTTGGGGGCGAGAGGCCGAAAATCATGGATTTCCCTGGGGTATAGGTGGCTAAAGTCCAGATTTCAGGCGGTTTCTGACGGTTGTCAACGGAGAGTAATCGGTTTTCACTTATCTCGGAGCTCAGGTGGCTCTCAGTTACACGGCTGAGATTTCCAATTTCACCTTTGCCGTGGAGGCCATCGTGAGCATTTCTTTTTTCCCTGCAGTCAATGCGACAAGTCGTGCAATGTCTTTCTTCATCGTGATCGCAGGATTTATTGCGGTTGATGCGCCGACTTCATCTGCAACAACAACGAAAAGCAAATCCGCGAGGACTGTTGTCATTAAGAGCGCAAAAAGAAGTAATTCAAATCAAATCGTAAATACTCTTCTTAACGGTATTGGTGCACCCAGCGCATCCATCGGTGTCAATGGAGATTTCTATATCGATACAGTCGCGATGAATATTTATGGACCGAAGAAAAAGAATGCTTGGCCGCTCCCTAAAAGTTTGATTGGACCAGCAGGCACAGCAGGGGCTCCTGGAACACCGGGCAAGCAAGGTGCAAACGGTAAAGATGGTCGAGATGGTACGAATGGAAAAGATGGGGAGCGTGGACCAACTGGCTCTTCAGGTGGTGGCGCAGGTTCCGTTGGTGCAACAGGTCCAACAGGACCAGCAGGTCCGGCAGGTTCACCTGGCCCAGCTGGTGCAACAGGACCGGCAGGTGCAATTGGTCCGATTGGACCAGCAGGTGCAAGTGGTTCAGC
>CAYQLC010000022.1:19012-22281 GCA_964418325.1 uncultured Bifidobacterium sp.
AATCGAGAGAGCGGGGGAGTATGTCTCAGGAGCCGCATCGGCCTTCGAACGAAGAGAAAGCCCAGGCTGATCTCGAATACTTCGCCAAGTTGTATAGCGCTCAGGATGAAGCCGGTGAGCCACAACAAACCAAGATTGATAAATTGCGTGACGGCCTGCTTGTGAAGCTTTATAAGAAATACGGCAAAGTTTCGCTAGGTAACTCTAAAGTGCTTGATGTTGGTTGTGGCTATGGATGGCTGCTTGATTACTTCGATGGGGCGGAGAAACTAGCAGGGGTAGATATTGCCCACCATGCAGTCGAAGTTGCCGCGAAAAGAAAACCTGATCGCCATTTCAAACAAGGCAATCTTGAACAGCCAATCCCTTTTAATGAGACCTTCGATCTGGTTTTGGCAATCAACATCATCGAGCATCTGGAAAAACCCGAGGCTGGCGTGCAATCAATTGCCGGGGCTTGCCATAAGGGCTCAATAGTTCTTGTGCATATGCCGACCATCGCGAACTCATTGACCAAGTGGGAGTACTCCAAGCTCTATGACTCAGACCCCACACATATATATAGACCCAGCGGCAAGACAGTTCGAAAGATTTTTGAGGCCACTGGCTTTAAGACTCTACGAGATAGCTACCTGCCCCACTATCCAGCATGGGCAACCAAAATCTATCCTTTACATCCTGCCTATCTTGCAGTCTTCGAGAAAAAGTAACCAAAGGGGAGCGACATGACATCAGCACCGACCAAAATGCGCGTAGCTGCGGGTCAACATCCAGATAACGATCGCGAGTATCTCGATTTCGCTCGTCAACTCGGATGCCCTGGAGTCTCCTTCCAAACACCGAAGATAAAAGGAGCGGTACGTTGGGAAGCGCAAGACATCATTGATTTTCTCAAACCAGCGCGCGATCTCGGCCTATACGTTGAATCAATCGAGAACGTGCCAAATCAGTTCTTCGACAAAATCATGCTCGGTGTAGAAGGTCGCGAGGAACAACTCGAGAACATGAAACACACCATTCGTTCTCTCGGTGAAGCTAAAGTTCCAATTCTTGGAATGCACTGGATGCCACAGAGCGTATGGCGCACGGAGATGGGTCACTACGGTCGTGGTGACTCGTATGTGTCGGTGTATGACCACTCTGTCATCGAAGACCGCACTCGCGACAAAGAAATCTGGGTCGCCCGACGCGACGAGCAGAGTCCCGACCTCAAAGACACATTCACCCGCGGCTCGTTCGTACCGCTACCCATTCATGAACTCACTCACGAACAGATGTGGGCGAACTTTGAATGGTTCATAAAGGGCATCATCAAAACCTGTGAGGAATCGAACGTCATTATTTCTTTCCATCCCGACGATCCACCCGCACAAGAACTCCATGGCATCGCTCGGATCTTCACCAGTGTCGACAACCTCGAACGTGCAATGAATATCGTCGATAGCCCGAACCTTAAACTCGAACTTTGCCTGGGAACGGTTTCGGAAATGGATGGCGCGAACTCCGTCATGGACGCCGTCAATCGATTCGCCCCGCGAAACAAGATTGCCTATATCCACCTCCGTGATGTACAAGGAACTTTCCCTAAGTTTCAAGAGTCTTTCCTCGGTGAGGGGAATTATTCGCCACACGAAGTGATCAAAGCGCTCCATAAACATGGATTCACTGGTTCCATTCTCGACGATCACACCCCAAGTCTCACTGGAGACAGTGCATACGGCCACCGTGGACGTGCTCACGCCATCGGATATATCCAAGCCCTTATCGAAGTGGTGACGGGTAAGTAAAGTTCACAGCGTGAAAATCGCAGTAGGTGCCTTCTCCATTGAGAGCAACAGTTTCGCGCATGGTGTGACAACTCTTGATGATTTCAAGAAGCAAATTTATTTCGTGGGCAGCGAGATCACCCGAGACTGCGCAGGCCCCACTGTGGAACTTGCCGGTGCGTGGGATGTCTTCACAGAACACGGTGTCGAGATTGTTCCCACTTTGGTGGCAACCTCATCTCCACGCCCTCCCGTCACTCGCAATGCCTTCGAGACAATCAGCAGCGGCATCGTGTCCGCTATCCCGAGTGATGTAGATGGTGTCTACCTCTCCCTGCATGGTGCTTCTTATTGCGAACACGATGACGATCCTGAAGGAACGCTCCTGGAGATGGTCCGGAAGAAAATAGGTCCAGAAAAACTCATCAGTATCAGCCTTGATCTCCATGCCTATTACACGAAAAAGATGTTGGCTAATGCCGACATTGCGACGGCGTATCGCACCGCACCACATATTGATCTCTTTGAGACTGGCTCCCGTGCGGCGCAACTTCTTGTTGATGCGCTCAAGAATGGGCAGCGACCTAAGGTCTATCGCGCAGAGGCGGCGATGATTACCTCAGCAGAGCGTCACGACAACACCAAAGGACCCTTCAAGGAGCTCATCGATCTTTGTCGTAAAGCAGAGGAAACTCCTGGCATTTTGTCGGTCTCGCTCCTTGCGACCCAACCCTGGCTCGATGTCGAAGAGTTGGGATGGAAAGTGATTGTCACTACTTCTGGAGTTGATGTTGATGGTCAAACAATCGCAGACACCATCGCAACCGAGGCATGGAATCGTCGCGAGCAATTCATGGAGACCGTCGCTCTCTCACCACAAGAAGCGCTCCATCAAGCGGTGACATCACCAAGTCTCTGCGCGGTCTCTGATTTAGGTGATGCAACCAATGGTGGCAGTCCAGGGGATAGCACCGTCTTATTACGTGAAGCGTTGCGATCAAATGACTCGGGATCTTTCATTCTCTCTATCGCCGATTCACGTGCAGCGGCGAGCGCATACGCAACAGGCGTGGGTAAAGACATCACACTCTCGATATGCGATGGTGCGCCCGGTGAGTACAACGAGCGGACAACCATTACGGGCGTCATCGAAAAAATCGCGAACAAGAAGATTGCGTACACCCATCCGGCAGCAGGGGGCTCATTAGATGACCCAGGACCATCTGCGCTCATCAAGATCACCAGTAGCCCGCTGACCACCTATCTTGTGTTGCACTCAAATCCGGTGCGCGTGATTGATCCAGTGATCTATGAACTTTTTGATCTTGATGTTCGCCAGTTTTCGGCAGTCCAAGCGAAATCACCGAATGGCTTCAAAGTGGGGTTCGCCCGAGTGACGACCGACTATCGGTTAGCAAATTCCGAAGGACCGACCAGCGCTGATTTATTTACCTTGACCTTTGACAAGCGGCCCAAGCCGCTTTTCCCCTTTGAAAAATAGAG
>CAYQLC010000023.1:0-21878 GCA_964418325.1 uncultured Bifidobacterium sp.
AGGCGAGATTGGAAAATTCCAATAGAAAGACTTGGGATTTTCCTCGCATCACTTCACTAGTCTAGTGTGTTATTCACTTACCTTGCAAAAAAACTTAAGCGCAATTACAGAGATAAATCCAATGAGTTTTTCTATGTTGATAGATTCCAACTCAAGAGCGTTGGGTGTAGTAGTTAGGCGCGTTTAAACCCAGCAGGGCACTTCGGTGCAGCCCCAGAAACTTTTCGAGTTAATTTCCCTTTCTTGCAGGTGATAGCGGTGCGAGTGGGAGATTTGGCTGCAGGAACGGTGGCGCTGGATGAGTTACCTTTACTCTGTTCTGGTGTCGCCGTAATCGGTTGATCCTGACTTAACTTTACTCGCAGAGTTGGCGACGAGAAGGTAAAGCCATTGGCCGAGAGCGAGAACCAACCATCTTTATCCTGAATTGCTTCAGTCGCTACAGCCAATTCTTCGCTTACATCCTTGACAATCGATACTGTCGCCTTAATTGGTGCATTAGAAAATTTGTAAATGCAGCGGGCTACATCAGTTCGCATCACAAGTGAATAAGTTCCTTTGAAGACCGTTTTACCATCAGGTTGTAAATGCGGTGCAGCGACTTGGTAGTCCAAGGATTGTGTTGACTTGTTAAAAACCGGTGGTCCCGCCGAATAAGTTGTGGAATTTGTCGTTACAAAACCAGCTAATCCTTGGTAATTGGCGATGCATTGGTCTGCACCTTGGAGCTCACTTGTCTTAAGTGTGCGGAAGAACCATTGCCTAGGTAGCGCGACAGCCTTATCGCCCAGAATTCCGAGCCACAGGCGCATTACGCGAATACTCTCATCTCCACTAGGTGATGGTGCCGCAACGCCACCAACACGATCATTTCTCATCAGCAGCCCGGGGACAATTTGGTTCGCTGTTGCAGAACCACCAAGTTCAGGCACATCGACAGCACCGGCGATGACTCCCAATTCAAATGCTGAGCCCACTTTTTTGAGGGAGACATTTGGATCTTTCATTCGACCATGTACCCAACCGAGGGGAGATTGAGAGAGGCGAACAGTAGCCCCAAAGGTGTACCCATCGGGAAAGGACTTTCGCATATAGCACTCGCCGTTATCCACTAATGCACAACCGATGGTGGGAACCTGTGAGTCGTAAACGAGATCGTAATCTTTAATTCCATCGCCATTAATGTCTCGAGTGAAAACTTTATTTACTCTGTACCCAGGATTTGTCAGTTTTACCACTGGATAAATAGCTATTTGCAACTCGCCAAAACCAAAATTTCCCAACCGGCCGGTTGCACCATCTTTGCGAGCATCGGAAGTTTTGAAGGCTATGACTGCGAATTCATCAGTAACAGAGGAGACTCCAGGCAGGCGCCAGACTGTAGAAGCTTCTCCGGCGACTAATCCTTTAGCAAGATCGGGGGCATACGGGTTAGCAACAGTAGAAGGAACCTGCCGTAGAAAAGTTGCATCAATTCTTTTACCTGAACCATCAGTTGCAAATAATTCCTTCACACAATCAATTGAATCTAAATTCCGACATTGAGGGAGTTGAGCTGAATAGTTGACACTCTCCATTTCTGCACATTCACCAGAAACGATAGTCGTGCAGAGATTACTTCCACCTTTTTTATCAATCCCAATCAATTGTGTGGGCGCTCTGTTGAGATAGTTAGCATCCGAGAACCAGACACTAATTCCGCCTTCCGGAGGATTTGGGGGTTGATAAATGGAATCTTCGGAGACGTTAGCGATTGCACTAGTTGAGATAGCGCAAGTTAAAATAATTGAAAGTAAAGTCGCAGACCTTCGAGTCCGATACATATCAGCATTGTAGACGCCCACGATTTCTTAGTGAAGAGGGCCTTCAAATGCATCTGCATCGGGATAGGGAAACCATTCCGGATCTGCTTCTGCTTTGGGAGCAATCATGACCATTTTTGAACGACGGAATTGATCTAATCCCTCAGTTCCAAGTTCGCGACCAGAGCCAGTGAACTTGCGGCCACCAAACGGAATAGCATCGTTGTCATTGAGCGGTGTATTCACCCAGACGATGCCTGTCTCGATTTCATTAATGGCTCGGAACGATTCATCAAGGTCGTTGGTGTAGATATTTGCACCCAGCCCTAGTTCAGAATCATTGGCCAGGGCAATTGCTTCATCAAGGTCGCGCACTTTTGCAATCGGAGCGAGCGGTCCGAAACACTCACCATGCATGACATCCATCTCGGGAGTTACTTTCATAACTGTTGGTTCATAGAACCAACCCTTGCTCTTATTCTCTGGGCGCTTGCCGCCAGTGATGACCTGAGCACCTTGGTCCTTTGCCCGAGCGATGACTCTTTCAAATCGCTCTAACTCGCGTAGTGAGGCCATCGGTCCAATATCAACTTTTTCAAGACCGCTACCAACTCTTAATTCACTGGCCAACTCTGCCAATCGACTAACAAATGGCTCATAAACATCCTCATGCACGTAGAAGCGCTCGGCAGAGGTGCATACCTGGCCACAATTAAGAAAAGCAGCGAAGGTAGCGCCTCGTGCTGCAGTATCAATATCAGCTGAGGGCATCACAATGAATGCGTCATTTCCCGATGCTTCGATCAAAGTTGGTTTGAAGCGTTGCGATGCCGCTCTTGCGACTGCTTGCGCCGCCGGAACACTTCCAGTAAATGCAATCGCATGGGTGTTGGGATGTGAAACTAATCGTTCACCCGCTTCGGCCCCGCCAGTTACAACTTGAACTAATCCCACTGGAAGATGATCGAATGCTTCCATCCACATCAAGAGGGTAAGCGAAGTGAGTTCAGAAGGTTTGATAATGACAGCATTTCCAGCGGCAAGTGCAGCTGCGGCCTGCCAGCCGGCCAAGAGCATGGGAAAGTTGTACGGCACGATCGAGACGACTGTTCCTAAGGGCTCCTTGATGACCATCTGAAGTTGACCTGCTATAGCAGGCCCAGCGATCCGACCTTGCTCACTCCTGGCAATCTCTGCGTAATATCTAAAAGATGAGGCAGCGGCGCCACCCTCCCAATTCGACTCACGAAATGGTTTTCCCATCTCACGAGTGAGAGATTCACCCGTCTTGGGCGAATTCTCAATCATTCGATCAGCAACCCGATGTAGCGCAGTGGCACGATCTAGCGCGCTCATCGCCCACCATTCGCGCTGTGCTCTCTCAGCGGCTGCGACTGCGCGATCAATCTCATCAGCGGTCGCTTCAGCAAAGTGGCCCACCACCTCTTCAGTGGCGGGATCGGTAATCTCCTTGAGTGCGCCAGAACTTTTTACCCATTGATGAGAGAGATATATCGTGCCCGAGAGGGACTTCAACTTCCCTTGTATTTCCGTTGCCATAGCGAGAATTCTATTCCAGAGGTATGAGGTATGACTATGGGGTCGCAGCGAAGAAGATAAATGAACCAAAGATACTTATATGGATTACACTCTGTAATAGCGTAGCGCGTCCAGTGACGACCGTCAGAGTAGAAACTAGAAAAGTAAGCGCCATAAGAACTAACTCAGCAGCATTTAAACCAAGGTTTACCTCGTATGAGAAAACAATAGAAATCACTGCAATTGCTGGAATAGTCAACCCGATGCTCGCTAAGGCTGACCCATATGCCAGGTTCAGACTCGTTTGCGTTCGACCAAATCGTGCGGCTTTGACAGCCGAAATTGATTCAGGTAGCAAAACAACTAATGCGATACTGATTGCCACCATCATCTGCGGTAAACCTTGATTATCAACAAAACCTTGGATAAGTGGACTCGTTACTTTAGCTAGCCCAACCACCGCTACAAGAGATAGTAATAAGCCGCCCAAACTCTGTATCGCACGATTTCGAGTAGGCGGCGCTACATGGTCCTCCGGAGCGATTGTGTGGTCTTCTCGAGGTGGTGGAAGAAAATAATCTCTATGACGCACGGTTTGTACCGCAATAAAAGTGAGATAAAGAATAAGCGAGGCGAGTGCCGCAAAGGCGAGCTGGAGCTTAGTAAAAGTTGGACCTGGTGAAGAAGTAGTGAATGTAGGAAGTGCCAGAGTGAGTGTTGATAAGGCGACCAATGTAGCTAAAGCTCCACCAATTCCTATTGCATTAAATGTCGCAACTCGTTGTTTTAGTGTTTTTATCAAAAGCGCACAACCAACAATTCCATTAGTTGTAATCATTACAGCAGCAAATACTGTGTCGCGCGCCAAATTTTGATTAGTATTTGGTGATCCTAGAATGAGAACCAGAATCATTCCAACTTCAATGACGGTAACTGATAGTGCCAAAATTAATGATCCAAAAGGTTCACCAACCTTTAGTGCTATCACCTCAGCGTGATAGACGGCGGAAAATACGGTTGCAACAAGGAGCAGTCCAAGCAGAACTAGCGTGAAATTCGATAAAGTGCGGGCCCAGCTGAATGCGAGCGCTCCAAGGGCAAGAACAGGCAGCGCGTAGTGCCTACGAAGAATTTCTTTTGGGGCCCATTTCATAGGCGCAGTGTATTTGATTTTCGAGGGAGCGGCCGATTATCTTGAGAAGTTATCTCTAAGAAACCATAGCTCTGCGCAACTCCCGTCGGCCATCTACTTGCAGTTTTCGATAAATAATCATGGTCTCTTGGCGGATCAAAGATTCGCTATAACCCAGAATCAGGGCAATTGCAGCATTGGTTTTACCCTCGGTGATAAGTTCAAAGATGTGCTTTTGTCTGGCCGTTAGTTCTCTCCCCACCAAGTCAGGCTTAGGAATACTTTTGATTCTCGAACTTTCAGTGAAAGCTTCCCAGAACGTAAGTATGGAACGAATACATGCGAAATATTCGTGAAAACTGGTAAATTCTGAATTCTCTTCTGCAAAGACAAATATATAAATTCTTCGTGACGTGGTGGGAAGAAGAATTGCAGTTCCATAGTCAGTAATTCCAGGAAGCTTTTTTGCATCAGAGAATTCTCTATATACTTCATGTAAGTTGATGATAGATGTTTTCATCGTACGCATCGCTTCAGAAGCTGGATCATCATCCATAATTTTTACAGAAAACATATCTTTGTGGGACTGATTAAAACCATAGAAATATTCGAAGTGAATCTCACCATTGGTGTCAAGTGCGGCGGTACAGACGCCTGATAATTCTCCCTTGGGGCAAACGTTGTGGCTAAGAAAAACTACCAGTTGCTCCCGGGTAGGAAAATTCAACATGAAATCGACTATAAAACGTAATCTATCGCTAGCATTCAAGTTTTCCATCTTTACATGATAGGCAAATCAAGAATTCGCATTTGTGTTTGAAAGGAAGTGTTGAACTATTGTGTCCGGACAATAGACCAGTCAATTTTATCAATGTTAATAGTTTGCAAGGTTTATATGTTTTGCTCCAAGTATGTCTCAATTTTCAGGAAATCGAATAGTAATTGCAATTACGCAGAATGCAGCAAAGGTTTGGTCATCTCCTTTCAACAAGAGTGGACATCCTGAGACCATCGCTGCGCCTGACGAAAAAGGTAAACATCACCACGTCAGACAGTCTCAGCATCATGGTGGTCATAGTTCGGATCCTTCAGAGCGGGAATTCTTTGAATTGATAGGGGAACGTTTAAGCCACGCATCCGAGATTCTTCTGCTTGGACATGGCACTGGAAAATCCAATGCGATGGATCGGTTCATTGAATTTTTGAAGCGAGAGGAAAAATCTCTTGCTACGAAGGTACTCGGAAGTATCGAGGCAGATTTGAACTCGTTAACTGACAATCAGATACTCAGCAAGGCGCGGGATTGGTTTGATTGGTATCACAGAGAAGGGGCCCCAATCTCCAAAACAATACGCTAGGTGGGTACTGCCCACTTCTAATTTGTGGGGCGCATAAGCAAGAATGCGGCTGTGAGCTCTCTACGTGCGGTTGTCGTGATTCCAACTTTTAATGAGGCTGAAAACCTCAGCCGGTTGCTCCCGCAACTACTCGAGTTAAAACTAGATATTTTGATCGTTGATGATAGCTCTAGCGATAGAACTCAGGATGTTGTTAGGGACTTTAAGTTTCAATCAAATCGCGTGGAGTTGCTAGCACGAACCGCAAAAATGGGATTGGGCAGCGCATATCGCGATGGTTTTGCTCAAGTACTGAATCGAGATTATGAAGTAGTTATCCAAATGGATGCCGACGGGTCTCATCGAGTAGCAGATCTCCATCGAATGATTGAGCGCCTTCAATCAGATTCTCGGATTGAACTGCTTATCGGGTCTAGGTGGGTGCAGGGTGGGGCAGTCCAAAACTGGCCAAAACATCGGGAAATTCTCTCAAGAACTGCGAACTTCTATTCAAAGATGATGCTCGGATTGACCGTACGCGACAGCACCTCTGGCTTTCGAATCTACCGCGCTGATTTGCTCAAGAAAATGAAGCTGAACCTCATCGAATCTGAAGGGTATGCATTTCAGATAGAGATGACCCGCGCAGCAACCAATGCTGGAGCCCAGATAGCAGAGATTCCGATAACTTTTATCGAACGCGAATTCGGCGTTAGCAAAATGAGTCCACGAATCGTTCGCGAGGCGCTCATTAAAGTCACGAAGTGGGGAATTACTCGGATACTTCGTAAGAGTTAATTACTCGGCAAACTTTGGATAGGTAAGCCCAATCTGATTCGCAATCTCGGTCATCGTGCGCATGATGGATAGCGTTTCATCAAGTGGCAGAATTGGAGATTCCTTTAGCCCAGCCCGGAAGCATCGAGCAAACTCAACTGCCTGCTCCCGCAGTCCATGGCCCTGGTACTTCTTGGAGAGGCCACCGATGATCTCGTCACGGTTGTTAATGACCTTGAAAGTACTAGGCGCATAAAAGGTGCGGTCGATTTCGATACGTGCCTGCGTACCGACAATCAACGCTCGGTTAGGGGTGGCTGCAAGATTGGTGGTGTTGAGCAGCGCCTGTGCACCGCTTGGATACTCAAGAATAATCGATGTTTGACCATCGACTCCTGTGAATGCTTTTGTGCTTCTAGCAGTAATGGAGCTAGGCGTACCCAGTACCATCGATGCAAAAGAGACTGGGTAAATTCCAAGGTCAAAGAGAGCGCCACCGCCAAGTTCTGGTTTGAATAAGCGGAACTCTGGATCAAGGGGGAACCACTGTCCATGATCTGCACGAACGCTGATGATCTCGCCAAGCACCCCACTTTTAATGACTTCACGAACGGCGAACATATGGGGTAAGAATCGCGCCCACATCGCTTCCATAAGCAATAAATTCTTGGAGCGAGCAACCGCAATCATCTCTTCAGTCTCTTGAGCGCTCATGGCAAAGGGCTTCTCGCAGAGCACTGCCTTTCCGGCATTAAGAGCGAGGATTGTGTCGCGCTTATGCATTGGGTGGTGTGTTGCGACGTATATGCCATCAATATTTGGATCATTGACGAGTGCTTGATATGAGGAGTAGCGGTTAGCAACGTTAAACAAATCACCAAACCAATCTGCCTTCTCCTGGGTTCGAGAGCCGACGGCTACGATGGTGTGATCTGAAAGTCGGTGCAGGTCGCGCGCAAAGTGTTGGGCGATACCGCCCGTGCTAAGAATTCCCCATCGGAAAGGTTTCACTTCGTTTGTAGCGGTCATTTCGCACTCACAATCCAATGTATGAACTCGGAACCTCATCGTACCTAGAAGGGCGCGCTAGGCAGTAACGGCCCCTAACGCCCCTATTTACTCTAGAATTAGCCCATACCCAGTAAAGGAGCCTTGAATGTGCAGCAAAGTGATCTGTCGCCAGTGTGGAAAGCCAACCTGGTCCGGCTGTGGCGAGCATATTGAAGAGGCGCTTGTTGGGGTCCCCACCACAGCTCGCTGCCAAGGTCATGAACCAGAGGCGAGTAGGGCAAATCCAGGATTCCTCAATCGACTCTTTGGTCGCTAATCAGCGGATTTTTGAGCGGCGCTCTCAGGTATTTTTCAGGAAGAAGAGCGCTCTGTAACCTAATAACATCAGTTACTCATCGACCTTCGAAAGGGTCCCCTTACCAATGGATGTCTCAAATCTTGCTTGGGCCGTGACCATCGGCGCCATCGCCGCTTTAATTCTGGTCGATTTATTTACTGTCAGCAGCAAGCCTCATGACGTGATGTTCAAAGAGGCAACACTTTGGTCCATTTTCTATATCGGCATTGCCGTGATCTTTGGTATTTGGGTCTGGTCTAATTATGGATCGCAGTTCGGCACTGAATATTTTGCAGCCTACCTAGTTGAGAAATCTCTCTCAGTCGATAACTTATTTGTTTTCGTCATCATTCTCGCGCAATTTGCAGTGCCATCCATTTATCACCAACGGGTATTGCTCATCGGGGTGATATTGGCTCTCGTTCTTCGAGCCATATTCATCGCTATTGGTGCCGCAGCGCTCGCCGCTTTCAGCTTCACCTTCGTCATTTTTGGAGCGATTTTAATTTGGACAGGCGTTGGACTATTCCGACACTGGGATGAAGACCCCGAGCCAAGTGATAATTTCATCGTTAAACAAGTTCGCAAACGGATAGCAACTGTTGATGAGTATCACGGAACGAAGCTATTTATTCGTATCGATGGCAAACGATTTGCTACCCCGATGTTCTTGGTGATGATTGCAATTGGCGCCACTGATTTGCTCTTCGCGCTTGACTCAATCCCGGCGACCTTTGGAGTCACTTCAGAGGCATTCTTGGTCTTTGCTGCGAATGCGTTCGCACTCTTAGGGTTGCGTGCGCTTTACTTCCTCATCAAGGGCCTACTTGATAAGTTGATTTACCTCTCACTTGGGCTTTCGATTATTTTGATATTTATCGGAATAAAGTTAGTTCTTACCTTCGTCCACGAGATTTACAAAGAGGTTCCAAAGATTCCTACGCTGTGGAGTTTGGCGGTTATCGCCCTCATTTTGATCATTTCGACTGTAGCTAGCCTCATCAAATCCAAGCGCGATCCAAGCGCTAAAGCTCATGCGGGACGTGTCACAGGATCACACTCTGAAGAGAGTGAATCTGAGAATTAACGAGTGCTTGCCAACCACCGCTTCCGTTCAGCGGCGCTAAATTTTTCGATTGCATAACGGAGGGTTGTTCGAGCCATCTCGCGACCATGCTCTTCCAGAAAAGTGCGAAGTAGCGCTGGGTTGATTTTGCCGACTTCGCGGAGCGCCCAACCGACCGCTTTGTGAATCAAGTCATGCTCGTCACGAAGAAGTTTTGTCGAGATATCAAGGGTGGGACCGCACTCTCCGATCCGTAGTGAAGCAAAGGTAAAAAGGATGGAAGTTCGGCGAATCCAAAGATCCGAGCTTCTTGCCATGGCGCGTAGGAGACTTTTCGAGTTCTTGCTTGCCAAGAGGTATTGGCCAATGGTCGGGGCAGTCACATCTATCAAATCCCAGTTATTGATATTCCCTTTTCTCAGTTCTGCCATGTAGAAATCGAAAATTCGCTTCTCTTCCGCAATATTCTTCGCTTTTTTAAATTTCTTGGTAAGAATCACTAAGGCGCAAAAGCGTGCCTCATGAAAATCAGAGTCAATCAACTTTCGAAGTTCGGAGAGGGATATTTCCTCGTAATTACGCGCGATAGATCGAATCACAGGCACGGTTATCCCTAGGAAAATGTCGCCCTCCGCATACTCTCCAGGGCCAGTCTTAAAGAATCTTTGCAACTCTCTAGCCTTGATGGGGCTGGCTTTCTCTCTTAGCGCTCTCAACACAGCTTCAGCTTTCACATTGCTAAGGTTATCTCAGCACCATTGAGTACTATCAAAGTATGGGTTCGGGCATGAAGGTCGCTGGGAAAATCTTTGTCGTCACTGGCGCTGGCAATGGAATGGGTCGCGAATTGACGCTCGAATTAGTGCGTCGAGGCGCACTAATTGCCGCCGTTGATATTCGTGAGTCAGCGCTCATTGAGACTAAGGAACTTGCAGGAAGAAACGTTGAGATATTCGTGGTTGATGTGACCAGTGCTACTGCTGTAGCCGAATTACCGGAGCGGGTTATTCAAGCCTTCGGAGGTGTAGATGGTCTTATTAACAATGCCGGGATAATTCAGCCATTTCTCAAATTAGATCAACTGTCGATGTCCGATGCGCAGCGCGTGCTAGCAGTAAATTTCACTGGACCCCTTCTCTTAATCAAGGCTTTTTTACCTTTACTAAAGGTTCGGTCGCGAGCAACAATCCTCAATGTCTCGTCTATGGGTGCGTATGCGCCAGTTCCTGGCCAAAGTCTTTATGGAGCCTCGAAGGCAGCTATCGCACAACTTTCAGATAGCCTCCGCTCAGAATTGATGTCAACAAATATTGGAGTAGTAACGGTATTTCCGGGCGCGATCAACACCAACATCGCAGTAAATTCTGGAATTGAAGTATCACAGTCAATTGGAGCCGAGAGCGCTATCAAGACCACCAATGCCAAGGCCGCTGCTCAAATGATGGTCGATGCAATCGAAAAAGGCAGGGAGCGAATCTATATTGGCTCGGATGCTCGGATGCTCAACCTGCTAGCTCGAGTTAACCCAAAGTTCGCCGCCTGGTTGATTTACCGCAATATGCGCAGCCTCTTGGGGGAGTGAGCGCCCGCTATTCTGGGGTTGTGAAACGTTGGCTCTCTGAATTTCTCGGGACCGGATTAATAGTCGCTGCGGTCGTAGGTTCTGCGTATATGGCCTCTGATCTCACCGATGACCTATTACTTCAGTTATTGGTCAACGCAGTCGCAACAGTTTTGACCCTAGTCGTCGTAATTTCCATTTTTGGATCTATCAGCGGAGCTCATTTCAATCCAGTAGTCACTTTAGTACTTGCTTTCGAAGGTAAGTTTTCCCGTGGCGCAATTATGCAATACATTACTGCGCAATTGCTCGGTGGAATCTTTGGCGCCATTCTTGCAAATCTTATGTTTACTAATAAAGCTATTGAACTCGCTGAAAAAAATCGATCTTTTGCGACTCATTATCTTGGCGAGTTGATTGCCACATCGGTGCTGGTGTTGATAATTCTCTTGGCGCTCCACCAGGGTAAAGAGAACTCGGTGCCATATCTAGTTTCTGCGTGGATTGGCTCAGCGTACTTCCTCACCGTTTCGACGAGTTTTGCCAATCCGGCTGTAACCGTGGCGAGATCTTTTACTAACAACTTCTCTGGTATTAATCTCCAGTCCACTTTGATTTTCATTGTTGTTCAACTTCTCGGTGGAATCTTGGGCTTAGCTTTAGCACGATTACTCACAAGAAAGTAAAAAATCGCATGCCAAACAAACCCTCAGTTCTCTTCGTCTGTGTACATAATGCGGGGCGCTCGCAGATGGCTGCCGGTTTTCTAGAGCACCTATCACAAGGGAGAATTGATGTGCTCTCTGCAGGTTCAGCGCCAAAAGAAAGCATCAATCCAGTGGCCGTTTTGGCAATGGCTGAATTGGGTATCGATATTGCAAACAAGAAACCTAAGGTGCTTACGGTGGAAGCAGTTCAGGCATCTGATGTCGTTATCACCATGGGCTGTGGGGATGCCTGCCCCTACTTTCCAGGGAAGCGATATGAAGATTGGGTTTTAGATGACCCTGCAGGGCAGGGTATTGAAGCAGTTCGGATAATTCGCGATGAGATCAAGGCTCGCGTTTCTACATTAATTAGCGAACTACTTGGGCAATAAATTCACCTTTACGTTCTGCAAACCTCTCGCCCATCAATCGATAACCTGCCGAGTCTGGGTGGAGTGAGTCTGGCATTAAATGGAGGTCACCCTCATTAAAGAGCTCTAGTCCGCTCATGAAATACAGGTTGGCGTCGTCTCGATCACTGACAATTTGCTGGAGTATCTTTCGAATCTTGGGAAGGTTAAGCGCCCCAGCAGATAACACTTGCGGACGTTCCATGGATGTCAGACCAGAATCACCAATCAACGTTGGCCCGGGGTTTACTTCATGGAATGGGCAGTAAATAGGAGAAATGACCAGTATTGGAGTCTTCGGTTTTTGTTCGCGAATAGTGTCGAGGAAGTTATGCACCGCAGGGATAAAGGTCCGCTCGCGCATAGAGTCGCCATTAACTACGTTGATACCAAGTTTGAGAGAGATGAAATCAGCTGGAGTGTGAGCGATGGTTCGGGCAACAAAGCCATCAAGGTGTGCTTCACCCGCTAAGCCAAGATTTCTGATGTCTAATCCGAGTAAACGACTTGCATGTACCGACCAAATATCGAGTGGGCGCTCTGTCTCAGCACATTGGCTAATTGAACTTCCGTAGTGCACCCATTGTTTCTTGCTTTGGGGAGTCGGTGGGTGAATAGCGCTATCAGCGGCGATAGTGCGCAGCTCGACCATGGCACCCGCTGGAAGCCAAATTTCAATCTCTTTCATCTGCGGAACGAGATCAGAGAAAACGATTTCCTCGCCGTTGCCACGGATGAATTTCTCACTCGTTACCAAGGGACCATCCATCTCAAGTCGAATCTGACCACCCTGGGTTGCTGATTTTGTGGCTACTTCACGACCATCAACGACTAGATCAAATCTCGCCACCTTCGGTTCCTCAATAACCCGGGCGATGGTCAAGGGCATAACGTGTACTTCGAGGGCGATTGTGGTTGCCTCCGTAGCGAATCTCAGGCGAACTCCAGAGGGAAATCGAGTCCATCGATGCAGACCACTAACGCCAAATTGCTTCCAAGTCCAGAGCGGCAATCGCGAGAAACTTACCCAGCCATCATCAGAGACTTGATGGTCGTATGGGCCAACGACTTCGATGGGAGAATCAAGGAGGGCAGTCCGGGTAAGACTAGTCATTAATGTGCGAACTCTTCTCGTGAAGAGGGAACATCGCCTTTACTACTACTGGTGATACCAAACCGCGCTTTATTCCCGAGGAAATAATTACGCGCTTCATTACGACCACTTACCTGTAGCTTCTCGAAGATTCGAATAGTCTCTTGGCGAATAGTGGATTCGCTATATCCCATGACATCTGCAATTTCGATGTTGGTTTTCTTCTCTGCAATATGCGCGAGTATTTGCACCTGGCGATCGGTGAGCGAACTGACATTTGGCGAGTCTTGCTTTTTGCGCTCGCGCGCCTGCCGGTAAACGTGAAGTGAGATTAAGTTGGCGATAGTTTGTAGAAAAATCGCCACCTCTTCATCAGGTGTTAGCGAATTTGAGGAGACTAGCCCGAGGCAGCCCACGGAAGAATTGAATCGGAAGATAGGTACGATGATTTGAGTTCGCGAACTTTCGGACAACGTGACGCCTTTAAGTCGCGGATATTCATCTGGCCAAGCAGGTAACGAGTTGATCCAGACGATTCGTTTCTCAACCAATGCATCGGTGACAGGAAGTTTCCAGTCGAGTGGGAACTCTTGCCAATCAGTGAATCGTGACTGGTCGACACCATACGAGGCGCGCACTCGAACAGTTTTTCGATTTGTTACTTGTGAAATCCATGAATGTTCCACACTCAGAAAATCCAAGGTGTGAGTGACGAGAAAATCGCAGATTTGATCTTCGGAGAGATCTTCATTGGCAAGATGGGAGACCAGTTGGGCTATCCGTGCATTCATCTCCTGGTCTCCTTCCGGATCGTGGGAAACTGTAATTGGCTTCACCCCATTTCTCCCAATTAACCAGAAAGTTGCGAACCGGCGCCCGCGACTACTCTTAGAGACGTGAAAAGGCTCATCTTGGTTCCCCTGGCTGACAATCCAGGGTTAGGGCGAGCTCCACTCCAATGGAGCCTTGATCTCTGGGGTGAGAGAAATCCTTGGTTCTCCGCCGACGATTGGCGGACTTTTTACCAACGGGCGACCTCAGCGGACTATCGAAGCTGGAATATCGAAGGTGTTGAGCAGGAGCAGATTTACCTTGCCATGACAGGGGAGGAGGTCGTGGGTGTCATATCTTTAGTGGACTTTGACGACCTGGCTGAGTATCGCCACCTCAAACCCTGGGTCGCTGCCTTTATCGTGGATCCCGATCGACGTGGAGCGGGATGGGGTTCGGCGATGCTTGCAGCGCTCGAGAGCAAAGCTCGCGAATTCGGAATCGAACGGCTTTACCTATGGACAGAAGATCAACGGGACTTCTATCTCAAACGAGGATATGAGTTACTAGAACATCGAGAGTATCCCGAAATTTCCATTGACATTATGAGTAAAACGTTGAGCAGTTAAAGTTAACTGAGCGCGCTTAGCCTTTGTAATAAAGGTGGGTGCGTAGCATAAATCTTTACTGCCAATGGATGCGGTGAAAGGTTAGCCAGACTATCAGTGGCAATTTTGATGAGGCCACTCTTGAGCGGTTCGCCATCATACGTTTGCCTTGCAAATTGATCTGCTTCATATTCATTGCGCCGCGAAATACCGTTTGTTATTAAATCAAGAGCGAACGAGAGTGGGCTGAAGATGATGAAGAAGGCAAGAATTGATAGATGAAAACTCTGAATATTTGAACCAAGAGCATTCGATAGTTCAGGGAAACGCAGCGCCCAACCGAGCACGGCGAAGATTACGAGGGATTGGCCAATAGAAAGCAAGAAGCCATAGAGCGTGTGCTTTTTCTTGTAATGTCCAATTTCATGGGCGAGGACAGCCATGATCTCCCTAGTGCTGAGTTTTTCGACTAATGTGTCGAAGAGAACGATGGTTTTACTTTTGCCTAATCCAGCAAAGAAGGCATTCGCTTTACTCGAACGCTTAGATGCATCCATCACAAAGAGTCGACCAATGGAATAACCCTCTTGCGCGCAGTATTTGAGAATCTCCTCTTTCAAGTCGCCATCTTCAAGCGGCTTTAACTTGTTAAAAAGTGGCAAAATCAAAGTGGTGCCAAACATGAACATCACTAGTGAAAATCCAGACAAGAGGAGCCAGCCAAGAATCCAAAAAGCTCCGCCAGTTTCTTGGTAGATAAAGACGATGAGCGCAAGCAGCCCACCACCGATGAGACCGGCAAGGGCATAGCCCTTCAATTTGTCGAGGACGAATGTTGCTGGAGTAGTTTTATTGAAGCCAAACTTTGCTTCGACTACGAAGGTGCCGTAAATATCGAAGGGAAGATCCAGCACGTCTGATACTAAGCCGATAATTGCGAAGAAAATCAGCGCAATCAAAATTTCGGATTGAACTTGCTCACGAACGTATTTATCAATAGTCCCAAAAACTCCCAACGCTAACGCGAGCACCATGATGATGATGGAATAAGTAGCATTGGTAATAGATAGCGAAAAATTAGCCTGTGAATACTCTAGGGAGCGGCGATATTCGCTCTCGCTATACAAATTAGCTAACGTGGGGTGTAATGCCTTTTTGCTCTCGCGATGATTGAGAATCTTTATTAACGACTCAACTAGATAGCTGAGAATGACGAGCGTGATGAGAAGCGTGAGCATGGAATACATCGTATGATAGAGAGCTATGAATAGCGCACAGGGACTGATAAGCGCTGAAGATATCTCTAAGAATTACGGTAAAGGTGATGTTCTTACAGGCGTCTCGTTAGGCGTCCTTCGAGGTGAGCGAATTGGCATCGTTGGGCGAAACGGCGGCGGAAAGAGCACGCTCCTTCGAATTCTTGTTGGCGCAGAGCCCCCAGATTCCGGTCGAATCTCATTCCTCAACGGACTTTCATTGGGTTACCTGGCTCAGATAGATAACTTCGAGCCAGGGGCGACGATTCTCACCGCAATTTTTGGCCAGAGCGCCACACATTCATGGGCAAGTGATCCAAGAGCTCGAGAGGTTCTGGAGGGGCTCTTTGGCTCGCATAAAGAAGCGGAATTCAATCGACCTATCGAAGGTTTGTCGGGCGGCGAGCGACGAAGAGTTTCGCTGGCAAAGTTATTAGTAGGTAATCATGATCTCATCTGCCTCGATGAGCCGACCAATCATCTAGATGTCGAAGGGGTATTTTGGTTGGCTAGTTACCTCAAACGCGAGAAGCGAATCTCCGTTGTCGTCATCACACACGATCGCTGGTTCCTCGATGAAGTGAGCGATAAGACCTGGGAAGTTGTTGGAGGAGCGGTAGAGGAGTACGAGGGTGGATATTCAGCATTCGTCTTAGCAAAAGCTGAACGAATCCGGCAATCTGACGTTGAAACGGCGCGGCGAAACAATCTGATCAAGAAAGAATTAGCCTGGTTGCGGCGTGGAGCGCCGGCTCGGACAACTAAACCTAAATTCCGAGTAGATGCGGCAAATCAACTTATCAGCGCCGAACCGCCACCCCGCGATTCGGTAGAGCTACTAAATTTCGCGACTAACAGGTTGGGTAAGCGAGTCTTCGAACTTAACGACGTAACCCTTGGTGTAGCAGGCAAGGTCCTTGCTGAGCATATAAACATCAATTTCGCACCTGGTGCGCGATATGCAATCGTCGGAGCAAATGGCGCAGGAAAGACATCATTTCTTCATCTTTTATCGGGGCGATTAAAGCCCCTAGATGGCCACTTGCAAACCGGGCAAACAGTGAAGCTTGCATTTCTCACTCAGCATTTGGATGAGTTGGATCCACAGTGGCGAGTTCTTGAGGCGGTGGAGCAGGTCGCAAAGAGCGTCGACCTTGGAAAGGGCCGCGAACTCTCTGCTTCACAACTCTGCGAACGATTGGGCTTTGGTAAAGATGCACAGTGGACTCCTGTGCGCGATCTATCTGGCGGTGAGCGCCGACGTTTGCAGTTGACCCGATTACTTATGGAGGGTCCAAATGTTCTCTTTCTTGATGAGCCCACTAATGATTTTGATGTAGAGACGCTCGCATCTCTGGAAGATCTTCTCGATGGCTTTGCGGGAACAATTCTTGTGGTTTCGCACGATCGTTATTTTCTCGAAAGAGTATGTGATATCACATTAGGACTGCTTGGTGATGGAACGTTGCGCGACCTTCCGCGAGGTCTCGATCAATATTTCGAATTACGTGCGAAGTCATCAGAGGTAGACCCTAAAGAAAAGAGTGGCACTCTGAAAACTGCAAAAGTTGATATTCGGGAGTTAAAGAAAGGTATTGAACGGCTAGAACGATCGGTAGTGCGACGTGAGGAGGAGTTAAAAAAGCTCGAACATGAGATGGCTGAGGCATCAACTGATTTTGCGCGCCTCAGCGCGATTCATGGGGAGATTGAACGGTTGCAGGCAGAGAAGGAATCGCTGGAGCTCAACTGGCTGGAACTTTTGGGAGAGTTGGAGCAGGCAGAGCACCTGGAAAGTAAGTAGTTTGCAGTAGTAGTGTTCAAGCATGCGTCCAATCGTGCAAGTTTCCCTGGATCTCACAGATATCAACGAGGCAATGGAAATGGCTCATACTGCGATGCGAGCTGGCGTGGACTGGTTAGAGGCAGGAACGCCGTTTATTCTCGCCGAGGGTCTTCATGGGGTGAGGGCGCTCCGAGCAGAATTTCCTAACACACCAATCGTGGCGGATCTCAAAACGATGGATGGTGGATACCTAGAGGCAGAGATGATGGCTAAGGCTGGCGCGACGCACGTGGTAGTCATGGCGCGAGCGCATCCCGAGACTATTAAATGTGTAGTGCAAGCGGGTAAAGATTTTGGAGCAGTGGTGATGGGGGACAATCTTGGATGTCCCGATATGGTCCAAGGCGCACGCGAATTAGAAGAACTCGGTTGTGACATGGTCATTCATCACATTGGTTTTGATGAGCGTCGTGGAATCGCTGCTCGAGGTGAGCGGGCTCCGAATCCACTCGATGAATTACGTGAGGTAGTTGAAGCAGTTTCGGTTCCCGTGCAAGCAGTTGGTGGCTTAACTCTTGAACAGGCTATTAAAACTCCAGAATATGGCGCTCCACTAGTGGTCATCGGAGCACCACTTGCGATCGATGCTGACTCATTTAGTCGTGGGGCTGGAAATGTAGAAGAAGTATTACGAAAGATTTGTAAGCAAGTCCATGCTTATGGCGATGTACCAGTTAAGGGAGAGCGACGATAATGGGCAATCTGGGAGTAGTTAATTTCGGGAAGGAACCACATAGCGTCGAACTTCGGGAGGTTCCCAAGCCTGCAATCGGAGCGGATGACGTTCTTGTAGAAGTTGCAGCAGTGAGCGTCTGCGGCAGCGATCTTCACCAATGGACCTCCTCACACAGTTGGCCGGTTAACTATCCCGTTGTCTTGGGGCACGAATTTGGTGGGAAAGTTGTTGAGGTCGGTGCAAATGTTGCCAGTTGGAAGATTGGCGATCGAGTCGTTAGCGAGACTGCGGCAATTATTGATCATGACTCTCCGATGACCAGGATCGGTCGCTATAACTTAGATCCCACGCGAAAAGGTTTTGGTTATGGCGTAAATGGTGCAATGACAAAATATGTGAAAGTGCCAGCGCGCTGCCTCCATAAGATCCCCGAGAATGTTCCATTCGAACATGCTGCACTCACTGAACCATGTTCAGTTGCATACAGCGCAGTGATTGCACCGGGTTATATCAAGCCTGGTGATCGCGTAGTCATTCTTGGCCCTGGTCCAATCGGTGTGCTCTGTGGCGCCATGGCAAAGTTGGCAGGCGCAGAAGTTGCTGTTGTGGGTTTAGAGCGAGATCGCGAGCGATTAAAAGCTGCCCAGGCTTATGGTTGTGAGGTAATAATCGGTGATGCTAAAAATTGGGCAACTGCAGTAGATGGTCTAGGAGCTGATGGAGTTGTCGATTCCGCAGGAATTTCAGCAACTTTGAAGATCGCGCTGGATTTAGTTCGTCCTGCAGGTTGGGTTGCAAAAGTAGGTTGGGGACCACAACCTTTAGATTTCTCTCTCGATTCACTTGTTCAGAAGAATGTGACGCTGCAAGGCAGTTTTAGCCACAACTGGCCAATGTGGGAGCGAGTGCTTCGAATGATGAGCACTGGGCAATTGGATATCACTCCGGTCCTTGGTGGAATTTATCCATTAGACCGATGGGAGGAGGCATTTGAGGCGATGCACTCAGGTGCAATTTTGAAAGCGGTGTTGAAACCATGAGCAAACGACTTGAGGGCAAATCAATCATCGTCACTGGTGGCACTTCTGGAATCGGCGCAGCAATAGCGCGTTCAATCATCCATGAGGGTGGCCAGGTGCTTGTCCATGGAATTAATGAGAGCGAAGGTCGAGCTCTCGTAAACTCCCTAGGCGCTCAGTCATCCCTATGTATTGCAGATTTGGCAGAGGAGGGCGCTCCGGAAATGATTGTCGCAGCAGCGCTCGCTGCTTTCGGAAAGATTGACGGGTTGGTCAACAATGCCGCAATCATTGAGCGATCAAATTTGAAGGCGATAACCAGCACTAGTTTCGACCAAACGATTACCGTTAATACGAAGGCGCCACTCTTTTTGATACAGGCGGCACATCCATACCTAGTCAAAACGAAAGGTAGCGTTCTTAACATCGGCTCAATCAATGCATATGCAGGCGAATCGACGTTACTTGCTTACAGCATGAGCAAAGGTGCGCTGCAAACGATGACGCGAAATCTGGCAAATGCACTAGGCGTAACTGGTGTCCGCATCAATCTGATTAACCCTGGCTGGATACTCACCGAGCGCGAGGATCGGGATCAAGTGGCACGTGGTTTAGAGGTGGGGTGGCATAAGAATCTCGATCGCAACGCAATTCCTATGGGCGAGATGTCTACTCCGGAGAATCTTGCCCATGCAGCCGTCTATTGGCTTAGCGATGAGTCTTATCCATTTACAGGCTCGGTTGTAGAGCTCGAACAATTCTCGATTATCGGAAGAAATCCGGAGAAACTGTAGATGCCGAAAATTGCTGCATTCCCCAAGGGATTCATCAAGCAACTTGTCTCAGGAGAGATGAGCATTTATCAGTGGATTGATCTTGCCTCCGAGTTAAAGATTGATGGCCTTGAGTTTTATAACGATTTTGCTGATGTCAAAGATTCGAGTAATTGGCCAAAGATTCGTAAGGCAGTGGAAGATGCTGGAATGGTGATTCCCATGATGTGCGCTTCGCCAGACTTCACAATTCCAGAGCGCGCCGGTCGTGAGCGAGAAGTAGCGAAAGAGATCGCATCAATCCGAATGAGCGCCGAACTTGGTGCCAAGTATTGCCGGGTCCTTTCAGGCCAACGACGCAAGAACATCACTCGCGAAGAGGGGCTCGGATATGTCGTCGAATCAATCGAGGCTTGCCTGCCTGAAGCAGAGCGTTTAGGCATCACTTTAATCTTAGAGAATCACTACAAGGATGATTTCTGGACTGAACCTGAGTTTGCACAAATGATGGACGTCTTTGTCGAACTGGTAAATCGGATCGATTCACCCTGGTTTGGCGTTAACTTTGATCCGAGCAATGCCATAGCTGCAGGTGAAGAACCACTAGAACTTCTCGACAAAGTGAAACACCGAGTAGTTACTATGCATGCCAGTGATCGCTACCTCGCGAATGGCACTATCGAGGATCTGAGAAGAGAAGAAGGAGGCAGCGCGGGGTATGTCTCATTTTTCAAACACGGTGTGATTGGTAAAGGTCTCAATGATTATGATGCAATCTTTTCGACATTAAAGGGTGTGGGCTTCGATGGCTGGATCAGTATTGAGGACGGCATCGATGGTATGGACCAGATGCATGAAAGCGCTGAATTTCTCAAGCGCAAAGTCAAGCAACACTGGGGTTAGCCAGCTTTCTCAAAAGTACTCCTGAAGAAACGGAGCAAAAGGGAGGCAGCTAACGTGGTTGCGACCACGTAAGCAACGGTCAATGCTTTTAATTCGTCACTATATGCAAGACTTGCGGAAAAACCTGCAATAATCACGGAGAATTCGCCACGCGGAATAAGAAATGCGCCAACTCGTCGCCAACTCATTGGGTCTTGGAGATCCTTTGCAACCCACCAACCAATAAACATCTTTCCAGCAATACCTAATATTACTAATGGGATGACTACGCCAAGAACATCTAGAATTTGCAATGGATTGATAGAGAGTCCGAAGAAAATAAAGAAAATTGCCGCAAAGAAATCTCTTAACGGTGCTAGACGTAAGCGCACCGCTGTCGCGACTTCTCCAGCAAGCAACAGGCCTACGAGAAAGGCTGCAATTGCTCCTGAGAAACCTGCCAAACCTGCTGCTCCCGCCGCTACCAGGGCAGATCCGAAAACAGTCAGCAGTAACGAGCTTGCGCTGAATTTTCTAAAAATTTGTGAAAAGAGGTTCTCCCGTTTTACACCAATCAAAAGGACGAATCCGGTGATCAAAAGGGCTAATGACACCGATAACACCCCACTTATTAGCCCTACTCCGAGCAATGTTGAGGTAATCAGTGGCAAGTAAGGAGCTAGCAATAAATCTTCACTAATCAACACCGCAATGGTTTTCTTCGCTACTTGTGATTTCGCCCAGCCGGACTCTCGAATTAGTTCAGATGCGATACCCGAAGAAGAAACGTAAGTGATACCCCCCAAGAGAAGGGCGCCTTTAAAACCCCAACCTAAAAAAATAGCGACAAGAGCACCTGGTATTCCGTTCACAACAACGTCAAAAACGATAACGCTTTTGGAGGTTTGAAAAGTTTGACCTATTTCACGTGCTGAATACTCCAATCCCATCAGTAGCAAGAGAAGAATCGCCCCTATTTGCGCTCCGATGTTGAGAAAATCGCTTGAAAGATTTAGTGGGGCAATTCCACCGGTACCAAACAGAAGTCCGATTGCTAAAAAAAGAGGTACTGCCGACAAAGCTATTTTTGATGCAATGAATGCGACTATTCCGAGCAGAAGTAAGACGCCGCCTATCTCTAGCAAAATTAGGTTGTCAACCGCCTCGCTCGAAGCGGCCAAGACCTCAATCCCCATAACGGTAGTATTCCATTTATGGGTTCATTGGTCTTCACATTAGACCTCATCGCTACCTTTGCTTTTGCAGTTGTTGGTG
>CAYQLC010000024.1:0-20132 GCA_964418325.1 uncultured Bifidobacterium sp.
GGTTATTTTGGTTGACGAGAACTGGCTCGACCTTGATTCCTCGCGACTTACCCCAGGCAAGTACTTGTCCTGCGGCGGCGCTGTTTGCGATATCAGAGAAGATCAATCCAATCCAATAAGTAAAAGGCTTGCCTGAAGCCTTGAGTGCTGCAATTTCTTTTTCCATGGCAACTTGCTGCGCAGTCTTAACTGGCGCTGCAGGCTTCTTTGCCGCAGGCTTCTTCGTTGCAGTTTTCTTTGCTGGTTTCTTTGTTTCTGCTGAGGCGCTGAGAGCGCTTGTGCCACCAAGTAGTAGCCCGAGCGCAGCAACCAAAGCAATCGATTTCTTGTTGATTCTCAAGAAGGACCCTTTCTCTTTAGCCACTAAGTGAAAAGTGATGGCTTGTGGGAAAAAGTACCGATTTGCTAGGTAAAGTCAATGAATCTGATTCGTTACAGGAAATGCCTCCGAAACTCCAAATGACCAAAATGACTATTTGCCTGGAAGGCGCCAACCTCCCATCCAGCGCCTATAACAACCTGTGATTCTTGGCCATGACTGATTTGCCCGAGGGCTCTCCCTCGCGGTCGCCAAGTTACAAAAACGTTATAAGTTGAAAGAGACCAATACCTTCCCCGAGCGCTGAGGATCGCGAGCAATATCGAACGCGGAGCGAATACTCATCAAATCAAAAACGTCTGTAATGCTCTCTTCTAACTCGGGATGTTGAGCAAGCAAGGTAACTGCCCCGCTCAAATCTCCAGCAAAGCGAAAAGATCCGAGAAGACGTAATTCTTTTGTTACCAGCAAACCAATCTCTATCTCTTGTGCGCCTGCACCAAGCATTCCCACTTGAACAATTGTGCCGCCACGCTGTGCAGCCGCTATCACTTGGTTAAGCGCCCGCGCGCTTCCACTGCATTCAAGCACCACATCGAAAGAGTCCGTCCCTAATGTGGATGTGCTCACATTCACTACGGTATCGGCGCCAATCTTTTTAGCACGCTCCAGTGGTTCTTGATAAATATCAGTAGCGGTGATTCTTTTTGCTCCTAAAGATCGTGCTGCCACAATCGAAAGTAAACCTATTGGTCCCGACCCGGAGATAAGCACGCTTTTACCCGTAAGGTTGCCGGCAAGTCTGGCACCGTGCAGCGCTACAGCGAGAGGTTCTGCGAGAGCTCCTGCTCTCACTGAAACTTTTGTAGGAAGTGGGCAGACCATATCTCTTGTAACATAGAGGTACTCTGCCATTGCCCCTTGTGTGTGCGGAGTTGTTGCAGCGCTGCCCAGATACCGAACGCCTTTCCAGAGATGCGGCCGATCTTCGAGCCCTGCAACAAGAGTTCCAGGTCGTGCGGGAAAAATCGCCACTGGAGTACCGTGAGCAAATTGACCAAGCGGATCTACATCGATTATTCCGGACACCTCATGCCCTGGAACAAGTGGCTCTTTTATAACAAAGTTTCCGTTAGCGCCATCAAAGTAATAATGGAGATCGGAACCGCAAATACCTACGAAAGCAACCTTAATCCGGATTTCATCCCGAGTGGGTTCTCTCAGCTCACACTCCAGCAAAGTTCCATCTTCGCGCCCTCGAATAGCAAAGGCCCGATAAGTAGCTGGTGTATTCGAGATTATTTTCGACACTCGACGAAGGGTATACCTCTATACACCGATGTGAAAGAATGGCAATGTGCCTACCAGCAGAGGTCGATTAAACCGAAGCACCGCACCAGAATCGCATATCGTTCTCAAGAGCCCTCCAAAGCTCGGCATAGTCCACATCGGCCTTGGAAATTTCCATCGAGCACATTTCGCCACCCACACCGCCGAAGCAGTGCTTGCTAGTGGTGGAGATTGGGGCATCTACGCATACTCCTTACGTAGTAATAAGAATGCGCTTGAGATGGCTGAACAAGATTATCTTTACACGGTACTCGACATTCACCCTGATTCTGAGAAGACCATAATTCCTGGAATCCACATAGGAGCGTCAGGAGGACCGGACGCACTTGATGAAGCGCTTCGCCACCTTACCGACGCGAAAGTGCGAATAATCTCTCTCACTATTACTGAATCGGGTTATTGCTACTCCACAGAATCCGGTGGTCTTGATAACACGCGCCCCGAGATACTCCATGATCTACAGAATCTCAACCACCCAAAATCTGTGATTGGCCTCTTAGCGAAAGCTTTAATGATTCGGGCAACGACGCATCAAAGCCCAGTCACAATACTAAGTTGTGACAATCTCACCTCAAATGGCGCAACAACCAAACGGGTTCTTCTTGAATTTGCAGCATCGCTCGGAAATGAACAGTCAAATCAACTACGTGAGTACATAAACACCCGAACATCTTTTCCCAATTCCATGGTCGATCGAATCGTTCCAAGCACCGAAGAGCGACATCGCCTGCTGGTCGCAGAAAGAATTGGCGTTCGAGATGAGATACCCGTTCCTGCAGAGAAGTTCACTATGTGGGTTATCGAAGATGATTTCGTGGCTGGCCGCCCAGATTGGGGGCAAGCCGGAGTCTTATTTAGCAACGAAGTTGAGAAGTTCGAAACGATGAAACTTCGACTACTGAATGGCTCGCACTCATTACTTGCATACGTTGGAGCCCTTGCCAATAAGGAGAGCGTCCCCGAAGCGCGCTGCACACCCTTTATCGAAGCTGCCGTCCGGAAATTCATGAGAGATGAAATGGCACCTACCTTCGCGATGCCAAACTCGATCGAGTTGGAGCAGTACATAAAAGAACTTTTCTCGCGATGGTCTAACACCATCCTCTCGGACAAAATTTCGCGCATCGGATCAGATGGTTCAATCAAACTCCCTCCGCGAATCACTGAAACGAGCCTCTGGCACGGCGAGCGCAATCTGCCAACGCCTATGACTGCGCTCATTCTCGCGGCATGGCTTGCCTGTGTTGCACCACCAAAAAATTTCGAGCCTGGACCGATTGCGCGGGCGATGAAGGATCCGGCACTTGATTACCTCTCGAGTTTGGGTCTCGATGGTGCATCCGATAATCAGGCTCCAAAAATTGTCGAGCGACTCTTTAGCGAAGGTAAAGTTTTCTCACGAGAGCTCAACTCTTTGAATCTTTTGAAAACGGATGTAATTTCGTACTTAGAGGAGATCACATCGCACGGAGTGGAAGCGGCAACTCTTCGAGCTATTTCCGCTTAAATCCTGCCGGACATTTAGGCGCTGTGCCCGAGACCTTGCGGACCAACTTTCCTTTAGTGCAGGTAATCGAGATTCGCTTGGCAGGAGCACTGGTTGCGCTGGCGGCTTTGCCTGGCGCAGCGGGAGCAGCGCTGGTATTCGCGGCAGGTTGGGTGGGAGCAGTTGGCGCATTCTGCGTTAACTTGATCTTCAACGTTGGCGACGAGAAGGTAAAGCCCCGAGCCTTAAGGCGAAGCCAACCACCCTCCTCTTTCACGCTCTCGGTAGCCAAGATGCTCTCACCACCATCACTGTTAATCACAGAGACTGTGGCATAAAGCGGGCCAGATCCTTCGAACCCGTAGATACAACGAGCGATCTTTGAACTCATCACCAAGTCATAACTACCTTGGAAGGTGGAGTCGTCCGGATTCTTTCGTAAACCAGCAACTTTGTAATTCAAGAAACCATCGGTGTATTTCGGAGGTCCAGCTGCATAGGTCAAAGCATTGGTCGTGACCAAACCAATTAAGGAACTTATCGAGTCGGTGCCAAGAATCGCGCCCACTACCTGACTTGCTTCCGGCACACATTTAGCTGCGCTCGCTCCAAGTCCGGTTAACTCAGAGATGGATTTGCTTCCCGAGGTGAGTGGATTGGAAACTCCACCAGCGCCGCCGCCACCGAGAATTGATGAGATGCTATTGAGGGGATTACTTACTCCTAAAGTGTCGGTCGCTGCGCTGGCAACTGACTCCAAACCAAGAGATCTAAAGGACCAGACCTCATCGAGGACGGTTGCTTTGTTATTGAAGAACTTCTCGAAGAAAAGGAATTGATCAAGAGAGGTATCTTGAGTTGAATCAAGTTTCATGGAGCCACCGCCCTGGAGCGGAGTCTTTCCCGGGATTACTTCTGTGGTTGCAGTCCCCTGAACACCTGGCACCGTTACAGGCTTGCCCGAAACCGTCAATATATTTTGACGCTGATCTAACTGCTCAATAGCTACGGTGGGCTCTGCAAGTCGACCATGTAGCCAAGAAGTCAGGTAATTGCCAATATGTAATTTCACAGTGACCGTTGCACCGGCAGGAAATGCTTTCTCTCGACCACACTCACCTGATTTCACCCACAAACAGGTGATGTCGCCACCTGTTCCACGAATCCCAGAGCGACCAAGTGGATTGGTGAAATTAGAGAGCACGCCATCAGCGGCTGTAGTTGTTCCTAATTCGTATGGTGTGACAATTGCTGAGAACGAGGTGGCTTTCACTCCGATCATCGGAATCTTCTGCAACTCCACTCGCACTTTCACCCCAAATGTCGATTGAAGTCCTGCACTTTTTAGCCCTGGTACTTCAAAGAGTGACCAATTGGCGCCAGCAGGAATTCCATTTGCGGGATCTGCCTCGAAAACCTTACTTCCCACCGTTCGGATATAGGTTGCTGCACCCGAGCTCACCTGAGGAGTCGTGACCGATAGCGATCGAACGCAATTTGCTTCGGTAGCGCTCTGACAATACGGAAGCACCGCAAAGATAGTCGCCGTGAATGCACATGCAGGATCAGAAAGTGAGCTACAAAGACGCTCGCCCTGCACGTTATACCCAGGTACACCGCTAGAGATATATGAATTCTCTAGCCCACCAGCGACACCGTAGTGGTCGCGAAATTCAACTGTGTAAGTGATTGCAGCAAACGCACTTGATGCCGTGATAAGCGCGACAAGAAGCGCAAGAAATCCAGTTAATGGTTTGATTCGCGAGAACATAGGGGTACTTTACCCAAGTGAGGAAATATAAGGAGATTTTGGCGCTGCGAAATGCCAAGCTCCTACTCATAACCTCCTTCCCTGCCAGGGTCGCCTACGCAATGGTGGGACTGGCGCTCTTTTTCAAAGTTGAGCGATTGACCGACTCGGTTGCTTATGCCGGAATTGCTCTTGGACTAAATACCTTTGCTAATTCAGTTACCGCAGGGCTCCGCGGAGCGGCTCTGGATCGGTGGGGACAAAAATGGCCCATTCGGATTTTAGTTCCACTATATGCCGCGGGGTTATTAGTTCTAGAGTTCACTACAAGTAAGACATGGATCCTCCCACTATCTCTGCTTATGGGATTGGTCTCTCCGCCCATCAACTTATCTGTTCGACCACTTTGGAAAAATGCAGTTCCCGAAAGTTCACTGCGAACTGCATATGCTCTGGATACATCCGTCATTAACTCAACACGAGTGTTTGGCCCACTTCTTGCATCGACCTTGGCACTATCTCCCTATCCAAGCAGCGCCCTGCTTCTCTGCGCGGCATTTATCTTTGTCGGAGGACTATCCCTTGGATTCACCAAGATTTCTTCAGAGTGGGTGCCTGAGAAGAAGGAGGTCGGACAAAAATCGGTCTGGCGAATTCCCGCCATGCAGTTACTGATGGTCGAAGCGATGTTTGTAGGTTTTGGTTGGGGCGCATTCGATGTTGGTATTCCGTCATTTGCAACGTTAGAGAAGATTCCAGGCTGGAGCGGTCCAATCTTCGCCGCGCTCGCTTTCACTTCAGTAATTGGTGGATTAACTGCTGGTCTCATTTCACGAAAGACCTCGGCTCTAAAAGGATTACTTCGAACCTATGCGCTATGGATGGTTGCGACTATTCCTCTGGCGCTTACCTACCCTGGTTGGAGCATGTTAATAGTCGCACTCTTCATCGGATTTTTTGGAGGTGCGGTTCAAGTCTTTTACTGGGAGGTTCTCGAAGCAGTCCGCCCGAAAGGAACTGCAGTCAGCGCGCTGGGATGGATCTGGACGGTAGATGGCTCTTTCATGGCTTTAGGAGCGGCGTTGGGCGGAATTATTGCTAGCGAATTCTCCCCCAGATTAACGTTGCTGAGCACCACTATTGCAGTCTCGATTGGAGTGCTCGTACTTGTGCTGGGCAGGAATCTGCTCGCCCCCGCCAATCGAATTACGACGGTTGAAGAAGACCGTAACGCAATCGAACATACCGCGCCGCCCCAATAGTGTTTTAACTATCAGTGAGTGGAAAACGAATCTCTATCTCTAGTCCACCGAGTCTGCTCGGGCGTAAATTCATCGTTCCGTCATGCTCAGCAACAATCGCTTGCATGATACTCATACCTAACCCAGATCCTCCGCTCTCGCGAGAACGCGAGGAATCAAATCTCTGAAATTGTTGGATTCCATTCTTATATGCGTCATCGGGCAATCCTGGTCCACCATCACCAATTGTCAGCTTTGCACCGAAGTCGTCGTACCCGAGCGCGACATAAATGGGCGCATCAGACGGTGTGTGTCTACGAATGTTCGAAAAGATATTTGAGATTAATTGTTGTACATGAGTAAGTGACCCGACAATAAAAACTTCGGGTGTTATTGAGTCTTCAACAGTTCGATTCGGTTCCAGTACTTTTAAATCCGTTAGTTGGATACGGAGGAGATCGGAGAGATTTATCGCATCATCAACATTGCCACGTCGCTGCTCACCTATCTCGGCTAGGAGCAGCAAGTCGGAGATCAGGCGCTCCATTCGAGCAATCTCGGAAGCTAATCGATCGAGCGCCCGCTTGCGAGAATCAGGCTCTACAGTCTCGGACCGACCAAGAAGCTCCACATATCCTTTGATTACGGTAAGCGGAGTACGCAATTCGTGAGAGGCGTCGCCGACAAACTCTTGCATCTTCTTGCTGTTGCGCCGCTCTCCCTCGAGAGCGCCTTGTAAATATCTGACCATCTGATTAAGCGCCTTACTCAACTCATCTACCTCAGAATTTCCACGAGTAACGATCTCCTCGCTCCAATTCCGACCATTGGCGATCTCGCGAGCTCGTTCTGCTAGCCGTTCAATTCTCCGGATATCTGGACGAGTGAAGACTCGGGTGGCGAGAAAGGCAAGTAAAAGCGAGATCAGAAGGAAGAGAGCTAATCGCTCTACATTGCGATTTCGATTCTCTTCTAAACTGCGGATCGGCACTGCAAGTACCAAGTACGAATCTTCCTCAAGTGCCAGAGCAAGTGCTCGGTAGCGATTTTTCTCTCCAATGGTTCCTAACTGGTTTTGAACTTCTTTACTTACTTCGGCAGGGACATCAAGAATTTGCCCATCGGTCGAGGTACGCACCGTGAATAACTCACCTGAACTATCGAGGAGTGCAACAATCAACTGTGAGTCACTCTCATCAGCGAGAAAAACTGCACTGGAGAGTGGATCTCGCTCATCGAGATTGACAGATACTCCATTAATCAGCGAGTCCACACGTTCAATCTCAGAGGTATATGCAGTCGCAATAGCGAAGTAGCCAATTGAGAGTGAGATGACCGTCGTTATTGCACCCGCAATCAAGGCAAAACGGGTTTGCAATCTCACGCAGGATCTACAATCTGATAGCCAACGCCTCGTACTGTACGAATGAATTCCAGATTCTCACGATTAAGTTTCTTTCTAAGATAAGAGATATATGTATCCAGAACGCTGGTTTCAGTCTCAAAATCTATCTCCCAAACATCGCGCAGCAGCGCGGACTTAGTGAGTACTCGACCTTTGTTCCGCATTAACTCCTGAAGTAACTTGAATTCGGTTGGTGATAACTCAACTTCCTCTTCGTGAAAGAAAACTTTGTGCTGGTCTTCATCAAGACGTAAGGGCCCGCACCGAAGGATGCTGTTTTCGACAGCAATGGCATTAGTGCGGCGCAATATCGCCCCCACTCGCAACAAGAGCTCCTCTAGCCCAAAGGGCTTGGTGACATAGTCATCAGCGCCCAAACGAAGTCCACGAGTGATATCGGTCTTCTCTCCACGAGCGCTAAGCATCAGAGCTGGCGTCAGATCGCCCTTCTTTCGCAGCTGCTCCAATAGTTCAAATCCATCAAGGACTGGCATGTTGATGTCGATGATTAAAAGGTCAGCTTGGCTAGTACGAAGAGCAGTAAGTGCCGACATCCCATCGGCTGCCGAGGAGACCGAGTAGCCAGCAACGCGCAGGGCGTCCCCCAACAACTCGCGCACCCCCTCCTCGTCATCGACAACGAGCACGTGCGCCTTTGCGCTCTCTGAAGTAGCCATATCTACAGGCTACTGGTGCGAGCAGGCTATGAGGAGGGCGCTGGCAGAAAAAGCAGACTTTCCAACGCTCCCGGCAAGGTTTTCACAGAATCTTCACAAGGAAATTCGTCAGAATCTACCCATGCGATATCAGCGAGTGGTCAGCGCCGTTGCTGCTGCGCTTATCGCAAGCCTGGTGTTGCCACACGTGGCTCAGGCCAATGAGATTACTAACCCCTCTGCTTCACCTTCACCAACGCCTTCTGCACAGAGCTACCAACAACAACTGGATGCCTACAAAATAAAGTTAGAAGAATTCAAAGTTGCTCTTGAAAAGTGGAACACAATCCGAAAAAGCGCCGAAGATACCTTTCGCGCTGAGATGGATAAATTCAAGATCGCTCGCGACGAGTGGGATGAAGCGAATAGTGAATTAATTGAGGAGATCAACGACGATTTCAAGCGGGATATCAACAAAGCCCGCCTCGATTTCAGAACCGCTTGGGCAAGCGCCAAGAGCACTGAGGCAAAAGCTGCAGCGCGAAATGCGCTCAACGCTGCAACGCTAGCGGCGACCACCGCTCGCCAAGTTGCATTAGAAGAACTTGGTGAACCGCCAACTCCCCCAGCGCGACCAATAATTCCGCCTCGCCCGATCGAACCTTTACGACCGATTGATCCGAACGCGCCTCGAGCAAGTAAGCGGCCAAGCGCGCCCGCCCCAGTACAACCTGGTCCGCGCTCGGTCAGACCAGAGAAGCCAGAGAAGCTAGAGAAACAAGAGAGACCGCGAGCTAAAGAGCGACAGGCCTGGGAATCAGATCAAGAGAGCGCCACGACTTTCTCCAGCACTTCTGCTTAAACCCGCTTACTGATACCGTCAAATCTATGGGTACTCATTCACAGGCTCTAGATCTCTCTGATTTTGACCTCACCGGAAAGCGAGCGCTCGTCACTGGTGGCGGCGATGGTCTTGGACGACAGTTCACGCTAGCGCTCTTAGATGCTGGCGCTGAGGTCATCATCGCAAGTAGACGTAAAGAATTTCTCGACACAGTCGTCACAGAACTTCACGGTAAATATCCGAAGCTCTCCGCTGAGCAATGTGATGTCACCAACTATGACGATGTGGTCGCCCTTGTCTCCCGAATTGGCTCGATTGACATCCTTGTCAATAGTTCTGGGCTTGCTCATCGAGCCCCGTGGTGGGAGGAACAGTCGGTTGATTGGAAACGCATCATGACCCTTAACGTTGAGGCGCCATTTTGGCTCTCTCAACTCCTCCTTCCCGGAATGATCAAGAACCAGTGGGGGCGAATCATCAACATCTCCTCTATATATGGAGTAGTGGCCGGAGATGAGCGGCGTTACCCCGGACTTGGTGTGCATATGCCCTCATATTTCACCAGTAAACATGCATTGATTGGCTTAACTAAATTCCTCGCAGCTCAGGTTGCAAAATCAGGTGTGACGGTCAACGCGCTCTGCCCCGGCAGTTTTGATAGTCCGGTAAATCGCCAATACTTCTCCCCTGGGCCACTTCTTGATGCAGTCTCAGAGGCAACACCTATGGGCAGGATTGGCACTGATCGCGAACTTCGTACTGCCATCCTCTTTCTTGCAGCTCCAGGCTCTTCTTTCATAACTGGACAAGCGTTGGTCGTCGATGGCGGCTGGACTATTTGGTAAATTGCGAACATGACGAATGTTCGATTGATTGGATACACATCCCTAGCTGTTGGCCTGATTAACTGGCGCTATATCGATTTCAGCGCTGGAAGTTTCGCAATTCTTATCGGCGCACTTGTTCTGCTCGCCTCATTGATGAAGCCGCTGCACCCAAAGTTAGTCAAGGGGCCAGGTTTCATCCTGATTGTGGTGCTCGCCGCCCTGGCAGTTGTTTATTCGTTCTTGGCTTGACATTGGATGCCACGCTTGACGATATAAAGTCACGCTGGAATGAGGTCCTCGATGAACTTCTTCGTCAAGACCGAATTCTTTGGTTAGCTTTCTTCGATGCTCGACTTGCAGCGTATGGTGATGGCGTTCTCACCCTTGATTTTCTCGATCCAGGTAAATTCGCTGCTGAACATGACTTCTCCTATGTGCGAAATTCGGAACGGATAGAAAAAGTGGCGATGATTGCCCAAAATATTCTGGGAATACCAGTGAGTATCAGAATAAACTTCGGAGAGTGAAGCAAGAGCCTAATAACTTTCGCGCCATTCTCTTAATGGCCGCAATTGGCTCTTACCTACTCTGGTCTGCTGGCGCGGCTATTCCACTCTTGCGGCTTGATTTAGAGATCAGCAGAACACTGGCCGGTCTTCATAACGTGGCAGTTGGAATTAGCGCTCCGCTAGGAGCCAGGCTGGCGGTTCCGCTAATCAATAGATTTGGGCGCGAACGCGTAATGCGTGCGATGCTCTTTTTCATGTTTTGTGGTGTCATGGTTCTAGTGACCGCACCATCGATTCTCTTTACAGTTCCAGCATTAGGGTGTGCGGCATTCTCACAGACAATCGTTAATGCGATTAGTCTCGCGCAAATCTCTCACGACAAAGCTCCCTCTATGCGAAGAATGATGTTGCAGACGGGAATTCAAGCAGTAGTTGGCGCTAGCGCAATTTTGATTATCAGCGCTTCATTGCATGCGGGGAATGGCTGGCGATTACCCATCATCGTCGGAGCATTGATTCTCACACCCATATCCTTTTTCAGCATTCGTAAAGTTAAGTTTCTTGCACCCGAGAGCACTCATCAACATCCGACAGACATTTTTACTCGGGCGCTGAAAACTCGACTAGTTGCATTTGGTGCCATCAATAGCATCTTGGAAGTTGGGATTGGGTTTTGGGCTCTTGACCTTTTGGTAAGTCGCGAAGCCCCAGTTGCACTCGGCGCTCTTGGCGCAGCGATAATGAGTTACGGGATCGCAACAGGGCGTTTATCTCTAGCGCTTTTCCAACCTGACCCACAATTGGTAATGCGGATTGCGATGTTCGCTATCGTCTGTGGCGTTTCAATCATTTGCGTTTTTGAGGATCCGATAATCACTATGGTGGGCTTAACTATTTCCGCGATAGGAATTGCACCATTATTTGGAATGGGAGCATTTCGGGTTTCTGAGGGCTTTTCTCATGCTGAGTTCCGAATTTCACGGTACATGATAGGTGCATCATTTTCCTATGGATTTGCACCGTTCTTGCTAGCCATAATCTTTGACAATCTTGGCTATGTGGTTGGCTACGCAATGATGATTCCAGTAGCAATAGCAGGCTACCTCCTCTGGAAAATCAATGGAACTACTGAGTCATCACCAGTCCGCAACTGATCCATCGCTGTGGAACCACTGCGCTGGAGCATCTTGTTTGTAAGGATGCTTAGCCGCTGCATCATCGTTGATTCTCGCTCCGATTCCAATAGAGGTTGGGGGCAAGATATGTCCCGCGACGATTTCGGGCGTTCCCTCGACAACATCTTTACGCCATGGAACATCTGCACGCATCACCTCTTGGATGAGGAAGTTTGGCGTGACAAGTCCTAAGTGCACATTGACCATGGTCGCTATCGGTCCCAGTGGATTGTGCGGGGCCATCACCACTCCAAATGCATCGCAGAGCGCGGCGATTTTTCTCAGGCCAGTGATGCCGCCGGCATGACATACATCGGGTTGGGCGACTTCGAATACACCTGATTTGAGGAAGGGCAGGAATTCTTGCTGCGTGTATAGACGTTCGCCTGCTGCCAACGGGATCGAGACTTTTTCTTTCACGCGTTTCATTGCTTCGTACTGCTCAGGTTGCACTACCTCTTCAAGGAAGAAGGGTTTGTATGGCGCAAGTACTTCAGCAAATTGAATTGCCATAGCCGCAGAGGTGCGACCGTGGAAATCAACCATGATGTCTATGTCATCGCCACCTGCTTCCCGGGCAGCACGCATCAAAGTATCCGCATGTTTTAACTTCTTAGCGCCCTCGAGTGGAGCAGCTTGTGGTACCGCGAGGATCTTTACCGCGGTGAAACCTAATTCTTTACTCTCAAGCATCTTCTCTGCAAAAGATTTTGCAGTATCTGAATCGTAAACCGCCTCTGAGCTGCCGCCACCGAGATGGTCGTAGAGTCGAACCCGGTCGCGGGCTAATCCACCGAGTGCGCGCCAGAGTGGCACGCCAAGATTCTTTGAATGAATATCCCATAGCGCCTGATCTATTCCACTCAAGGCAGACATTGAGACAACTCCGCCTTTGAAGAACGGGTGACGGTAGACGATCTGCCAATTTCGTTCGATCTCAAGGGGATCTCGACCAATAATCAGCGGGGCAAGGGACTTCACTGCACCCACTACGGCTTCGGTTTGGAATTCCACGGTGGCTTCGCCAAGTCCATACAGCCCAGGCTCATCGGTATCAACGCGAACAATCACCCAGTTACGTAAATCTGCATTAACGACTGTCGTGGAAATCTTGGTTATCTTCACAGTGAGCTCCTTAAGTTAACTCTCATGCAATTTCCGAAACGGAAAACTCGACCCAAGAGGAGACGATACCTCCTGGTTTTGCCACAAGCGCTTTCCCACTTTTGATTGCATCAGTCAGTGAAATGACCGGCGATGAGAAGGGTTCGATTGTTACTAAACGATGTGCGCCCCAGAGCGGGTATTGCTTGATTCCGCCCCAAACCATCCAGATCCAGCAATACGGGTAGGTCTCCCCACTCCATCGCATTCGCGCCTTGAGGCCAATCGCGATATTGGCGAGGGTGACATCAGGATTTTTCATCGGACCAAGAATTACATGGCCATCGGTGCCGTCGTTTGCTGGAAGTTTCTGTAAATCCTCGACTTGCCCGCCTGTCCTGCGAATTGATGGCCAGGCGCCGACTTGATCGACTTCGAAACGGTAGGTAGGACTTGGATAGTGCGGTACTTCAAAGCGTTCGCCCTCATCAATCATCAACTCTGCGCCGGGATCTGCTAGCGGCCCACCGAGAACTAAATGTTGTCCCCATTGAAATTCAATCTCTTCCTGACCTAAATTCTCGACCGTCTCATCAAATCGAAGAGTCTCACCTTTGAGCGTCATCAATCGAGTCAATCTAAGAGGGAAGAGGCGCAGATCCACCCATAGTTTCACCACTAACTCTGAGATTGAATCCTTGACCAACTCAAAATTCCAGGACAAGAGGGCTGCTTCACCATGTCCACCAACTTTGATGCCCTTGTACTCAACCGGGTACTGGGCGGCAGGTAATACCTCTTGCCAGCCACCCGAAAAATGTTCGAGAAAATTTCCAAATTCAGAATTGCGACTAGAGATGAATTCGCGATTTCGAACAATATCTTCATGGTTATGCCAGAGTAAATCGAGGTTCGTTCGCTTATCTCTTAGCTCAAGAATTTCTGCGCCACGAGTGAGACTGATCTTCACCGTGAGCTCTGCAGAGTTGAGCTCGATGATTTCGTGCCCTTCCCAGAGGTACCGGCGGCCATAATGGCCGACCGGGCGAGATGAGAAGGGATCGCGCATTCAATTACCCTAGCGGTAAACCAGTTTTCGGATCTAACCCATAATTTCGAGCAAGATCTGGATCGATGTCACCCACACCAAGTGCTGAAGTCCACGCTCCCTCGACTGCCAGACTTTGGCCAGAGACATACGAAGCCTTGTCCGAGAGCAAGAAGGCAACTACCTCCGCGATCTCTAAAGCATTCGCTATTCGCTTCAATGGGGTAAGTAACTCCAGCGATTCCCGGCGAGCCTTTGGATCGGGAGCATCGACAAAACTCTGCGCTAGAGCCGGAGTCATTACAGCTCCCGGCGCTACAGCATTACATCTAATTCCGTACGGGCCATAAGTGACTGCCACATTTCGGGTCAGCGCATCGACGGCTCCCTTGGTCATCTCATAGACCGCATGATCTCGCCAGGCTCGTCGGCCATGGACAGAAGAGATGTTAACAATTGCACCCTTTATTTTGTGATTGACGAAGTAATGCACCGCCTCGGCACAACCCCAGAAAGTTCCATTCTGATTGGTTCCCATAAGTTCTTCGAAGACCTTTGAATCGTTGGGGAAATCATGGAGCGCGGCGCCACGTGTCCAACCGGCGCAATTCACCCACGCAGTGAGAGTCCCTTTTGCAGCGGCTAACTCGCGAGCTTTTATGTGGGTCTCACGCTTGGCAACGTCGCCAACTATCGATTGCACCTCGCCACCTTTGGCAGCGATTTCGCGCTCCACTTTGGCAAGGTTCTCGCCGTTAATATCAATATTGACTAGCGCATAATCCTGAGCAAGTCTTAAGGCAATCGCATGCCCAATTCCAGAACCAGCACCAGTGACAACAGCAACATTTTTACTCATGAGAACCACCTATCGTTCGATGGGAAAGTGACAAAGCCAGCCATGTGTCGAGCTCCCCATTGTTTCAGCCAACGCCTTCGAAGCACAATCATTGAGAGTCTTGCCGACCGGACAACGAGAACGATAGGCGCAAGCATCCTCTTTGTTGGGAGTCGCTTGCACGATGACATCGGAGATCGGGGCTTTGGACTCTCGGAAGTCAGCTACTGGGACTGATGCCAGCAAACCTGCCGTGTAGTGATGGCGCGGCGTTTGGAAAACTTCGGCACGAGTTCCACGCTCGACGATGCGACCACGGAACATTACGACAATCTCATCAGCCATATAGTGGGCTACACCCAAATCGTGAGTTATGAAGAGGTAAGTAAGACCTCTATCTTTCTGTAACTTTTTGAGAAGATTCAAGACTTGAGCTCGCACCGATACATCAAGCGCCGAGACAGCTTCATCAAGGATAAGAATCTTTGGATCCAGTGCTAGTGCACGTGCGATAGCCACTCGTTGACATTGTCCACCAGAAAGCTCATGCGGTTTACGTTTCAAGTGTTCACGTTCAAGACCTACAGCCTCAAGCAACTCAATTACTCGTTGCTCCCGTGATTTCTTATCACCCACTTTGAAAGCCAACATGGGCCCTTCGATGATTCGCTTCACGGTGTGGCGTCGGTTGAGTTGGCTAAATGGATCTTGTTGAACCACCTGAATATCACGGCGTAGTGGACGCATCTGGCTTGGCCCGAAGGCGGTGATTTCTTGACCAAGGACTGAAATCGAACCTTTACTCGGTGCATCCAATCCAAGTATTAGGCGCGCTGCCGTCGTCTTGCCGCTTCCTGACTCGCCGACAACTGCGAGGGTTGTTCCCTCTTTGACGCTCAGACTTATGGCATCAAGGGCTCGAACGGTGCCACCCGAACCTTTAAACTCTCGAGAGAGTTTCTCTACGCTGATTATGTTCAGAGTCATTATCTATGCACCGACAACAATTCTTCGACTCGAATGCAGGCCACTTGTCTTTCGCCAACCGCACGAAGGGCCGGGACTTCGCTCGTACATTGTGAAATCGCATGTTCGCAGCGGGGTGCAAATACGCATCCAGGGGGTCTGTTGTCTGGTCGAGGTGGCTGTCCGGCGATGGATGTGATCGGCTTATTTACGTCAACGGTGTAATCACAGCGGGAATCTAAGAGGGCGCGCGTATATGGGTGATAAGGATCGGTGAAAACGTCCTTTATTTTTCCTTGCTCAACTAATTTTCCGCCATACATAACGTTGATTCGATCTGAAAATTGAGCGGCAACACCTAGATCATGGGTGATTAGTAAGACTGACAAGTTTCGTTCCGCAGCAAGTCGATTCAAAAGATTAAGAACTCGCTCCTGAGTTGTCACATCTAGTGCCGTAGTGGCTTCGTCTGCAATCAGAACTTTCGGCTCACCGCTTAGAGCAATGGCAATGACCACTCGTTGCAGCATTCCACCAGACATCTCAAAAGGATAGGAATTGATTCGCTCTTCTGGCTCAGGAATTCCGACACTTGCCAACAATTCAATTGCCAATTTAAGCGCCTCTGCTTTTGTTAACTTCTTATGTAGTCGGATACTTTCGACAATCTGATCACCAATCTTCATTATGGGATTGAGAGCCGACATGGGATCTTGGTAAATCATCGCAATTTCACTGCCACGATATTTGCGAAATTGTTCTGAACTCAATTTCAATACATCAATACCATCAATCAAAATCTCGCCAGACTCGATGCGCACCGGATCTTTGATTAATCGCATCAAGGAATATGCGGTCAGTGATTTTCCACTGCCAGACTCCCCCACTAGTCCAAGCTTTTCGCCTTGCTTGATGGAAAAACTCAAGTCTTGAATCACTGGAACGCGCCCTTTTGTCGAGGGGACCGTAAGAGTCAAGTTGCGAACTTCGATGAGATTACTCATGTGCCGATGACCTTCGCGAATCCAGATTTTTTCGAATCCGCTCACCATAGGCGTTGAAGGCCAAAATTGTTATGGTGACTGCGAGAGCTGGGAATGCAACAAACCAATAGGTGTTCCAGATTTTTGCATACCCTTGAAGCATCAAGGTTCCCCATGAGGCATTAGGAGGTTGTATGCCTAGGCCAATAAAACTCAATGTTGCCTCGAGCATCACCGCAGCGGCGGCATTTATACTCAATTGCACCAATAACTGGGGCGCGATATTCGGCATCACTTCTGACCAAATCAATCGAGTGCGAGTGAACCCCGATGCTTGAGCGGCTACGACATATTGAGAGGAGAGTTCGGTAACGACCGCAGAGCGCGCCATGCGTGCCGTGGTGGGAGAGAGTAAAACACCCACAACTATCGGAAGCGAAACAACGCTCGCGCCTACCGCCGAGATGCAAACCAGACCGAAAAGAATTTGTGGAATCGCCATAGTTGCATCGGCAGTTCGCATGAGCGCCTCATCTAGCCAACCTCGACGCACACCTGCAGCAAGGCCCCATGCAGTACCAATAATTAGCGCAATGACCGTTGCTGCAATCGCGACCAAGATTGTGATTCGACCACCATAAAGAATTCTGGAGAGCAAATCTCGACCAAGATCATCGGTACCAAACCAATTAGTTCGATTTGGCCCCAGGAATGGATCAGAGGCGCCAATTTCATAAGGGTCATACGGCGCAATCCATGGGCAGAGCAAGCAGAGCGCCATTATGAGTAAAACCGTGAATCCGCTGAAGGAGAATTTACGCTTCAAGCTTCTCCTCCTTGTTCATTCGAAGTCGCGGATCAACTAGTCCGCAAAGCAGATCAAAGAGAAATGTTGTGACTATAAATAATGTGATAATTGTTAATGCGACGCCTTGAATTACCGCGTAATCACGTTTGAAGGCGCTCTCGATAGCGAGAGAACCAATACCCGGCAGACCAAACATATATTCGATTACCACTACACCGCTTAATGTATAGCCGACGATCAACCCCAACATAGTGAGGGCCGGCACAAGCGAGTTGGGCAGAATATGTCGAAACATGATGCGCGAGTTAGATAATCCCTTACCCTCCGCCGTTCGGATAAACGGTGACTGCTTGATCTCTAACATCGAGGCGCGCAGGTATCGAACCAAATAGGGGGTTGCTGTCAATCCGCCCGTGATCGAAGGCAGGATCATCAATTTGAGATTTTCCGTGACGCTCTCACTTAAGGGAGTGAATCCTCGAGATGGAAGAATTTGAAATCTCAGCGAAAAAACCAGAATTAATACGATGCCGATGACGAAGCCAGGAACCGAAAGACCCACAGAAGTGAAGTAACCGATTCCACGATCAAGTGCGCCGCCAGGCTTACGAACAGATAGTGGCGCGAGTATCAGTGAGAAGATCACAGCGAAAAGAATGATGAAAAAAGTTAATTCGAAGGTGACCGGTAATCGAATAGCAACCAACTCAGTGACTTTGAATTGTGAGAAGTACGAAGTACCTAAATCACCCTGCAGGGCATTTGCTACCCAAGTCCAGAGCTGGGAAAGAAGCGGGCGGTCTAGACCCGCTTCTTTCCGCATGAGTGCTAAAGCTTCAGGAGTCACTTCGGTTGCGGCACCGAGTTTTGCCAACACGGGATCCCCCGGAAGTATTCGAATCGCAAGGAAAACCAAGAGCACGCTAATCACAAGGACAGCAAGACTTGATATTCCTCTACGGATCAAATACCGCAACATAAGTTAAGAGTAACTCCTTCGCTATTTATTTAGTGTGAATTAGGAGATCTTTACATCTTCGAGGTGCATTTGTCCGCCACCCTCAACCCATGCGCCCTTTACGTTCGCACGTGCTGCGTGAAGAACATCGAAGACGAATGGAGTGATAAGCGGAAGTTGCTCATTCTCCATCTTCATCGCCTTGCACCATTCAGCCTTACGCTTCTTGGCATCAAGAGTTCCGATCGCCTTGGTGTATTGATCATCGTATGCCTTGTTATTCCAGTTGCTCTCGGCACGTCCTGAAAGAAGGAAGTTCATCGAGAATCCTGGCTCACCTGGCACTGACTGATAGTTAGGTAGGAGAAGACCTGGGTAGGTCTTTCCAGCTGGGTAGAACTTCGCGGCCCATGTTCCGACCTCGTTGTTCTCAATCTTCATGTCGATACCAATTGTCTTGAGATCGGCTTGAAGAACTTGGCCCATTGCATCGAACTCAGGAAGAGCACCTGAGACGCCCCACCAAGTAAAGGAAGTAATTCCTGCTTCAGCAAATAGCGCTTTGGCCTTCTGAAGATCGAAGTTGTACTTGGTTAGTCCGCCGGCAGTGCCGCAGTTCCATGGCGACTTGTCAGGAACGATGGTGTTGAAAGAGGTGACCTGTCCGAAACCGTAGTAAGCAGACTTCAAGATCTTTGCGCGGTCAGTTGCATAAGCAACTGCCTGGCGAGCCTTGATGTTGTTAAACGGAGCGGAGGTCAAGTCGTACTCCCATGTAACAGAGACGCTGGAGACCTTTGCCTTAACGAGCTGAAGGTTCTTGTCCTTTTGAAGTGGAGCAGCGTCTGCAAGTGGCAACTGGTACATAACATCGATGTCGCCAGAGCGAAGGGAAGTCACAGCAGCAGTTGGATCGGCAGCCTTGACGAACTTGATGGTCTTTACGCTTGGCTTCTTTCCGAAGTAGCGTGGATTAGCCACCATAGTCAATGACTCGTTAGGGCTGAATGCAGAGACTGTGTATGGGCCAGAAGTTGATGGCTTCTTGTTGAAGTTTGCCACTTCACTGACCTTGATCATCTTGATCCAGGCGATAGCCTCTGGGAAGAGGGCGTTTGGATCGGTAAGCGTGAAGATAACTTTGTCACCAGAGGCTCTAACGCTCTTGATTGACTTAATCTTATTTCGCTCTTGTGTGACGGTCTTCTCGTCGATGGCATAGTCAAAGACTGCCTTGACAGCCTTGGCATCTAGAGCGCTGCCATCCGAGAACTTTGCACCCTTTACAAGGGTGAATGTCCATTGGGTAGCTGCCTTATTTGCCTTCCAAGACTTTGCAAGTTGTGGCCCGACAGATCCGTCAGGCTTCCAAGTGGTCAAGCTTGACCATAGGAGTGGGAAGAGAGTCTCTTCGAATGCAAAGGTACGAATGATTGGGTTAAGTTGCGGAATTCCTTGAGTGGAACCGACAACCAACTCATTCTTCGCAGCCTGTGCAGGTACAACAGCACTGCCAAGTGAGAAGATCAAGGCGCCCGCAACGGCGGTGCCAATCACTTTACGCTTGGTGATTGAGCGTAGATTCATTGATTACCTATTTCTCTAATTTCACTAGCTTCCACTAGCGACTGATATTCAAGGGCTAGGAACGCAGACGAAACCCCCGAACCTTGGCTTAATTCAATGGGATAAATGGGGAGGCTACAAGGAAAAATACGTCATAACCGAACATTATTCGTTCTTTACATAAAAGTTACTCACGAGCCTTTCCCAGGTATGCGGCAGAACCTATAGTGGAGAGGTGTCTGCAACCGTTTCCATCTCCTTCGATATCAACCTCCCTGGCAAGAACACGGGCTATCTCG
>CAYQLC010000025.1:0-11424 GCA_964418325.1 uncultured Bifidobacterium sp.
CGTGAGCTTGGAATGAATCTGGTGGATCATTTGCATCGAGGCGGCTCTGGAGAACTGCCTTGGCGTTAACGCCGGCACCACCCGAGATAGCTGCGTTGATGTACTTGGTATTTGGGTTGTTTGCTGCGAACTCAGCTTCGAGGCCAGCAAGGCCTGCTGCTTCTCCACCTGCAGCCCACCAGGTAAAGATTTCGAGCTCAGGATCAGCTACTACTTCAGCTGACTCTTCTGTTGCGGTCTCTTCCGATGCGGTATCGCTCGATGATGAGCAACCTGCTGCAAGAAGTGCAATTGCAAATAGACCGGCAACGAATTTCAATGTGCTTTTACGCATCCATATTCCATTCTCTGCGAGGGTTTGGTGTAGCAGAACTACGGGACAAAGCGTTCTTCATAACCAGGGTCTTGTCAATTTATATGACGGAAAACACAGCGCTTTTTTAAAGTTTTTTTCGCATTACCCTCAACCCAAACTTGACACTTCTGCCCGCCTTAACCTGATGGCTTTGTCGCTGACCCCTTGGCGCCGAGTGGGGCGCGGGCCGTACCCTTATCGCCATGACCTCCTCCACTCCGCTTCGCCCAGACCTTGAGCCCCTTCGTCCAATCTTCAACGCTGCCCTCACCTCTGACTGCCTCGACCACCTGGGGTATCGGAACCAGGTCTTGGGTTCAGATATCGAAATGATCTCTGGCGAAGGCGTGATGATGGGATACGCCTTTCCAGTCCGGCTAGAGCCAGTTGATGCAGCGCCTGAAGTTCCCTATGTCGGATTACTCAAAGCACTCGACGCGATTGGGAAAGATGATGTGTTTATCAAACCGTCGGGGCGACGTCAGAAGTCTGCCCTTTGGGGAGAATTACTTTCTAACGCGTGCAAATTCAAAGGTGCAGCCGGTGCGCTCACCGACGCTCCAGTCCGAGATGTCGCGCGGACGCGCGCGCTGGGTTTTAAAGTTTTCGGTACCGGTACGTGGCCGATAGATATCAATAGTCGTTATGAAGTAGTTGCACATAACGTGCCAGGAGAGATAGATGGCGTAGTCATCAACCCTGGAGATTTAATCGTGGGTGATGTTGATGGAGTTGTTGTTGTGCCAAACCATTTGATTCCACAAGTTATTACCTTTGTCGAAGAAAAGAATTCTGGTGAGAACCTCTTTCGCAAAGCTGTGAAAGAGGGCATGCCGCCAAGTGAAGCCTTTGCCAAATTTGGCGTCTTGTAACTCAAACCATTATGTCGAACATCACTCGTATTGATCTCTGGCAGGCCCTTGATTCGCGAGGCGTGCCAACAGTAGCTGCACGAGTGCACTTGGATTCTCACCACGCAATTGCCCTTGCACCCTCCGGCGCCAGCACTGGAAGCCATGAGGCGCTTTTCTTGCGGGATGGTAAAGATTCTTTCAATGGTCTTGGCGTTACCGAAGCAATTGCAAGGTTCACCAAAGAGGTCGCTCCCGCCCTAATCGGAATCGCGGGCAATGACTTTTTTGAATTAGATCGCATTTTGCGAACTTTTGACTCGACGCTGACCCAATCCAAATACGGCGGCCACATTCCGGTAGCAATCTCAATTGCCACGTGGCTGGCTTACGCAAAACGTGCCAACGTCCAACCATTTGATGTAATCGCGCAACATGTCGGTTCTAAGCCATCAATTCCGATGCCTATGGTGAATATCTTCTCGGGCGGCGCTCACGCAGGTCGCGCCATCGATCTACAGGATATTTTGGTGATTCCCACGCTGGCAACGAGCTTTCCAGAAGCGCTTGAGTGGATCTGGCAAATAAGAGAAAAAGCTAAATCGATCCTTCACAAGAAAGGTTTCGATACCTCGCTTGTTGCAGATGAGGGCGGGCTGACAGCAAAGCTCGCTAGCGATGAAGAAGCGATTGCGCTGGTAGCTGAGGCAATAGACAACGTCAAGCTCTCAGGTAAAGCCCATCTTGCTTTAGATATCGCGGCAAGCCAACTTTTTACTGGCGACAAATATTTGGTTCACGACCATGGAGCAGAGGTCTCTCTCGATTCCCAGGCATTTGTCTCGAGATGGCAGAGTTGGATTGAAAAGTATCCAATCATCTCCGTAGAAGATGGCGCTGCCGAGGATGACAACGTTGGTTGGCGCAATCAGAGTGAACTCACCTCGCGCATCCAAGTTCTCGGCGATGATCGATATGCCACGCAACTCAATCGACTGACAACAGGAATTGAGCAAGCTGAGGCGAATGCAATCTTGATAAAACCAAATCAAGCAGGGTCGCTCTTCGCGGCAATCTCAACGCTCAAAGAGGCTAAGAGATGCCATTGGAATACTGTGGTTTCGGCACGTTCGGGAGATACTGAAGATAGCTGGCTTGCTGATTTGGCTGTGGGTTCGAACGCTGGTCAAATCAAAGTCGGATCCACCCATCGTTCTGAGCGAACCGCCAAATGGAATCGACTCTTGGAACTCTCTTACGATAAATCAGCGCCCTTTAATGCTGAGCGCTCGCTCAATAAATTTCTTTAATTTCTACTTCAGCAACTCAATTGATAAGACTTCTACTCCACCAATTTGACCCAACACATTGAGTAGGTCAGTGGGGTCAGTTCCAGGAATGGCGACGACAACTTCATCGATCCCCTTACCGCCTTCGTTGCTGACAACGGTGAAATTACGAATATCGCCACCGGCAAATCCAATTGCCGATGCGACCGAGCCGAGTGAGCCTGGTCGATCGGGAAGCGAAATCTTCAAATGGAATTCAGCCATGAACCCAAGCCTACTCCGCCAAATCTGATTGTGCTGGTAGATGGGTTACTGATTTGCAGGGGCTGACCCAAGCGTTACAGAAAACGTTTTTAGCTCGCCATTGGGCAATTCAACGGTGATGGATACGGTGCTATTTGGCGGATAGGAGCGAATGCGCACCACTGCATCGATATCACTTTTAATCACAAAGCCATCGATAGCTTTGATTACGCTATTTACTGGAATCCCCGCTTTTTGTGCAGCGCCATCTCGCACAAGACCGAAAATTTTTCCGTTGCCGTTGTAACTAGGATCGAAATTCACCCCAAGAAGTGGTCTAGTGGATTTTCCCGTTTCAATAATCTCATTTGCTACGCGCATAGCTTGATTTACCGGGATCGCGAATCCAAGCCCGATATTTCCTGATTGGGAGCCAAGACCAGCAATCGCAGAATTGACGCCAATCATCTCACCTTGGCCGTCGACGAGCGGACCACCCGAGTTGCCAGGATTTACAGCAGCATCTGTTTGCAGCGCATCAATATAGGAGGCGCGATCATTACTTCCCGCAAGTACCGGTCGATTAAGGGCTGAGATGATTCCGCTTGTTACGGTGCCCGAGAGACCAAGTGGCGAGCCAATTGCCACTGATAAATCACCGATGACTACCTTCGACGAATCTCCGATTTTTATCGTCGGAAGATTACCTTTGGCAATCTGCAACACAGCTAAATCGTAGGCAATATCCCGACCACGTATTGTTGCGGCAAGCTCGGTGCCATCTTGGAATTCGACAGTGACTTTCCCTCCGGCAACGGCATCATCAATCACATGATTATTCGTCACAATGAAACTCTTCGAACCATCACTTTGAATCACCGATCCCGAGCCGGTACCACTTCCCGTTGGAGCACTGACCGAGATGGATACCACGGTAGGCAGAACTTTTTTGGCAATATCTTTGATGGAAAGATTTCCGGAATTCTCTCTTGTTATTCCATCTTGTCCAGCAGGCCCGGCAGGTCCAGAGACGTTCCATGATACGAGCGTGCGCCCGACCGGGCAGCGAGTCTTCTCAGTCAGATACATGACCTTCGTTCGATTATCCACGCAGGCAGAAATTTTTGGAGTGGTAGAGGTGACCGCATACGCTCCCCCGCCAGCTATAGCGACTCCGGCGACAAAAGCCAGAATCGCCCGCCGGTTGCGAGCCAGAAGATTAGATGCGTAAGTAGCGACCTGCATAAGTCTCATTATCTCGCTGACGCCTCAAAAATTCCTGGGAAAAACTTTATCGCCGAGTGAGAAATACTGGAATTGATAAAGCAGATGCTCCCCGACTTGGACTCGAACCAAGAACCTGCCGGTTAACAGCCGGCTGCTCTGCCAATTGAGCTATCGGGGAATGAACCCGGCGTACTTTATCGCAGCATTGGCCTGCCGCGAAAATGAGCAGATACTCAGAGCAGGGCTTCGCCCAGGCCTTTCTCATGGAGAGCGCGGCGCACCGCCTCGAGCCCAATCAACTGCGCAAAAGCTGGTCCATATTCGGTTGACTCCGGATCCAAGCGCTGGAGCGAGGATTTCAACTCTGCAATCTGTCGCGTCACTGACACTTCACGAAGACGAGCTATCAGACTGTCGATGAACAAACTCGTAGGTTCTGTTGTTCGCATTGGCTCTACAGTCAACTCGGTAATCAAGGCAGCAACCTCGGGCTCTGCTTGGCTTACCAAATCAGAGATAGTGGCGAGCTTCTTTGGCTCTTTGGCAATCAATGCGAAGAGAGAGCTAAATGAGGCATCAGCAAAATCTTCGGGAAGTAACTCCTCCCATGTGCTGGAGAGTTCGGAGTGTTGCACGATGGCTTTAAGTACTTCCCGTTCCAGAAGATAGGTGGGTGAATTCTTCTCAAGGCTAGGCCGCACACCAGTGGAGCCCTCACGCGAACCTCTGCCTACTGCCTCGCGCACCAACTCAATATCGATACCAATCCACCCAGCTAAGGATCGAATGTACTCGGGGCGCAGAGCCTTATCCCGGATTTTGTTGATTAAAGGTGCGCACTCTTTTAACGCACTCACTCGCCCTTCTGCCGTTGATAAGGTAAAAAGTTTCAACTTCGAGCGTATAGCAAATTCGAAAAGTGGAACTCTTCGTGCTATTAAATCTCGAACTGCCGCATCGCCATCTTTTATTCGCAATTCGCAAGGATCTAAACCACGCTCCTCAACTGCTACAAAAGTTTGTGAGACAAATTTTTGATCATCATCGAAAGCTCTAAGTGCTGCCTTCTGTCCAGCTTCATCACCATCGAAGGTGAAGATGACCTCGCCTCGAAATGCGTCGTCATCCATCAGTAATCGCCGAAGAATTCGGATATGTTCATCACCAAAAGCAGTGCCGCAGGTTGCAACAGCCGTTTCAATTCCGGCTAAATGGGTCGCCATTACATCGGTGTAACCCTCGACGACGACAACCTGGCGCTTCTTGGCAATCTCTTTCTTTGCCATTTCGAGTCCATAAAGGAGCGAACTCTTCTTGTAGATGGGTGTCTCTGGTGTGTTCAAATACTTTGGCCCGGTATCGGCGTCGCTTAGTCGTCGCGCTCCAAACCCGACGACATCGCCCGAAATTTCATGGATGGGCCAGACCAAACGGTTGCGAAATCGATCAATGTGACCGCGCTGACCAGCTTTGGTCAGACCCGCTAATTCCAATTCGCTATCGGTAAAGCCACGCGCTTTGAGATGCTGTGAGAGCGCATCCCATTCATCTGGTGCATATCCCACCCCAAACTTCGCTGCCGCAGCCTTATCAAATCCACGAGATTGAAGAAACTCCCTTCCCACTTGGGCCGGGCCTGGTTGTTGCAACTGCTCCTGATAAAAAAGGGCTGCCAAGCGATTAGCTTCTAATAATCGCTTTCGATCACTACCCCCAGTGCGAGTAGCTCCTTCGTCATAGGTCAATTGATAATTCATTCGATCGGCAAGACGCTCCACCGCTTCGGTGAAGGACATATGTTCAATCTTCATGACAAAGGAGATGACATCACCTCCGGTTTGGCAGCCAAAGCAGTGATAGAAACCCTTACTCGGAGTCACATGAAATGAGGGACTCTTCTCATCATGAAATGGACAGAGCCCTTTCTTCTGTCCGCCTCCAGCATTCTTCAGCTGCACATAATCGCTGACAACATCGTCAATTCGGCTGGCATGGCGAACATGCGAGACATCATCCTCGCGAATTCTCCCGGCCATCTCTCGATACTCCTTCGCTAGCGCTGCTCGATGCGAGCTAACAACAACGGTACTGCTGGATCTGTTAGCGAGGCTATCTGGTCCACCACGATTCGCAACCGTTGACGATCGTCAGCCTGGCGCCAACCCGTTGCCAAGTTTCGCTCCAGGAGTTGACCATCAGAGGCCAGCAGCCCCTCTGCCAATCGATGAATGAGGGCACGTTCATGGAGATAACGCTCTTTGGATTCCTCCGCCCTAAAAATGTAATGAGCAGCGAATGATTTTAAGAGCGCCACCTCGACTCGTTCTTCTCGAGGCACGATGAGATCTGCCGAATATCGCGAGAGCCGACCATCGCCAAACTGATCGCGAGTGGCGCGCTGTGCTCCCTGCGCAAATCGTCCAATCAGTTGACTGGTGAGATCCTTTAGTCGCGCCAGTGAATCATGCGAACCATCAAAATGCGAAGGCCAGCATGAAAGAGCCTGCAGGCGCGTGAAAGCGCTTTCAATCTCCTGGATAAGAAGGTCTGGTAAGTAGTCATCTTTTGCAATCTCGTAGAAAAAGTGAAGGTCTTTGCCAAGATTTTCTATCTCAATCTGGCCAGAGTGCACTGAATCCTCGAAGTCGTGAACGCTGTATGCGACATCATCAGCCCAATCCATGATTTGCGCTTCTATCGGCGTGCGCTGCTGCGTAATGCCATTCTTCACCCACATGAAAATCTCGATGTCATCGTCGTAGACCCCGAACTTCTGGGAATTTGTCGATGCTGGCCAGGGATATTTGATAGCGCTATCGAGACTTGCTCGAGTGAGGTTCAATCCAGCGCTCTCTCCTCTGGCATCAAGAGTCTTTGGTTCAAGACGGGTAAGAATTCGAAAACTCTGTGCGTTTCCCTCAAAACCACCGCAATCACGCGCTATCTCTGCAAGAGCTGCCTCGCCATTATGTCCAAATGGGGGATGGCCTAAATCATGAGCAAGACATGCGCTCTCAACTAAATCAGGGTCAGCGCCAAGTGCCCCGCCTATCTCTCGTCCCACCTGTGCACACTCCAAAGAGTGAGATAAACGAGTTCGTGGGAAGTCATTAGCCCATGGTTGAGCCACTTGCGTCTTTGCGGCTAAACGACGGAGCGCCGATGAGTGAATAATTCGTGCTCGATCGCGAGCAAACTCAGTACGGCCTGGGCGCTTTGCTGGCTCATCAACATATCGGGCGAAATCTGAATCGCTATACCGGCAGTCGCTAACCACGTGTTACCCCAGTGATGTTCTGAACATTGTGATCGCTCAAGTGGATACCCCGTCGCCCTAGTGAGATGTAGGCAAGATACGCCCCCATCTCGCGAAATAGGTAGCGAGTGCTCGCATTTCCTAACTTATTGGGGCCACTATCCACCGGCACGCAATCAGCCTGTAATTGGAAATCTCGAGCCATAGTTACTGCGCGCAGACAGTGCCATGGATCCGTGACCACGAATACAGATTGATTGGCGCTTCCTATTCGTTTGGCATACGCCACGGTGCTTGTATAGGTATCAAGACCTGCATTGACAATGATGACATCGCTACGTGAAACTCCATGAGACCGTAACCATGATGCGCCTGCCTTGGCTTCGGTAGTGCGATCGCCAGGTTGACCATAGCCAACAGTGATGATTTTCTCGACGCGGCGATCTTCATAGAGCTCGCGAGCTTTCTCTAATCGAGCAGCAAGGACCTCTCCAGGGCGTCCATTCAATTGTGCGGCGCCCAAGACCACCGCAAATTTCGCTTCCCCACTCGCTGATTGGGTACCGCTCCACCACACCCGCGCCGTTGAAAAAACGGGAATCGCTACGATGAGCGTGAGCATAAGAATCACGAACTTGTACGCAAGTTTGAAGAGGATCATCCGCCGGATACCGAATCATCTAGAGCAATTGCGGGAATCTCGTCGGGATCCTCGAGCCAACGATGAGGCAGCGATACTTGTCGAACTCCGGAACTTCTGCCGCGCGGAGCCTCACCAATCTCCTGCGGATATGGCTGCTCTTCAATCTGTTCCAGTAACTGGTGCATTTGAGTGAAATCGTCAATCATTCCCAATTGCGAGCGAATTTCACTTCCAACGCGAAAGCCTTTTAGATACCAAGCCATATGTTTACGCATATCGCGAGCTGCTCGAAATTCATCCTCGAAATACTCACTTAACAGTTGACCATGACGGACCATGATCTCTGCAACTTGTCGGAGCGTAGGTGGCTGCGGCTGCTCTCGCCCCTCAAAGGCCGCGACCAATTCGGCAAAGAGCCATGGTCGACCTAGACAACCACGCCCCACAACAACTCCAGCACATCCTGTCTCGTTGACCATCCGTAGCCCATCGCTACCTGACCAGATATCACCATTTCCCAATACCGGTACGCCGTAAGGTTCGAGCGCTGAAACCAACTCACCGATTGCATCCCAGCGCGCGTTGCCCGAATACATTTGTGCGGCAGTTCGCGCATGGAGCGCGACCCACGAAACTCCAAGTTCAGCTGCGCTTTTTCCCGCATCAATAAAAGTCTTGTGATCGTCATCGATTCCGATACGCATCTTCACTGTCACGGGAATGTTGAACTCTGCTGCATTCTTTACCACTGAACCAACAATCTCTTTGAAGAGATTTCGCTTATATGGAAGTGCAGCTCCCCCACCTTTGCGCGTCACCTTGGGTACTGGGCAGCCAAAATTCATATCGATGTGATCAGCGAGGTTTTCTCGACCAAGCATCTGTACCGCCAAGCCAGCTACGCGTGGATCAACGGCGTATAACTGAATCGAGCGCGGGAATTCGCCCTTACCCGGAGTGATCATCCGCAACGTCTCTTCATTTCGTTCTATCAGCGCTCGGGCGGTGACCATCTCCGATACAAAAAGTCCAGCCCCTTGCTCGCGACAGAGCAGACGAAATGCAGCATTGGTAATACCAGCCATCGGAGCGAGCACTACCGGTGGATCAATAGAGATTGCCCCCGATGGAATCGGAAGCGTGAGCGGCTTTAGCAGCCTAGTAGTCGCGGCGCCAGCCATGATTCAACCTGATCTATTGCGATTCGACTCTGCGCCATCGAATCACGCTCTCGAATCGTCACCGCGTGATCATCAAGCGATTCGAAGTCGATAGTGATACAAAATGGCGTGCCAATCTCATCTTGACGTCGATATCGACGGCCGATTGCGCCTGCATCATCGAATTCGACATTCCAATTCTTTCGAAGCTGCGCTGCGAGATCGCGCGCCTTTGGTGAGAGATCGGCATTTCGCGAAAGTGGCAGGACTGCAACTTTCACTGGCGCTAAGCGAGGATCAAGGCGCATTACGGCGCGCTTTTCCATCTCCCCTTTCGCGTTTGGCGCCTCATCTTCGGTGAATGCATCCATCATGAATGTCAATGCGCAGCGATCGACACCAGCCGCAGGCTCAATCACATAGGGAGTCCAGCGCTCATTCTTCTCTTGATCAAAATAGCTCAGATCTTTACCTGATGAAGCCGAGTGTGCCTTGAGATCAAAATCAGTTCGATTCGCAATACCTTCGAGCTCACCCCATTCGGTGCCAGCAAATTCAAATTTGTACTCGATATCTGCGGTGCGCTTGGAGTAGTGCGAGAGCTTCTCTTTTGGATGCTCGTAGATTCGAAGTCGGTCTGGGTTAATCCCAAGATCTTTGTACCAAGCAAGGCGGGTATCTATCCAGTATTGATGCCACTCTTCATCAGTTCCTGGCACTACAAAAAATTCCATCTCCATCTGTTCGAACTCACGCGTTCGAAATATGAAGTTGCCAGGCGTAATCTCATTTCGAAAAGATTTTCCGATTTGGCCAATACCAAATGGCGGCTTCTTGCGCGAAGTTGTGAGCACTTGATCGAAATTGATGAAAATTCCTTGCGCAGTCTCCGGGCGCAGATAAGCAAGGCCCGATTCATCTTCAACTGGTCCGAGAAAAGTTTTTAGTAAACCAGAGAATTGCTTAGGAACAGTGAACTGACCTTTGTTGCCACATGCTGGGCAATTGACCTCAGTGAGGTCAGCGGGTTTGCGATGATGCTTTGCCTCGAAAGCTTCTTCTAGATGATCGGCGCGATAGCGCTTATGGCATGAGGTGCACTCAGTGAGCGGATCAGAGAATGTTGCGACGTGACCAGATGCCTCCCACACTTCACGGGCAAGAATCACACACGAATCGATACCAACAACATCTTCACGAGCAGTGACCATCGAACGCCACCACTGTCTCTTCACATTGTTCTTCAGTTCCACTCCGAGTGGACCGTAATCCCACGAGGCGCGAAGCCCTCCGTAGATCTCGCTCGAGGGGTAAACGAAGCCCCGGCGCTTGGCAAGGCTCACTATGTTCTCTAGACGATCGGCTGCCATGGTCATCCTCTCCATCCGGCTGGCTGTCGGCGGAGCGCCCCATTCGGCGCTCATATATATAAGGGTACCGGCAGCCCCTGCTGCTAGCGGCAAAATTGCTCATACCAACCATAAGAGGGGTGAAAAATGTTAATGACAACCATTTTCATTTTTGCTACCCTCTCCCCATGACGCTACCCATCATCCTCGCTGCAATAACTGCCCTCGCTACCGCGCTCGGTGGCCTACTCGCGCTCAAAGCAAAAGATCGCCTCCACCTGGTTCTCGGCCTTGCCGCCGGCTTACTCCTGGGCTTAGTCGCCTTTGATCTCTTACCTGAAGTCTTCGCCCATAGCAGCAACGAGGTTCTTGGTGCACCAGCGGTGTCCATTGCATTAATTGGTGGCTTCCTCACATTGCATCTTTATGAGCGCTTCTTTGGTTCCCATGAACCAGCTGAATCTGATTACGGTCACGACCATAAGCACTCAGCGAATGTTGCTGGCGGCCTTGGTGCCGTTGCCATGGGTGGACATGTATTTCTTGATGGACTGGCGCTCGCCGTTGCCTTCAAAGTAAGCAACCAACTTGGTATTGCTGTCTTCATCGCTCTTTTAGTTCACGCCTTCAGCGATGGCCTAAACACCGTCTCGCTCCTTATCAAGAGTGGCCATTGGAGTAAGAATGCCAAATGGCTTATTGGTGTAGATACAGTGGCGCGAATTTCTGGCGCAACCCTTGGTTCCATGGTGGCCTTTAGTGAGGATTTCATCGCTCTTTACCTCGCCGCTTTTGCTGGCATCATCATTTATCTTGCAACGAGCCATATCCTTCCAGAGGCGCATGCAAAACATTCATCACGTTTAACTCTTGCAGCCACAGCTATTGGAGTCGTTGCAATGTGGGCGATGGTCTCGCTCTTGCACAGTACCCATGCTCATGGCGCTGAAGATCATCACGATGAAACCTCGAAGTCGATTCCCCACGAGGGCGAGCACCACGAGGATGAACCGCACAACCATGAATAAGTCGCAGATCAAGCTGATTTCCA
>CAYQLC010000025.1:11524-20004 GCA_964418325.1 uncultured Bifidobacterium sp.
ACCACGAGGATGAACCGCACAACCATGAATAAGTCGCAGATCAAGCTGATTTCCACTCTTGAGCGGGTCGGCGGATTTGCTAGCGCGCAAGAGCTTTATCAGTTGCTGCGCAGAGATGGCGATGGAATAGGTCTCACTACCGTATATCGAGCGCTCCAATCGCTCTTAGATGACAAGATTGTCGATGTGCTCCGTCGCGAAGATGGCGAGGCGCTCTACCGTCTCTGCGGCACTAGCCACCATCATCATCTGGTCTGTCGCTCGTGCGGATCTACCGTTGAAATTGAGGGAAGTTCGGTAGAGCGATGGGCCGATGCAGTTGCGAAGGAACATCATTTCCGCGAGGTCGGGCACACGGTCGAATTATTTGGATTATGCAGTAAGTGTTAACTGCCTCAAGCCTTTCCGAATCTTCGATCTCGCGCAGCATAAATCTCAATAGCTTTCCAGAGCGTGTCTCGACGAACATCTGGCCAAAGTACATCTAAGAAAACTAACTCTGCATAGGCAGACTGCCAGAGCAGAAAATTACTTATCCGCTCCTCTCCAGACGAACGTAAGAAGAGATCTACATCAGAGGGGATATCAAGGTACTGCCCAAATTTTTTCTCCGATAGCTTTTCTGGATCAATCTTCTTTCGCTTGATATCTAGGGCAAGTTCGAGTGCCGCATCGACAATCTCTGATCTGCCACCGTAGTTGACACACATGTTCAGCGTAAGAACCTTGTTTTTCGCTGTGAGCGCTTCGGCGCGCTCTAACTCGGAAATCACACTTGCCCACAATCGGCCCGTCCGTCCAGCCCAGCGTACGCGCACACCCATCTCATGCATCTGATCGAGCCTTCTGCGAATCACATCGCGATTAAATCCCATCAAGAATTTCACTTCTTCAGGAGAGCGTTTCCAATTCTCAGTAGAGAATGCGAATGCGCTCAACTCTTTGACCCCGATTTGGATTGCGCCCTCGACAACATCAAAAAGCGCCTCTTCGCCCGCTTCATGACCAGCGGTTCGTGGTAATCCGCGCGCTTTTGCCCAACGCCCATTGCCATCCATGACGACTGCAACATGGCGTGGTACTCGCTCTTTCGGAATTTGCGGCATCACCAACTCATGCTCATTCATTTTCGTTCACACTCGCTCAACCAAAGGCAAGCTTCGTAATGAACGTTCCAGATGAAACTGCAGATATGCCGCAACAATGCCACTTGCTTCACGTTGTGTTTTCATCTCACTCTCATCGGCGCTACTCCACTGCCCGGCAAGGAGCGCGCCCATCAATGCCAGCGCCTCTGCTGAGACAGTCGCAGAGCCTGATGGGCGACAATCACTACATACGCTTCCACCGCCGGCTAACGAGAAGAAACGATGAGGCCCTAATTTCTCGCAACGAAAGCAACTCTCCAGAGCTGGCGCATACCCACCAACGGCAAGTGAGCGAAGTAAAAATGCATCGAGAATCAGTGAAGGTGCGTGCTCGGCCTTTGAAAGGCTACGTAGCGCACCGACAACAAGTAGATACTGTTGCTTGGACGGCTCTTGCTCATTGAGCGTGAACCGTTCTGCAGTTTCGAGTATTGCCGAGGCAATCGTCCACTTCTGGTAATCGCTAGAAAGCTCATCACCAAAATTCTCCCGTGAGACAGCCTCGGTGATAATGTCAAAAGTCTTGCCCGTGTGTAATTGCACATCGATAGTGCTCGCTGGTTCTAAGCGCGCACCGAATTTAGATTTGGTGCGGCGCACACCTTTTGCCACTGCTCGGATTCGACCATGCTCGCGGGTCAAAAGCGTGATGATTCGATCAGCCTCACCGAGTCGGGAGGTTCGAATCACTACAGCTTCGTCGCGATATAGCCCCACGCCAATACGCTAACTCACAGAGCTAGCGAATAGCGCGATTAATCGCGGAAACGACCGCTTTGAGCGAGGCGGTGGTGGTGTTTGGGTCGATGCCTACCCCCCAGAAAATCTCACCTTCGATAGCGCACTCGAGGTAGGCAGCTGCGCTGGCATCGCCACCAGCAGAGAGGGCGTGCTCGTAATAGTCGAGAACTTCCACTGCCACACCATGGCTCTTCATCGCGCTACAGAAAGCGGCGATAGGTCCATTTCCGCTGCCTTGTAGGGAGAATTCTTCTCCTCGGTCAGTGACGGTTGCGGTGATTTTTACATCTTCGCCAAGTACCGAACTTGTGGAGAGGCCGCGCAATCTAAAGCGTCCCCACGGTGCGTTTTCAGTAGGTAGATATTCATCTTCAAATACATGCCACATCTCATCAGCGGTTACTTCGCCACCTTGTTCATCAGTCTTCGATTGAATTACCTGACTAAATTCGATCTGGAGGCGACGCGGTAGGTCGAGTGAATGTTCGTTCTTCATTATGTAGGCAACACCGCCCTTGCCCGATTGGCTATTTACCCGAATGACCGCCTCGTAGCTGCGACCGATATCTTTCGGATCGATAGGTAGATAAGGAACCGCCCACACCATCTGGTCGATCGTCTTTCCGGAAGCTTGTGCATCTCGTTCTAGGTGCTCAAAGCCTTTCTTGATGGCATCTTGATGAGAACCCGAGAATGCGGTGAAGACCAAATCGCCCCCATATGGGTGGCGCTCTGGCACTCGTAATTGGTTGGCATACTCAACGGTGCGGCGTATCTCCGAGATATTTGAAAAATCAATCATCGGATCGATTCCTTGACTTAATAGATTTAAGCCAAGAGTGACAATGCAGACATTGCCGGTCCGCTCACCATTTCCAAAAAGGGTACCTTCAATACGATCGGCTCCAGCCATGTAGCCGAGTTCAGCAGCCGCTACACCTGTCCCTCGATCATTGTGAGGGTGCAAACTCAAGACCACGCTCTCGCGATAGGCAAGATTACGAGACATCCATTCGATGGAATCGGCATAGATATTGGGCGTTGCCATTTCAACGGTCGCTGGAAGATTGATAATCGTCTTCCATGATGGCGAAGGCTTCCAAATATCGTTGACTGCATCACAGACTTCTAGGGCATACTCCAACTCAGTACCGGTATATGACTCAGGTGAATACTCGAAAGATACATTGGTGCCCTTCACAGTATCGACAAGCTTGAGGCAATACTCAGCGCCGTCGGTGGCAATCTTTTTGATTCCCGCTTTATCTTGACCGAAGACCACTCGTCGCTGCAGCGTGGAGGTTGAGTTGTAAAGATGCACTACCGCATGCTTGGCGCCCTTAATTGATTCGAAGGTGCGGTCAATGAGGTGAGTGCGTGCTTGGGTCAAGACTTGAATCACTACATCATCAGGAATGAGATCTTCCTCGATAATTTTTCGCACAAAATCGAAATCAGTCTGACTGGCACTGGGAAATCCGACTTCAATCTCCTTGTACCCCATCTGAACCAGCAATTTGAACATGGCAAGTTTGCGAGGTGGGTCCATCGGATCAATGAGGGCTTGATTGCCATCACGGAGATCCACCGAACACCACTGGGGAGCTGTGGTGATCTGTTTAGTCGGCCACGTGCGATCGGGAAGATCGATTGGCGTGAAAGGTTGATAACGATGAATCGGAGATTTGCTTGGTTGCTGCTGTGGAAAGTTCATCTCTGCTGCTCCTTGAATTTCGGTGGGAAAGGTTTAAGGCTGGAAATTGCCGGCATGACCTTTACCCGCGAGAGGGGCTCCGGCTAATTGGCCCCTTCGCGGCAGCTAAGGAGGAGGCTGCCTTGAGCGATGAACATGGTGGAAAGGGTACTACCAAAGCCATCTAGCGGGCAAAAACGACCAAGATCGCGGCGATGAGGTGGGCCAGGAACGCTCCAGCAGTAAAGGAGTGAAAGAGCTCATGAAAACCAAACCACCGCGGCGAGATGTCTGGTTTTTTCGTAGCGTAAATCAGAGCGCCTACCGAATAAAGAATTCCTCCTAGTAAGACAAGCGAGAAGATCAGAACGCCACCCTCTTTAAGGAATTCTGGAAGATAAGCGATTGCTGCCCAACCCAATGCGACATAGGCGATGACATAAAGCCAACGTGGTGCATTAACCCATGCCACGCGAAGAATTGCAGTAGTGATAGCTCCACCCCATACTGCTGAGAGTAAGAAAGTTGCAGCCCTGCTGTCGAGGAGAAAGATTGCAAAGGGTGTGTATGTGCCGGCAATGAGAATAGGAATATTGGCATGGTCAATACGGCGCCAAACTGCCTTATATCTCTTGCTCCACCCTACGCGATGATAAAGAGCGCTGCAGGTGAATAAAGTAACGGCGGTGAGGGTGAAGACTCCGAGCGTAATTCGTCCGGCAAACTCAGATGCGAGAGTGATAAGGACAATACCTGTCACCAAAGAGAGTGGTGACATCACTAAATGAACGATGCCGCGCAACTTAGGCGCATCAAGATTTGCCATCACTTGCTTAAAGTACGGGCTAATCCCTCAAACTACAACGTGGGTAGATATCTATCGAGTTCGTAGATGCTCACTTGTCGCTCATACTCCGCCCACTCAGCTCGCTTATTGCGCAGAACATATTCGAAGACGTGCTCGCCCAAAGTCTCACGAACTAAATCACTTGCCGACATCGCTGTGATTGCTTCATTAAGGTCCCCAGGAAGCGGAGTTAAGCCCGCGGCGAGCGCGGCCTCAGGCTCGTTGAGATCGACGTGCGGTGCATCTTCGAGTTGATATCCCGCTTCGATTCCCTTAAGTCCCGCAGCGAGGATTACTGCAAAGGCTAGATACGGATTGCAAGAAGAATCTGGTGAACGTAACTCGATTCGAGTCGAGTTTGGCTTGTTTGGTTTATACATAGGGATTCGCACCAGGGAGCTGCGATTATGTGGCCCCCACGATACAAATGCTGGAGCCTCACCACCACCATGAAGTCGCTTGTAGGAGTTGACCCATTGATTGGTGATTGCGCTGTACTCAGGAGCATGCTTCAACAAGCCTGCGATAAATGATCTACCAGTCGCAGAGAGTTGCAAGGGAGCGCCTTCTTCATAGAAGGCATTTCGTTCACCATCAAAGAGTGAGAGATGGGTATGCATTCCAGAGCCAGCGTGATCGGTAAATGGTTTTGGCATAAAGGAGGCGTAAAAGCCTTGATCAAGAGCTACCTCTTTGACCACCATCTTGAAGGTCATGATGTTATCGGCAGTGCTCAGCGCATCTGCATCGCGTAAATCGATCTCTTGTTGACCAGGTGCACCTTCATGGTGGCTGAATTCGACGCTGATTCCCATCGCCTCCAACATGGTGATTGCTTGGCGACGGAAGTCGTTGCCTACAACGCTCGGCGTGTGATCGAAATACCCGCCTGAGTCCACTGGTACTGGTTGAACGCCTTTCTCTGGTTGATTTTTGAAGAGAAAGAATTCGATTTCGGGGTGGGTATAGAAGGTGTATCCCTGATCAGCGGCGCGTTGGAGAACTCGCTTAAGCACATGGCGTGGATCAGCCGGCGATGGCGTGCCATCGGGAAGGGTGATGTCACAGAACATGCGCGCTGCACCTGGTGATTCAGTGCGCCAAGGCAAGATGGAGAATGTATTGGGATCAGGTCGCACCAACATGTCAGATTCGTGAACTCGAGCAAAACCCTGAATCGCCGAACCATCAAAACCAATTCCCTCATCGAATGCGCTCTCCAATTCAGCTGGCGCAACGGCGACAGATTTGAGTGTTCCTAAGACGTCGGTGAACCAGAGCCGGACAAATCGAACCCCACGCTCTTCGAGGGTGCGCAGTACAAACTCTTGTTGCTTCTCTCTGCTCATGGGCTAATCATCCCCCGCCAACATTTCCGGGAAGTTAACTGCAAGGGGTAAAAGGAGCTATAAAACCGGTTACGGGGCCCATTTGGAGATAATGGGAAGGCGGCGGTCCTTTCCGAAGTTGCGGGCAGAGACCTTTGTCCCTGGAGGGTATTGGCGCCGCTTATATTCAGCGCGATCAACCATCTTCATTACCCGCGCAACAAGCGCCGGTTCAAACCCTGCGGCGACGATTTCAGCAAAGCCCTGATCGAGGGTGACATAGCGATGCAAGATTCGATCCAGGAGCGGGTAATCGGGAAGTGAATCAGTATCGCGCTGCCCCGGACGAAGTTCAGCGCTTGGCTCTTTCGTAATCGAACTCTCCGGAATCGGCGGCACCTCGCCGCGAGATTGCGCGAGTGCATTACGCCACCGTGCAAGATCCCATACAGCGCTCTTCCACAAATCTTTGATTGGTGCATATCCACCAACGGCATCACCGTAAATAGTTGAGTAACCAACGGCTAGCTCACTTTTATTACCAGTTGCCAAAACCAGATGTCCTTCTTGATTGGAAATTCCCATCAAAGTCGTGCCGCGCACGCGTGCCTGCAGATTCTCTTCAGCAACGCCGGTAAAACCCAATTTCGCAAGATATGCGGAGACCATTGGTTCAATCTCGACTACTCGATAATTCAATCGAGTTCGCGCTGCAAGATCGGCAGCATCAGATAACGAGTGGCTTGATGAATATTTGCTCGGCATTCCAACACCGAAAACTCGCTCTGGACCAAGAGCATCCACCGCAAGTGCAGCGACGAGGGCCGAATCGATTCCACCAGAGAGTCCGATGAGTACTGAGGGGAATCCTCCCTTCTCCACATAATCTCGAAGTCCAGTGACTAGCGCTGACCAAATTTCACCGCCACGATCGAGCGCGGGCGCAACTTTAGGGATTAACAGCGGATATTCAGCCAACTCCTCTTCGCTAATAACAACATCAGGCGATGATGTTCGAAGACGAGCTTGTACATCAACAAGCATCGTGCCCTCATAGAACTGCGGAGCTCGCGCCAGAATTTCACCAAGAGAATTAGCAACCAGCGAATCACCATCAAAGACCAACTCGTCTTGGCCACCCACCATATTTACGTAGGCAACGGGCGCGGACAGCTCGCGCGCGCGTCGAGAGATAAGCGCTTCGCGGGAATCATCCTTATCGCTTTCAAAAGGAGATCCATTGATCACGATAAGTAATCCAGGATTGCGAGAAGTAATCTCAGGCATCACGCCACCGTCTTGCCAAATATCCTCACAAATTGCAAAGGCGATATCGATTCCATGGAGACGAACCACCAAGGTGCCGTTGCCAGGAACAAAGTTTCGAAATTCATCGAAGACCCCGTAGTTAGGAAGATGTCGCTTCACATACTTGGCAAGGATCTTTCCTTCATGAATCACTGCTACAGCGTTCTCGGGAGCACCAAAGGGAACGCCTAGTCGAGCATGTCCGCTCTCACTCTCGTTCTGATCGAGATAGCCGATGACAACAACTATCTTGCCCATTCCAGCATTCGCTAATTCGGTGGCCAAGTGCTCGAGAGCGCCTCGACTTGCTCTTCGGAAATCTCCGCGCAGAGCAAGATCCTCGACTGGGTAACCAGTCACCATCATCTCCGGTAGCGCGATGAGGTGTGCGCCATCGCGCCAGGCGCTTGCCACCGCATCAAAAGCCAACTGGCAATTGCCGTTGATATCACCCACAACGGGGTTGAGCTGCGCCAAGGCCAACCGGAGCGGGCCCTTCTCTCCTGCCATAGGGCGAGCCTATCCGGTGGAGAAGGAAGTAGGCTTTTTCCAGTAGAGCACAGGGACTGGCGCATCCGCCCAGCCTTGAGGCGTAAGGGGTTTTGATATGAGCGATTCTGCACATTCTGGAGTGCCACTCTCTTTATATGGCGGTGCTACCCATCGGCGAATAACGCTCAAAGATATCCAAAAATCCAAATCAATAGAGCGCTGGCCAATGCTCACCGCTTACGAGCAGTACACAGCGGAAATCTTCGACAAGTGCGGAATTCCCGTCTTGTTAGTTGGCGATAGCGCAGCGAGCAACTTCCTCGGTTACGAGAACACCATTCCTGTGACAGTCGATGAGTTAATCCCATTGGCTCGCGCTGTAGTGCGCAGCACAAAACGAGCGATGGTCGTTGCCGACCTACCATTTGGCTCCTATGAAAGCTCCCCCGAACAGGCGCTCACAACTGCGACCAGGTTTATGAAAGAGAGCGGCGTGCAGGCGGTCAAACTTGAAGGCGGCGAGCGCGTTACACCACAAATCAGAGCCTTGGTCGCCGCAGGAATTCCTGTGATGGCACATATTGGATTAACCCCACAATCACTCCACCAACTGGGTGGGTATCGAGTGCAAGGGCGAGGCGAGGATGGTGCATTACTCATCGAGAGCGCACGCGCAGTGCAAGATGCCGGCGCCTTCGCGCTCGTTCTCGAGTTAATCCCTGCAGAGCTTGCCGCTCAAATCACCACCGAGCTCACTATTCCTACTATCGGAATCGGAGCTGGAAACCAGTGCGATGCTCAAGTACTGGTCTGGAGCGATCTGATGGGTGTAACGGAGAATCCCCCTCGATTGGCAAGGGCATACCGAAATCTCCGTCAAGAGATTGCCGATGGAGTCAATGAGTGGGCGCGCGATGTCGCCA
>CAYQLC010000026.1:0-3992 GCA_964418325.1 uncultured Bifidobacterium sp.
AGAGAGGATTGAAGTGAAAATCACCGAAATCAGAATTGCTGGCCTCAGAGGTGCAACGCCAAAAGGTGGTTGGAGCGAAGAGCTAGAACCAGAGAATGTCGTGCATACGCTAATCGCAATTCATACTGATGAGGGTCTCGTTGGTATTGGTGCTGTATTCACTAGTGACGAGCTCGTTCGCGCTTCGCTTGAAGTCCTCAAACCGTTACTGATCGGTGAGACTGCGCTCGAACCAGAACGCGTCAGCGAGAAGCTCCACCAAAATACCTTTTGGCTTGGTCGAGGTGGCTCAATCACCCACACAATCAGCGGTATCGACATTGCACTCTGGGATCTTTTTGGCAAAGTCACCAAACAACCAATTGGTAGATTCTTTGGCGGCAGATTACGTGAGCGCGTAATGCCTTATGCATCGCTCTTGATGGATGAACCACCCATCATGCAAGCAAACTTACGGAATCTTCGTGCACAGGGGTTCAAGGCATTCAAAATTGGTTGGGGAACTTTTGGTCGAATCAATCCAGCCAATGATGAACTCCTTGTACGTAGCGCACGCGAAGCTATTGGCGACGATTGTTTCCTCGCCGTAGATGCGGGCGGTTCTGATGCTTACTGGAAAGGCAGCTTGCGCTGGGCTATCAACGCTTCACATATGTTGGCCGATTACAACGTTGGCTGGTTCGAAGAAGCGCTCCATCCGGATGATCTCGAAGGTTTCAAAACTCTTCGAAAAGCCTCACCAGTACCAATCTCTGGTTGTGAAGTTCTCACTCGCCGACAGAGTTTCATTCCTTTTATTACCCAAGGCGCGTTCGACATTATTCAACCGGACGTGGTCAAGTGCGGTGGCATCAGCGAGTGGCGCCGAATCGCAAATCTCGCCGAGGATCACGGCATTCAAATGATTCCACATGGTTGGAACACTGCAGTGGGTCTTGCAACAGACTTACAATTATCATCGGCATTTCACCGAACGAATTTTGTTGAATATTGCACAGGTGCACCTTACGTCGATGACATTACGACCAAACCTTGGGTCCTAGATAAAGATGGAATGTTAGAAATTCCTTCTGGTCCAGGAATCGGAATCGAATTAGACCCGGAGAAGATTGAGAAATACAGCGGTGTAACTAACCTAATTTCTTAGGCGGGGTCACTTCTTCTTATACCCAGATGGACACTTAGGATTCGCACCAGAAACCTTCTTTACCGACTTCCCTTTAACGCAAGTAATCATCATTCTAGTTGCGCTCTTCATACTCTTCACACTTTGTGCAGCCGATACAGGATTCTTCACAACTGGTTTCACATTTGCACCAATTTCAGTTTTCTGAACTAGCTTTATTCGAATAGTAGGGCTAGAGAATGTGAAGTTCTTCGCACTTAGGTATAGCCACTGACGATTTGTATCCTCACGAAGTGATTCGGTGGAGATTTCCTGGGTTGTGCCATCGCTCGATACAACAGAGATTGATGCTCCTAAAGGAGCGTTCGAGAATCCGTAAAGACAACGTGCAAATTCAGAGCGAAGTGCAAGATCGTAAGAACCTCTGGTCAATGTCTTGCCGTCTGCAAGGTGATGTGCGCCACCAACTCGATAATTCAAAGAAGTTCCATCGAAAGAGGGTGGACCGGGGTCATAAGTTGACGCATTCGTTGTGACTAAGCCCAAGATCTTGCTCTTATCTTTAAAGCAATCACTCCCGGTGCCCATCCCCAGTCCAGAACCAAATCGCCAAATCGAGGTTACTAACTCACCTGATTTCACAAGGCTGCTGAATGCAAGAAAATCATTCATCGCATATTGTGGCCATGGGCCAAGATCAATCGTTTCGCTACTAGTTTTATCTGAAATGGCCAAGTTTGCACGCCGTTTATCCCAGTACTTGTCTATCTCTGGGTATTTAGATAATTCACTCTTGGCGACAAATGCATGAATGCTAGGAACATCAATGGGGCTCGCCTCAACACGAAGCGCATTAAGAGTCTTTGAGATGGGCGTCACCTCCATAGAGACGTCCTGCATTCGGCCAAAAAGAAATCCAGTTAATGAGTTATCCATTCTGACCGTGAGAGCGACTTTCGTGCCCGGCAAGAAATCTGTGATGACAGCGCAATTGCTATTGTCGGTCCACAAGCATCTTTCTTCAGAAGTAGTAGGACGAACCTTCACCGGAAAGACATTTGCCGAAAAGTTCCCTAACTCAAATGAACATGATCGTGCATCCGTCAGGCATGCTTTATTTCGCATGTTCTGTAGGTCTAAATGAACATGTACTGCGAATTGGTCGACACCAAGTGCATTTAATGTGCTCTTCGAGCGCCAAAGGCTAATTCCGCCACCGAATGGTGTGCCTCGAGTTTTGCTCGCCAAAAATTTTGGTGAAGGAGCTACATAATCGAATGTAGCAGGTTCCAATTTACCTGCCATATTCGATATCTCAAGTGAATCAATACACAGCTCTCCCTCATTTAATGAACATGGCGGAAGAATGAAGTTAGTTGCTATGGAATCTGCATTTGCACATGCAGGATCATCTACTGAAAGGCACGAAACAACACGGGTATAGAGCCCTGATGTTGCTCCCTCTGCGTAGGAATAGCCTGATACCCAGGACTTTTCGCGCACGCCAGGTGTAAACGCTTCGGTTGATGAGAAGCCAAGTGATGGAACCTTAGGCCACCACGCTCTCTCTAAAGAATTTGTCGCCTGTGCAGCAGGAGTAAAAGTCGTAAGTAACAAAAGCGCTGCAATTGAGAAGTGGAGCGCTCGCGATTTCATAACGTAAGAGTACATTTCCAGAGAAATTACGGTGACTGGTCCACCAACTTCAGCCAACTTCAGCCAACTTCGCGCATCTCTGGTGGGGCCGCCTCCGGGATTTGAACCCGGGACCTACGCATTACGAGTGCGTTGCTCTACCCCTGAGCTAAGGCGGCAGAATTAATCGAGCCGGAAAGTACCGTTGGGTGTTGAGAAATGTACGGCGAAAATTCCTGTCTCGCCATCGTTCTCGGCTGGATCGACCCATTCCAGCGCGATTCCGGCAAAAGCTGATTCGAAGTCTTCGCCAATCCACTCGCGCACTCGCTCTGGATCGCCGGCAATCTCTAACTTCTCAATCTTTGCAACGGGCTTTGCTTCCTTCGATGGATGATCTTCAGTTAACCATTCGATAAAGAATGGCAATTGACGATCTTCAAGAGTTCCTAGAACTCCGATTTGTTTCCAATGTAAGTCACTGCCATCTGGACGGCGACGATGACCATCAACGCTTTCACGACCTAGTCGATCTTCAAAAGTCTTAATGTTCGAAACTGATAGGACCCAAGTGAGTAATCCACCACCATCTTGTGCCCGCTGGGAGACAACTTTTCCAAATGGTGATGCATCAGCGGCAGGATGGTCGAGTGGACAAACAACTTCTAAATAACGCCCGCCTTGAAGTGGCAAGGTGAAGTTACGTGTGCCAAATCGCGGATGAATTCCACCATCCATAAATCCAGCACCAAGTCGCGAACCAATGCGCTGTACCTCATCGATGAGGTGATCATGTGATGCGACGTAAGAGATGTGGTCGAGATGCACGAGGTAAATCCTGCCCTATCCGAAGGGGTGCTCCTGACCAACCAGATGTGCCTGAACTCACCCTCCCCTAGAGTGCGCACCGGAGCGGACGCGCCGGGAGCTCCCCGGAGAGTAAGTAGGTATCGACCGCGCTATCCACGCATGACGAGCCACGGCCATGGCCAGTATGGCCATCACCATCTGCGGTGACCAAGAAGGCTGACTGGAACTTTGCCGTCACTTCGGTAGCCCACGCATATGGCGTAGCGGGGTCTCGGGTGGTGCCAATGATGATGAAGTCGCCCGCGCCGGCGCCATTTAATTCAACTGGCGGACGGACGGGCTCATATGGCCAGTAATGACATGGCAGCGTTGACCAAGCGATATATGGACCAAAGTGCGGCGCGAAACTCGCAAACTTCTT
>CAYQLC010000026.1:4092-19475 GCA_964418325.1 uncultured Bifidobacterium sp.
GGATCGACAACGCCATCAAGAACAAAACGGCCAACATTTTTTGGAAACATACTGGTATACACCAAGCCAAGATAAGTTCCGTAACTCTTTCCAAGGAAGTTTAATTTCTTCTCGTCCAAAACCTCGCGCATAAGGTCCATATCGCGCACCACATCGACTGAACCTAAGAACTTGAGGCGATTGCCTAACTTCGCTTCGCAACGCTCTGCCAACAACTTCGATGATTCTTCAAGGGTGGCCATACTCAACCCATCGACTGGAGGTCCGTTAGCCTCAATCAAGCGATCGGTCTCAGCATTGGTCAAACACCGCTCAGCTGAACTCCCACCAACTCCGCGCGGATCAAAACCCACGATGTCATAAGACTCCAATATCTCTTTACTAACGATGTATTCAGCGGCGTATGCATATTCAACGCCAGAGGCGCCCGGACCACCTGGATTTACTAGCAACGCTCCTAGACGTTTCTTTGGATTAGTTGCCGGATACTTCACCAAAGATAACTGCATCCGCTCGCCACCAGGATTTGAATAATCAACTGGTACCGTCACATCGGTACAGAGGAATGGTCCACCACAAGCAAGCCAAGTGATTCGTTGTTTCTGATAATCCTTAAAACTCCACCCACCACTATTGAGCCCACCACTGAATGAGGTAAGAAAAACGGCAAGCGAAGCGGCCATCGCCATCACAAGTAAGAGGACAACTCTGCGCTTAGTGAAGAGCATCCTAAAAACGCACCTTGAGTAGGAGAGCTTCAAGCGCTAGCAGAGGGGCAACATTGAACTTCAATGTTCGGCGTGCCGCCATAACCTCTTCCCACCGCTTCATTACATCTTCCGAAGAACAGGCAGCGGCTCGCTTCTCGATTACAACCCGAAGGTGTTCATTGATTAACTCACGCTCTCCAGTAATTCCCATTTGCACGGTAAGAAGATCACGGTAGGCGGTCGAGATATCTAGTAGTGCGCGATCAATCGAGTCTCGAGTGGCTCGGGTGATACGAGACTTCTGTTCCTTTTCTAGATCTTTTAGCGCCTTACTCGAGCCCGCAGGGGCTTTACCAGTAGCGCCGACGCCAAGAGCATTTGATAACTGTTCGCGCTCAGCCTCATCCCGTTCACTTGCTTCATCTTCTGCCTCTGCTGCTGCGATCTCCATCAATCTCGCCGCTGCTGACATTGCTCCAGCAACATCGCTGAGCGAAAGCGCCATGGTGATCACTTCATCGCGACGCGCGCGTGAATCAGGTTCACGCACCAAAAAGCGTGCTCGTCCGATGTGGCCCTGGCTAGCGCGCGCAGCAAACTGTGCCACGCTCTCACTTACCTTCTCCTCACGAATTAACAGTTGAGCGACCGCTTCAGTAGTAGGAGTAACCAGTGCAATCTGGCGACAACGGGAGCGAATTGTCGGCAATACATCCTCCACTGTTGGTGCACAGAGCAACCAAATCGTGCGCACACCAGGTTCTTCGATCGCCTTTAGCAGAGCATTAGCTGCACTTTCAGTCAAACGTTCTGCATCTTCTATAACTACAACACGAAAACGACTAGAGCTTGGCTCCCATGAAGCGCGAGCGATAATTTCGCGCACTTCATCAATCTTTAGTGAGAGACCTTCGGTACGAATGACTTCTAAATCTGGATGAGCGCTTTTATTAACTAAGTGACAACTCTGGCATGCGCCACAACCACTTTTTTCACAAAGCAACGCGCCAGCAAATGCAATCGCGATGTGGGAGCGGCCGGAACCTGGCGGACCGGTGAAGAGCCACGATTGCACTAACGCTTGGGAGCCATCGGGCTGGGAGCCAGCAGCGATAGCGCGCTCGAGGATTTCAATTGCACGCTCTTGACCGATGATGTCGTCGAAGAGGGCCGCTGCCATTACTTCCTCCGGGTGGCTAAAAGGCTCTGCACTCTCGCTAAGACCTGTTCGGCAATTGTCTCAATGGTTTCAGTTGCGTCAATGACAAGGTAGCGCTCTGGGGAGAAAGCGGCTAACTCCAAGAAGGTCGCCCGCACTCGTTCATGAAAGACCAATGGCTCGCTCTCTAACCGGTCTCGATCGGCAAAGCGAGTAAACGCAGTCTCGGCTGGTACGTCAAGGAGCACGGTGAGCGAGGGGGTCAGATTATCGGTAGCCCAACGCGAGATTCGAGCAATCTCTTGTGGTGCAAGCACCCGGCCGCCGCCTTGATAGGCAATTGATGAATCCATGTAACGGTCGCTAATGACAATCGCACCATCCAGAAGCGCTGGCTTAACTACGCTCTCGACGTGATGTGCGCGATCGGCTGCGTAGAGCAAAGCTTCACTTCGAGGCGCAATGGTTCCGGTCTCATTACTTAACAAGATCTCTCGCAACTTCTTTCCCAGTTCGGTGCCGCCTGGTTCACGCGTGACAACTACTTTCTCACCAAGTTTTTCGAGCGCTTGGCGAAGATGTTCAACTTGAGTCGACTTGCCTGCGCCTTCGCCGCCTTCGAAAACAATAAAAAATCCGCTTGCAGCAAAATTGCTACGTACACCAAGTTCTCCACGAAGGGCAGCGGCAATATCGCTAAAGATCGAGATTCCTTTTCGATCATCCATATGACGGAACGAGATGATGCCTACGCTGCTGGCAATAATGCCGGCAATCAGAAGCGTTACAGAAGCGCCGTTGTACTCCAAAACATTCTCACGGAACCGATAAGTATGTTCGCCAATCGCAGCAGCGATTACCGGTGCAATCGCAAGAACGGCGACAAGTGTGATGCGAATGAGTGATTGGACGAAGGCAAAGGTGCGACCGCGCTTTGCATCTTCTACTTCAAGTCCGAGCATCGTGAATCCTGAAACCCAACCGATACCAGCAAAAAATCCGAGGATGGTCACAATCAAGATTGCAAGAACAAGGTTAGAAATGAGCGCAAGAATGGAAAGCATGATGCCGGACATCGCTAGCGATGCGCCAAATAATCTCTTACGCGAGAATTGCGCAAATATCTTCGGCCCGAATGCGATTCCTAACGCCAGTCCAGTAAAGACCGCTCCAAAGAGAATTCCATAAGCAGCCTCACCACCGCCAAGATCACCGACAAATGTTCGCGCCAATCCGATAACAGCTCCCGCCGCAACGAATGCGCCCAACATGCCAAGGACTAGACCGCGGATGTTCTTAGATTTACCGACGAACTTCCAGCCATCCCAGAGCGAACGGAAGATACCCACTTGTTGCTCGCTCTTTTCTGCAGAACCACGCGGCAACTCGATTCGCGCAATAACCAACGCGCTGTATAAAAAGCTCAAAGCATTGATATATAGCGCCATATCAACTGGATTGCTCTTAAAGAATGAGATGCCAGTAGCGAGCGCTGAGTTAAAGACTGCAAGGAAGGTAAAGAGCAGCGCTGCAATTGGTGCAGTGCCGTAGCCTGCAAGCAGGCTTACTTGATTAGCGCTCTCAAGATGATGCCGTGGCACAAGATTTGGCACCGAAGCTTCTTTTGCTGGAGACCAGAAGAGCGTGATTGATTCAATCAATATTGTCGCGATATACAACCAAAGCAAGCTGCCCACAATTGGGATAGTTGCGAAGATGACTCCGCGTAATATGTCACAGACAATCATCGTCCGTTTACGATCGAAACGATCAGCAATCACACCAGCTAATGGGCCAAGAATCACCGAGGGAAGTAAGCGGAAGATAAAGACACCTGCGATAGCGAAGTTCGCTTTTGCATAATCTCCACCAGCTAATTGCTGCGCAAGTGCGGTTGTCGCTAGTAGGCCGAGCCAATCACCTAAACTCGAAAAAGCCATCGATTGCCATAGCTTGCGAAATGGTTTAATCGCAAGCACACCTCGAATATCGCCCCGGATATCACCCCGAATATCAGCTTGAAGTGTTGGCTCCATGGGAAAAGCCTAGTCTTGGGTCGCGCGGGCGCGCTTTTCTGCAAGTAACTCCATGCCGCGCTCCAGGGTGAGGAGCTCGACGATATCGCCACGGCGTAAGGTCGCATTGGTCTCACCATCAGTGACATACATGCCAAATTTGCCATCTTTGACCACAATTGCTTTTCCAGTTACTGGATCTGGACCAAGATCTTTCACTGGCCCCTTTGCCACACCTCGACCGCGTCGTTTTGGTTGCGCATAAAGTTCTAACGCCTCTTCTAATGTGCAGGTAAAAATCTGATCTTCACCTGCTAATTGGCGTGAATCTTTACCTCGACGAAGGTATGGGCCATATGGACCATTCTGTGCAGTGATCTCTTCATTGGTATTTGGGTCAACGCCGACAACTCGAGGAAGCGAGAAGAGTTTGAGGGCATCGTCATAGGTAACCGTGTCTAAAGACATCGTTGAGAAGAGTGATGCGGTGCGCGGCTTTGGCGCTTTCCCTTTTACCTTCGGCGTATCTTCTGGCAAAACTTCAACAATGTATGGTCCAAAGCGACCAGTCTTAGCAACTAAAGGTAGACCGCTCTCGGGATGTGTTCCTAATTGACGCTCCCCTGATGGACGAGCAAAGAGTTCGTGGGCTTTAGCAAGAGTTAGCTCATCGGGAGCAAGATCCTCGGGGATATTTGCGATGACGCGATCATCGCCCTCACCCTTTTGCAGGTAAGCACCATAGCGACCAACGCGAATCTCGATGCCATCACCAAGATTCATTGTGTTTACTTCTCGTGCATCGATTGCGCCCAAGTCATCGGTCATCTCTGCAAGGCCTGGAATACCATCGTGGCCGAAGAAGAAGCGTTTTAACCAAGCAACGCGATTCTCTTCTCCAAGGGCGATCTTGTCGAGATCTTCTTCCATACTTGCAGTGAAGTCATAGTCAATCAATCTTGGAAAATGTTGCTCAAGAAGTCCAGTGACGGAGAATGCCAAGAAAGTTGGCACTAAGGCGCGACCACGTTTTGCGACATAACCCCGATCTTGAATGGTTTGAATGGTGCTAGCAAAGGTTGATGGACGACCCACGCCGAGCTCTTCTAACTTCTTCACTAGCGATGGTTCGGTATAGCGAGCTGGTGGCTTGGTTTGATGGCCTTCACCAACAAAGCGCGTCACCGCCATCACATCGCCTTGTTTCATCGGTGGCAAGCGCATCTCGACCTCTTCATCAAGGTCAACGCTCTTCTCATCGACTACCTCTTCATACGCTGCTAAATACCCAGGAAAGGTAACTACCGATCCATTAGCCCTGAAACCAGCGATTTTCCCCGCTTTAGTCTTGGTTTCGAGATCCACGCGCATCTGCATCTTCTTAGCATCGGCCATCTGTGATGCGATGGTCCGTTTCCAAATCAAGTCGTAGAGTGCAAACTCTTCGCGAGTTAACTCTTTCGCTAGTTCACCAGGAGTCTTAAAGACATCACCGGCTGGGCGAATTGCTTCGTGCGCCTCTTGCGCATTCTTCGTCTTCCCGGTGTAAACCCGGGGAGTATCTGGAAGATAATCCGCACCATAGAGCGCCTTGACTGCGGTGCGCGCTGATTCAATAGCTGATGGCGCTAACGTCACCGAGTCGGTACGCATATACGTGATGTACCCATTCTCATAGAGCCGTTGTGCAACGCGCATAGTCAACTGCGCGCCCCAACCTAAGCGACTACCAGCATCTTGCTGCATTGTTGACGTTGTGAATGGCGCTTTAGGTTTCTCACTACGTGGTGATTCTTCCGTAGACTTAACAGTTAATTCGCATCCTTCGAGAGAGTCAACGAGCGCAAGCGCTTCGCTCTCTTTGAGCCATATAGAGGAAGACTTATCTTTAACTTTTCCATTCGCATCAAAATCACTGGAGGCAGCAAGTTTTGCGCCATCAAGAGTAAGTAAGCGAGCATTGAAACCGAGCGCGCAATGGGCAGTGATATCCCACCAATCTGAAGGCACGAAAGCTTGTCGCTCACGCTCTCGCTCAACTACAAGGCGCATCGCAATCGATTGCACCCGACCAGCAGAGATGCGCGGCATTACTTTTTTCCACAAAACGGGTGAGAGGCGATATCCATAAAGGCGATCGAGGATGCGACGAGTCTCTTGCGCATCAACTAGACGTTGATCTAATTCGCGAGTGTCATTTGCCGCAGCGAGAATTGCATCTTTAGTGATCTCATGAAAAACCATGCGACGAACTGGCACCTTGGGTTTGAGAATCTCTAATAGGTGCCAGGCAATCGCTTCACCTTCACGATCTTCATCTGTTGCTAGAAATAACTCATCAGCATCTTTAAGGAGCGCTTTGAGCTCAGAGACTTTCTTCTTCTTATCAGGGTTGATGACATATAACGGCTCAAAATCCTTATCGACGTTAACGCCCTCTTTAGCCCACTTTTCTTTCTTAACATCGGCAGGTATATCTGCCGCACGCTGTGGTAAATCGCGAATGTGGCCGAGGCTAGCCTCGACCACATAATCGCTACCTAAAAATGAGCCAATTTTCTTGGCTTTTGCTGGAGACTCAACGATGACAAGTGTTTTCTTCTTAGCCACGTTTACCCCGTTTTCTTCCCTGACTCGAACTATTAACTCTTACTTACGTGAGAGTTATTTATGCGAGCGCAGTTGCCTTTCGGCGGCTACGCACGAGCGAGAAGATGATGATTGCCAGCGCAGCGAGTGCGATGCCAATGCGCGTTCCATCTTGCTCATCAAGTGTGAGAGCCACGATTGCTGGAGTGACAAGAAGACCGACCAAGTTCATTACCTTGATCAATGGGTTGATTGCTGGACCTGCGGTGTCTTTGAATGGATCACCGACGGTGTCACCGATAACGGTTGCCGCGTGCGCTGGTGAACCCTTGCCGCCATAAACGCCATCTTCAACCATCTTCTTTGCGTTATCCCATGCGCCACCTGAGTTAGCGAGGAATACCGCCATCAAGGTTCCCGTTCCGATTGCGCCGGCAAGGTATGCACCGAGTGCTCCTACGCCAAGACCGAAACCAACTGAGATTGGTGCGAGCACTGCCAAGAGACCTGGCGTTGCAAGCTCACGGAGTGAGTCGCGAGTACAGATATCGACAACGCGACCGTACTCAGGCTTCTCAGTTCCATTCATGATTCCCGGGTGGAGCTTGAACTGGTTACGAACTTCCATAACCACTGCACCAGCAGCGCGCGATACCGCGTTGACAGCAAGGCCAGAGAAGAGGAATACCACTGCAGCGCCGATGATCAAACCAACGAGGTTACGTGGATCTGCGACGTCAAGGATTCCAGAGAACTCCACGCCAAGGTTGGCAAGAGCCTTGCCACTATCTTCCACAGCATGCTTGATTGCATCGGTGAAGGAACCAAAGAGCGCTGTTGCTGCTAGTACTGCTGTAGCAATTGCGATTCCCTTGGTGATTGCCTTCGTGGTGTTACCGACGGCATCGAGTGAGGTAAGAATCTTCGCACCTTCGCCATGTACATCGCCTGACATCTCGGCGATACCTTGTGCGTTATCTGAAATAGGTCCGAAGGTATCCATCGCAACGATGACACCCACTGTGGTGAGCAAGCCGCAACCGGCGAGCGCAACAGCAAGAAGTGAAAGTACGACGATTCCGCCACCAAGTAGGTAAGCGCCGAACACACCAGCGGCGATCAAAAGCGCTGAATAAACAGCAGATTCGAAGCCAACTGAGATACCGGCGAGGATTACCGTTGCAGCGCCAGTCTGTGATGATGCAGCGACGTCGTTAACTGGGCGACGACCAACTTCGGTGAAGAATCCGGTGAGCAGTTGAATTGCTGCAGCAAGAACGATTCCGATCAGTACCGCACCAAGTGCGAGGGTGCGTGGGCTACCGCTAGCGCCAGCAATCTCTTGTGAGACATTGGCAAATTGTGAGTAGCTGCTTGGTAGATAGATAAATGTTGCAAAGGCAACCAAGATCGCGCTGACAATTGCAGACATGAAGAATGATCGGTTGATTGCATTCATTGCATTCTTATCGCTTGGACGTAGGCGAGTAAGGAAGATGCCAAGAACAGCGGTGAGCACACCGATTGCTGGAACGATAAGTGGGAAGATCAATCCGCTATCACCAAAGCCTGCGCGGCCAAGGATTAGCGCTGCCACCAAAGTCACTGCATAGGACTCGAAGAGATCTGCGGCCATACCAGCGCAGTCACCAACGTTATCGCCAACGTTATCTGCGATAGTTGCGGCATTGCGCGGATCATCCTCTGGAATTCCCTGTTCAACTTTTCCAACTAGGTCGGCTCCGACATCTGCTGCCTTGGTGAAGATACCGCCACCAACGCGCATAAACATCGCAAGCATCGCAGCGCCGAAACCAAATCCTTCGAGAACTGCTGGTGCATCTGCCTTGTAAAGAACTACAACAAGTGCAGCGCCAGCAAGTCCAAGACCAACGGTCAACATACCGACAACGCCACCAGTGCGGAATGCGATTTGAACAGAGCGCTCAGCGCTTCCGGAACGCGCAGCTTCAGCGACGCGGACGTTTGCGCGAACTGCCAACCACATTCCTTGATAACCAACGAATGCAGAGAAGGCTGCACCAACAAGGAAGAAGACTGAGCGACCGATACGTACATCACTCTCTCCTGGTAGCGCGAAAAGTACGAAGAAAACAATCGCTACGAAAATTGCTAGCGTGCGAAATTGCCGCGCAAGATATGCAGCAGCGCCCTCTTGGACCGCCTCAGCGATCTCTTTCATCTTCGCAGTTCCCTCGCTAGCAGCAAGGACTCGAGCGCGAAGACCGAAGGCCACGGCTAGGGCTGCGATGGCGATCGCAAGGACTACGTAGGCAAGGGTCAGGTTTGAGCCGGCCACTTGTACGGTGGAAGTCATAGGTACTCCTTATTTACTCCATGGCGATGACCGGTAGCGGCCATCTATGGGGTGCGGACAGAAACGTTTCTAGAAAGAGTGTAAGGCGAGAAGTGGGTGAGATTGGAATCGCCTTCGCCATAGGCGCACCTTCGGGGCGCTCCGGGCTACTCGAAACCACCCAGGACGCCCCGCCAGCCCACGCCAATCGAGGGCGTCCGCTCCCCCTGTAAATGAATCTCGCCCCCGCCAAATTGGCAGGTTATCGCCGAATCTCGGGTGGCGATGGCGCAGGCAAGGGCGCCCTGGCCTCCGGCTCGCTCCATCGCCACCAAACCCAGCGCCTCAATTTTTCGCACCTCGGCGCGCCGCGCAGATATCTGCCCGATTCCGATCGCTCCCAGAGCGCTCACACCTATTAATAGGAGGGCGAAGATCAGCATCAAAAGCGAGGTACCGCCCCGTTCTGGGTGCGCGTCTGAATCGCTCTGCCTCACAGAAACCCCTGAGCGCTCGCGCTCGCCGAATCATGGCGGACTATCACCGTAAACATGCCAGCATCACTGGCGCGATCTTCTTTGATGGTAAAGCGTGCGCCCGGAAGTGCTCTCTCTAACTCGCGAGAGATTGCAGCGCTACTTTCATCGCGCATTACTGCTTGAACTATTCCTTCGGCAAGAAAACGAAGTCGCTCATGGTGAATTGTTACACCCACGAATTTCACACCAACCAAGGCAAGTGAAATAAGAAGTGGAAGTGCCACCACCAATTCAGCGGTAGCACTTCCTTGCTCGTTCGATCCTTCTCGCACTAGAAGAGAAAACTTGAGAGCGCTTTACGGAGTAATTCACCAATTAGTTGAGCGATACTCTCGGAACCAAGGAGTTTGTAGAGCACTCCAGCAAAACCACAAGCCGCAACGGTAGTAACTGCATACTCTGCTGTTGCAATACCTAACTCGCTAGATATTTTGCGATGCTTATTGATGATGGTATTCAATGTACTTTTAAGAACTTTCATGTATGTCCTTTCGATAAGAGATGTAAAGTTTTCAAATCTTCCTCTTATTGGCGACATAAAAAAGTCATAGGGCAGAAACTTGGGGAAAATTCTTTACTGTTAAAAAATCTGAAGCGATGTAAAAAAGGAGTACACAATCGGTGCAATACCTCCGATAAGGAAGCTCGGTAAAAAACATAGACCCACTGGCAAGGCGAGCCTTACTGATAGTGATTTCACGCGTGCTCGAGAGCGCTTCAAGTTCTCTTCATAACAGAGCGTTGATACTCGTTCGACCACTACGGCAAGTGAACGACCGTCCTGTTGCGCCCGAGGTATCGCCTTAGCAAGGGGTGCTAGCTGTGGATCATCTTTCATCACCGACCACGCTTGAGCAGGAAGTGCGCCAAAAAGTAGCAGGGAATAAATCCGATCAATATCACTTTTCAGAGAGCTCGACAAAAGTGCCGAGATACCAGCAAGTGCCGAGAGAAGAGGGAGTCCAGCTTTGAGGGATCCATTGAGGGCAGCGAGAAAGAAGAGCGCCTCGTCTTCACGCTCCTTGATTGCTCGGAGAGAGCTTCTTGTTGGCAAATGTGCCATCAGTCGTCGGAGGAACCAGTAAGCAAGTGGCGCAGCTGGCACCCACCAGAACCCAAAGAAAAGGATAGGAATTAACGAGGCTAGAACGAAGCTAATGCGCGACTGAACTTTAATTACGGACACCAGTAATGATGCGCTCTGACCAACGACGGCCAATGACCTGGAGTAAAACTGAGAATGTAATCAGAGCAATTGGAATCGGAGAAAAAAGCCTTCTATCTACATGAATTATCTTTGCGAGTATCGCACCAATCAGAATCACTCCTGGAAAAAATGTAAGAAGAGTAAGAGTGGCGCGTGCTGGAGCTACTTCAATCAAAATTTCGCGCTCGCGTTCGATTTCAAAACGAACCGCTCGAGCGAACTCACGCAAAGGGGGCAAGAGCGCGAGGCCTTCGGTAAAGGCTAAGAAAAAAAATCGCTCGATATGGGTGTCGCGTAAATTTGGATAACGGTGGCGCTGAAAACTTTCATGGAGTGATAGTCCGTTTTCGCCATCATCGATTACTGCCTCAAGGAATTCCAGCCGGCGGTTCAATTGATCTTTTTGCAACGGTCGCGCTAGCGAACCAGGAAGTAACCAGGTAAGAATCACTCACGCACCTGCGTAATCGCTGCTATTCGGTTGCCTGTTCGTGAAGCATCAAGGTGAATAATCAAATCAATGGCACTGGAATAGAGCGCTAGAGCGCCTTCACGTGCTATTCCTGCAGTCATTGCTAGGGCTGCGATTCGATTAGGTATAGATGTTGGCGAATTTGCATGGACGGTTGCACCACTACCAGCATGTCCGGTATTTAAGGCAAGAAAAAGATCTAGTACATCGGCGCCGCGAATCTCGCCCAGAAAAATCCGATCTGGCTTCATCCGTAGCGCTTGGCGAATTAACTCACGAACCGGAATCTCACCTAACCCTTCGCTATTTGGCTCGCGCGCTTGTAATCGAAGTAAATGTGGATGATTGGCTTGGATCTCGTGGGTATCCTCGATAACCAATATCCGCTCAGTCGCAGGTACATGCTCAATCAGGTGTGCAAGAAGCGTGGTCTTGCCGCTACCTGTGCCACCGGAGATAAGGAAATTACAACGTTGGTTGATCACTAACTCAAGAAGTGAATCAAATTCACTATCACGAGTGATGAGCGAGCGCTGTTGGTTGACCCGAAGCGATATGTGAATGCCGCCCTCAATGAGTGGTGGCAAGAGCGCATGCAATCTAATTCCCTTGCCCAGCTCTAGATCTACTGCTGGATGAGCCTGATCAAAATGTTTTCCAGACCGTAGCGCAAGAGTGCGAATGTAATTGATGAGCACACGTTCGGGTACTTCAAAGGCGATTGGTTCAAGACCAGCGCCACGACCTATCCATGCACCTCTGTCTCCATTGATAAAGAAATCTGTAAATCGTTCACCGGCTATCAATTGCGTGAAGGGACCGTACCCATTTGACCAGTCGGCGAGTGCAGCACCCTGATTTGCTACATCTTCCTCTGAAATCCACGGGGTCCGCGCAATTAGTTGTGCGACTACTTGTTCGCGAATTTCATCAAGAAGTTCTTCGCGCATTACCGGAGCATCTCGTGAAGAATCGGAGAAAAAAGTTTTTCAATATTTCTAGAGAGTTTTCGAGTAATTCCAAATCCCATTGCTAATTGGAGATCTGCACACTTAGGTGTTGTGAAAATCTTCGCATCAGTGATAAACCCCTCGATGGCTGCCCGCTTTTTTACGCGAGGTGCAAATTTGTTAATGATTACTATCTGCGGTTTATAAATTGGTGCGAGCGTATGCAATCCAATCAACGATGGTAAAGAATTTTCGGCAACAACAAGTGTGCTCGACATTGGTAGTGAGCGAATTGGCGAATCAATAATTATGAGATCAAAGAATTCGCGAGCGCTTTCAATAACATACTCAAAAAGCGTTGGGCTGATTGGTTCTGAGCTCCGCCGACATAAAAGTGCAAATCCCTTGCTACATGGACGTGGCAGCGCATCAACTGAAATTGCGCTCTCCATCCGGTACTCCTCCCAAAATGGTGGAATGGCGCCAAGAATTTCGCGAAGCGGGCTACGTAGATCAGTTTCGACAAGGAGCACCCGCACTCCCTTATTCATCGCCAGTTGAGCCAGATGCAGGGCGACGGTGGTGGCTCCTGAGCCCCCCGATGCGCAGAACGTGCCCCAAATCCGTGGGGAGCGGAGTTGAGGCACGGGCGTGATTATGAGGATTTATCTCAACCGAATTATCGATACCCCCGGGCGCTAGCGGAAAAAGCGAAGTGGGCATACCTGGTGGTAATCGTTACGCTTCAGTACGTGAGTAAGAGCGCAGCCTTCTTTGATCTCGATAAAACAATCATCTCGCGCTCCTCACTTCTTGCCTTCACCAAACCTTTTAACGAAGCTGGGTTGATATCGCGTAAGCGAATGGTGAAGAACTTCATTGATCAATATTTCTTCTCTAACTCTGGAGCCAATCACGCGCAGATGGAGAAGATGCGCCAGACCCTCACCTCGATGGTCACGGGTTGGGATGTCGAACAGACTAAGCAAGTTATTAACGAGTCGCTCCACTCGGCAATTGATCCGATGATTTACGACGAGGCGGCAGAATTAATCGAGAAACATATTCGCGATGGTCGCGATGTCATTTTGGTCTCGACCTCAGGACGCGAGATTGTCGAACCAATTGGAAAAATGCTTGGCGCAAAAGATGTGATTGCTACTGAGATGGAAATCGTCGAGGGAAAATACACCGGTAAAGTTTCTTACTACGCATATGCCGAGCGGAAAGCAGAAGCGGTTCGTGCGATAGCCGAAAAAAATGGATACGACCTCCAAAAATCGTTCGCCTATTCCGACTCAAGTACAGATATCCCCTTGCTCTCGATTGTCGGATTTCCTTGTGTGGTCAATCCCGATCGGAGCCTTCGTGCGCATGCCGAGAGCAATAACTGGCCAATCCTTCATTTCACCCGGCCCGTTCCGCTCAAGCAACGGTTTGCAGGTGTGCCGCCAAAACCTGCGCTCGCAGCGGCTCTTGGCTTAGGTGCAATAAGTGCCATAATTTATTTAGTTAATCGGAAAAAGAAGGCTGTAGGAGGAAGCGAAACCAATGTCACTTGAGAATCTGCTCTCAGAGAATCGAACTTTCCCACCATCGCCCGAGTTTGCTGCGGCTGCTAACGCAAAGAAAGAGATGTACGCGCACGCAGAAGCTGATCGATTGAAGTTCTGGGAGGAACAGGCACGTTTCCTGCAGTGGGAGAAGCCGTGGGAGAAGGTTCTTGAGTGGGAAGCACCATTTGCTAAGTGGTTCATCGGGGGCAAACTCAATGCCTCAGTAAATTGCCTTGATCGCCATGTTGCTGAAGGGCGCGGTGATCGCGTTGCGCTCCTCTTTGAAGGAGAGCCTGGCGATACTCGCAAACTTACCTACGCACAGATGCTTACCGAAGTGAAAAAGACCGCGAATGCTCTTATTGAATTAGGCGTAACTAGTGGTGATCGCGTGGCGATCTACATGCCAATGATTCCAGAGGCAGCAATCGCGATGCTTGCCTGTGCTCGACTTGGCGCAATGCACTCGGTGGTCTTCGGTGGATTCTCTGCTGAAGCGCTCCTCTCTCGAATTCAAGATGCAGATGCAAAGGTGGTGATCACCGCAGATGGTGGTTATCGCAAAGGTGCAGCAAATGCACTAAAACCAGCGGTAGATGAGGCGCTAAAGGGTAAGCAGAACGTTAAGAAAGTTTTGGTAGTGAAGCGCACTGGCCAGGATGTTGGCTGGGATGCATCCCGTGATGTCTGGTGGCATGAGATTGTTGAGCGCCAAAGCGCAGAACATACGGCAGAGGCTTTCGACAGTGAACATGGACTTTTCATCCTTTACACATCAGGAACTACCGCGAAACCAAAAGGTATTTATCACACGACTGGTGGTTATTTAACGCAAGCAGCTTTCACACATCGCAATGTCTTTGATTTGAAACCTGAGAAAGATGTTTACTGGTGCACTGCTGATGTTGGTTGGGTGACTGGTCACTCGTACATCGTCTACGGCCCGATGATTAATGGCGCAACGCAGGTTATGTATGAAGGAACTCCTGATTCACCAACAAAAGGTCGCATGTTCGAAATTATTGAAAAATATGGTGTGACGATTTTGTATACCGCACCAACGTTGATTCGTACTTGGATGAAGTGGGGCGATGAGTTTCCGAAAGCATCTAATCTCTCATCACTGCGCCTTCTTGGTTCGGTTGGTGAGCCAATTAACCCTGAAGCATGGATGTGGTACCGCGAAGTTATCGGCGGAAATCGCTGCCCGATCGTTGATACCTGGTGGCAGACCGAGACTGGTGCGATCATGATCTCGCCGCTTCCTGGCGTCACTGCAACTAAGCCTGGTTCTGCGATGGGCACTCTTCCTGGAATTAGCGCGCAAGTAGTTGATGACAATGCGAAGCCAGTGGGTAATGGTGGCGGCGGTTATCTCGTTCTTGATAAGCCATGGCCGTCGATGCTCCGTGGCATTTGGGGCGAGCCTGAGCGTTACAAAGAGACCTATTGGTCGCGTTATGACGGACTATATTTTGCTGGCGATGGTGCCAAACTCGATGATGATGGCGCAATCTGGTTGCTTGGCCGTGTCGATGATGTGATGAATGTTTCTGGCCACCGTATCTCAACTACTGAGGTCGAATCCGCGCTTGTTTCCCACCCTGCTGTTGCTGAAGCGGCTGTTGTTGGCGCGAATGATGCGATGACTGGGCAAGCGATTGCCGCCTTTGTGATTTTGCGCGGTGGCGTACCTAATGTTGGTGGCGAAGAGTTGATTCAGGAACTTCGTAACCATGTGGCCAAAGAGATCGGCCCGATTGCAAAGCCAAAGCAGATTCTTGTTGTCGCAGAGTTGCCGAAGACTCGAAGCGGAAAGATCATGCGTCGTTTGCTTCGCGATGTTGCAGAGAATCGTGCTGTTGGTGA
>CAYQLC010000027.1:0-3757 GCA_964418325.1 uncultured Bifidobacterium sp.
AAAAGAAGAGTCGCCCTATAAGCCGGATTCTGTCGTGAACCATCATCCCTCTAGCAATGTCATTGCTGACATCGTCATGCGGTCTACCCGATAACTCGAGCGAGCAGCTCTCAAACGTTATCTGCGTGACCTTGCTCCCAGTGGGGTTTACCTAGCTACAAGAATTACTTCTTGCACTGGTGGTCTCTTACACCACCGTTTCACCCTTACCCACTATTGCTAGTAGGCGGTTTATTTTCTGTGGCACTAATCCCGCCGGTTTCCCGGGGTGGGCGTTACCCACCACTGCGCTCTGCGGAGTCCGGACTTTCCTCGATGTATTTCTACACCGCGATGGTTCGGGCGACTCTTCGCTTCAAGTTTAGAGCCCTTTTTCTACCTTGTAAATTTTCTGCCAGGAGATAAAGCCCCAAATGACAAGCGGCAAATAGAAGGCATATAGCGTGCCAGTTGGGTAATACCCGTTAGCAAAAGCAAAGGGAACACCGACGAGATCGACAGCAACCCAGACCAACCAGAATTCGATGTATCCGCGACTCATACCAAAAGTTGCGAGCGCCGTGCCAGTAAAAATCCAGGTATCTACAAGCAACCAGTTTCCACTTTGTCCGAGAGCTTTGAAGATTTGCATGGAAACAAAGAAGAAAATTACGACAACTGGAATCAAAATCAATTTCTCTTTTGTTGTGGTCCACCGTGGCGACACTGCAGGGCGATTACCGCCACCACTTCTACGATGCTGAGCCCAGCGAATCCAGCCATAGGTGCTCACCATTATTAGTAAAAGATTCCGACTTGCTTGCCCATAAAAGTTTGCATCGTTATCGCTATATGCGAAGACTGCGCCCAAGAAAACTGTGAAGAGCATGGCATCGGCAACGATGCCAACTGGCCACGCAGCGACTTTTCGCCTCAATCCAAGATATGCACTAGTGATTCCGAGTACGCCACCAATAACTTCTCGAATCGGAATCGATGCACTTCCAAATTGGAGATTAGTTTCAAATAGCCATTTAATCAGCGCCACGTGCTCTCCTTACCGAGACGCTAATTCTGCCTTATCTACCGCCCAGCAATGACTCTAAATGGCTTCAAGTTCAATACCTTTTTCTCGAGTTTCAGGAGCAGATAGGCCACGCCAATAAGTACTACCAAAGTAAGGGCATGCACTAAGTACTTGTTGGAGTCATTTCCGAGATTTTGTATCACCAACAGTCCGATCCGTCCATGAATCAAAAAGAGTGGATAGGTGATAGCTCCCGCTATTGCCGCCCACTTCACTTCTACACTTGTAATCTTTTTATTGAGCGTAAGTAAGAGCAATGCAAAGATCGCTGTGACAATCGCACCGATTACAATCGCTGAATACTCAGAATTTCGATGAGCACCCAACCAAGAAGCTTTTGTCATCCTGGTATCCATCGCACAGATGTAGGCTGCGAGCAATCCGACTGCGCGCATCCAGTTCCAACCCCACTGCCGGATGCAGTAGATAATTGCACCGCCAGAAAGGAGCGCAAAATACCCCGACAAATACCAGATCTCAAAGCGTGGAAGATTAAGTAGATTCCAGATGCAGAGGATGACGGCCCACACCGGAAAGATCTGCGGCAATCTCCTACCAAATCCAAAACTCATTACTATCGCAATGAAGAGGTAAAACTGAAGTTCACGGAGTAAAAACCAATGCGCGCCATCTACCCAAGTCCCACCAAAAGCTGTGGGAATCATCGTTAGATTCAGTAATGTTTTCCCGATACTCGGACCACGGTTCTCCCACCAGGGCAGGCTCGTCACCGCGAAGATAAAGAGAATCGACATCCAATACATCGGATATAGCCGCAAGAAGCGCTTTCGAACGAACTCCCCCGGAGTTCGATTCGTGGAATAGAGAATCACAAAACCACTAATCAAAAAGAAGAGCTCAACCCCCAGGTATCCATACTTGGCGATATCAGCCACTGGAGAGAATGAGACCGAGGTAACGGTCCCCTTGGAAATTCCATTGAATAAGTAATGAAAAGCGATTACCGCTGTCAGAGCCAAGACTCTCAATAGATCTATGTAATCGATTCTTTTACTGCTCGTACTCACAGCCTCATTTTAAATTATTTAGCAGGTGTTCTAAAGCCTTGGGTCTGTGAGAGATAACGCACTAAGCGCATCGGCGTGGATGATTGCCTCAATCTTCTCGGCTGGAATCTTTGGCATCGAGGTACCTACAACGATGTCATTAACGGCTCGAAGGCGCTCCATCGCATACTGCGGAGTCGTCACCGGAAAATCGCTACCAAAGAGCAACTTATGCATCGCCCCCCATTCATAAGCCATCAATAGCGCTTCATAAGTCATCCACGGACGAGTGTAAATAGCCGACACATCTGAATAGACATTCGGGTGCTTTCGGATCACCGAGACTGTCTCCCGCACCCACGGATGACCAATGTGGGCCATCACAATCTTTAGACCGGGAAATGCAATTGCGATCTCATCAACGGTTAGTGGATGAGCGTTCTTGAGTGGAGCTGGAGCGATTGGCGATGCGCCTATGTGAAAGAGAATGGGCAAGCCATCTTTATCTGCTCGTCGATAGAGCTCGAAAGCTTCTTTGCCCAGCGGATCGAACCTCTGGTAATTGGCTCCTAATTTGATTCCTTTAAGCCCCAAAGACTTTGCACGCTCATATTCATCTAAATAATCAGAAAGGTTTGGATCTACAGACATGAACCCAATTCGATTTTTATCGGCCGCTACAAATTCTGCCGTCGAATCATTGATACGAGTGGCATCTCCTGCCGTGCCCGTGAACTTCTCAACATCAGGAACATGGATATTGAAAACGATTGAAATATCGGCCGCCTTCATACCTTCTTGATAATCAGCCCAACTATTGGTCGTTGAGACCGGGCCGCCGGAATGCCATCCAGTGAAGACTTTCTTCTCACTCGCAGGGACTTCATCCTGATGAGTAGGGGTGTGCGTATGAACATCGATGATCACAAGAGCCTCCAATAATCTCCCATGCTATCCTCACCCGGACCATAGGAGGAATACATGAGCGCCGACCAAAAACTAGCTAACCTTTCGGCTAAACCGCACGGAAATTACAACATCACCCTCGCACCCATTCGGGATCTCAACAACAGCTTTTATGTATCAGGACAAGTTGCCCGTCGCAACGACGCAATGATTGCAACCGGCCTGGTCGGACGTGAAGTGAACATGGAGCTCGCGCAGGAGTGCGCCTGGGTATGCGCAATCAACGTTCTCGAAAGTGTGCAGAAGGCAATCGGTTCGCTCGACAAAATCGAGTATGTCGCGCGCCTAGGCATCTATGTTGCTAGTGCTGATGATTTCTCAGATCAACATCTGGTCGGTCATGGAGCAAGCCAAGTAATTCTTGATGTTTTCGGACCCGAGGTTGGTTTACACACTCGCACCGCAATTGGAGTGAAATCACTTCCACTCAACAGCCCAGTAGAAGTTGATGCGATTTTCGTACCTAAGAAATAGTTAAAAGCTCTCCAATTTCATCTAACGACTCAGGATTGGCCAGTGCCGCAAGATTGCGCACTGGCCGTCCATGTGCCAGATCAGTGACAGCAATTTCAGCTAATTTTCCATTAAATGTCCGTGGCAGATCCGAAACATAGAAAATCGCTCCCGGAACATGACGCGGCGACGTCTTTGCACGAATCACTTGCTTTACCTCATTGGTGAATAACTCAGATGTTTCACTTGAAATGAGGAAGAGGAC
>CAYQLC010000027.1:3857-10610 GCA_964418325.1 uncultured Bifidobacterium sp.
AATTCTCCGAGCTCATCCACCCCAAGTGATTTTCCCTCTTCATCGAAGATATCAACGTTCATACCTAATATTGGACCTTGCATCTCGCCGGCATAGTAAGGGCGAAGCGGGTCAGGACCGGTAAAGCTTCCGGCGATATCAGTTCCACCTGAGAAGGGTGAGATGAAAATCCTTCCATCGAACTCTTTGCTTAACCAGGTTGCAGTGCTTGCCGTCAGCGGAGAGCCAGTCACCATGATTGTTCGAAGCGCAGATAAGTCGCCAACTTCACGAATAGAGCGTCCAGATTCTTTGATGACATCAAGTAGTCGAGCTGAGAGACCAAGATGAGTGAGCTTCTGCTCCTGTGCAAAGTGAAAGAGTCGCAATACATCTGGATAGTTTGGCGATCCATCAAATAAGACCAATTCTGCTCCGGTGGCAAGAAGTGAAATTGCCCAGTTCCACATCATCCATCCCGTAGTCGTATAGAAACAGACCCGATCTCCTTCTCTAATATCGCAATGCAACTTCTGTTCGAGCAGATGTTTGAGCATTACACCGCCGGCTCGATGAATTAGACCTTTAGGCACTCCGGTAGTTCCTGAGGTGAAGAGCACGTAGGCCGGGTGATCAAAAGCTCTACGAGTAAGAGCCAACTCTTCTCCAGATTTAAGCGCATCCCATCTACTCACCTGCACATGAGCCGGAATATTCAATGACTGACTCTCCCCCACAAGAATGAGATGGCTAATTGAGGGAATTGCCTCGAGTACTTTCTCAATAGTCTCGCGGCGATCAAATCTCTTGCCGTTCCATTGGTACTCAGTTGTCGCGATTAAGACCTTCGGTTCTAACTGGCTAAATCTGGAAATAATCGCGCTATCACCAAATTCAGGCGAGGCACCTGCCACCACGGCTCCCGTTTCAAAACCAGCCAACAGGAATGAGAGAACCTCAAACCCTATGGGAAGAATCGATACGACTCGATCGCCTTCACTGACTCCAGCAGCTATAAAGTGCGCCACAACCTTTGAAATAGCGTTGATTAGCTCTGTATGCGTTAACTGATTTCCCCGATTTGATAAATCTGCCTCGCAAACCAGAGTCACACCGCTCCTTGGTACCAACAAGTTCTCTAGATAGCTGACTTTCGCATCTGGAAAGAACGTTGATTGAGGTAGTTGTGAGGGTAGATAGGCACGTGCGCCACGTTCGCCAATTACTCCAAGAAAATCCCATAATTCACGCCAAAACTCATCGGGATTTTCAATTGACCATCGATGCAAATCAACTGTGGAATCTCCGCCATGAAACTTCTTACTTTCCGTTACGAATTTATAGAGCGCCGTCTCTTCTTTCTGCTGCGGCACCCATAAGGGAGCCGGTTGGCTCATCGAGCTACCCATCCGTTATCTATTCCAAACGAAGAACCCGTAATGGATTGTGAATTAGGTCCACACAAGAAAAGCGCCAGCGCTGCCACTTCCTCAGGCTCAATTAATCGCTTCACAGCCGCTGGTGCAAGCATGATTTGGTCTATGACTTCTTCGTCGCTCAAGCCATTCACTTCTGCTTGGTTGGCAATCTGCTTCTCTACCAGCGGAGTTCGCACATACGAAGGAGCAATCGTGTTGGCTGTAACGCCATGGGGCCCACCTTCTAGCGCGATAGCTTTATGCAAACCCTCTAACCCATGCTTAGTTGTTACATAAATAGATTTGAACGGTGAGGCAACATGGCCGTGAATACTGGAGATGCCGATTATTCGGCCCCATCCAGATTTATACATATGGGGCAATACTTTTTGGGTGAGATAAAAAGGTGTACGCAACATCAAAGAGAACATGAAATCAGCTTGCTCAATCGGAAAGTCTTCAATTGGAGAGACATGTTGCACGCCAGCATTATTAATAAGTACATCCACTTCGAGATTATTAGGGAAGTATCGTTCGGGATCTGAGAGATCTGCAACGACTGTACTTACTTGTCCCGACGCTAATTTCGCCAAGGCTATTTCATCTCGATCAACAGCGATGATCTTTGCTCCAGCATTGGCAAACTCTTGAACGCACGCTTTGCCAATTCCCGACCCCGCGCCAGTAATGAGAGCGGTTTTGCCGATGAGCGAAGTTGCTGGCATGCGACGATTCTAACTAGAGAAAGATTGCTACGGCACCAAGAATTATCGAGGTGATGTACAGGCGTTGCATCAAGCCATGGTGGAGGGCAATTGCCGCGCTGGCGCCGAATCGCTTGTGATTGAACGTCCCCATAATCGTGGCGATTACCGGGTAAGTCGAGAAACCACCAGTAAGTGCCGCGCCAAGCGTTTGTGAAAATTCGGATAGAACGAAGACTAGGGCTATCACAAGTGCGATTCGCAAATACAACTCCCACTTCGGTGACGAGAGTGGAGTGGTAATAGGTTCGTATTGTGGCCAGTACTTATTCACTGAAAGGAGCGCTACTCCCAAGAGAATAAAAGTTAACCAGAGTGGAACATGAATCAAACTCACAAGATAAACCGAACCAATGAACATCACCGTTGCGCATGCGATAGATAGGTACCACGGGGCACGCAGCGCAACCAGCGCATAGCTCCATGCGAAAGCAATCAACGAGATCTGTCCCAGGAGCGCACCATGAGCGGTTTTTGCAGCGAACGCCGCGCCATCTTGTAGGAAAATAATGAAAATAATCGGCCCTGTGACCAGCGGCCATCCCATAAATCTGCCACCTGCATGTGCACTTGTTCGCGCTTGTAGCCAGGTAACAATCAACATTAATAGCGGTGAGAGAAAAATCTTCAGCGCAAGTAGTAGACCTTCATTCACCGTTACTCAGAACCTCGGTGATGGCCAACTTCGCTAAAGGAGCGCAAGATGCGTAGCCCATCGCGATGCCAAACAGAGAGCGTTGTAATGCTGCATGGGTCGATGTCGACATGGAAGGCTGCATGGCTTGGCGCCGAGAGCGTGAGCCGAACAATCTGACGAATCACCACGTTATGGGTGACGACACAAATCTTCTGTTCAGGGTATTGGGCAACCACAGCATCGATTGCTGGATCGATTCGCTCTCCCACTTGGTCATACGACTCACCACCAGGTGGCGCAAAAGCAGTAGAGGAGAGCCATTCTTGGGCATCCTTAGGAAATTGTTTTTTGACATCTTCGAAGGTCAAGCCATCCCATTTGCCAAATGCAATCTCTATCCACGAGTCATCTTCGATGATCGAAAGTCCAGTTGTATTACTTATCGCCGCCGCAGTTTGCATAGTGCGAGTCAGTGGCGAAGAGATCAATACATCTGGCTTTATCTTTGCCATTTCACGCGCAACGTTTTGCGCCTGCTGTAATCCGAGCGCATTGAGCGCGGGGTCATTGCCATCGCCGCCAGAGAATCGACGGTTAGGTGTGAAATCGGTCGTGCCATGGCGCACGAAATAGATAGTGGTCGGTTTCTCGGTGCCAGTTAGTCGCTCAGTAAGAAAATTAATCTGCTTTTTCGGCGCAATCTCTTCAACCACAACACCATCGAGCGCCTTATTTGCTAGAGCATCAGCATGAGAATTTTGGTCTCGAGGAATCCATTGATAAGTGATGAGCGCTCGGTCGTGGATGTTTCGCGCCTTCAGTGCAAGTTCGCGCATATCCGGATGTTTGATCTGCCAGCGCCCTGACATCTGTTCAATAACAAGCTTGCTATCCATTCGCACGGTTATCTCGGCACTTGGATCGATTTCGTGCGCCGCGGTTAAGCCGGCAATGAGGCCGCTGTACTCAGCCACATTGTTCGATGCAACACCGATGGTCTCGGCAACCTCACGGAGTAACTCCCCTGTTTTACCATCACGAACTAAAGCACCAAATCCTGCTGGCCCTGGATTTCCTCTCGAACCACCATCAGCTTCAACGATCAAAAAACGAGCCATTAAAGCCCCGAATCCGCAGTCCGCACCAAGATGCGCCGACATTCTTCGCATCTGATGACTTCATCTGCAGCGGTACTTCCATATCGCGCTACATCAGCAGCCGTGAGATCAAGTTGGCAACCCGTGCAACGTCTTCGGATTATCTCAGCGGCGCCAACTCCATCGCGGTCGCTTCGAATCTTTTCATATAACTTGATTAATTCACCATCAATGGTTGAAGAGAGATCCTTTCGGTCACTACTTAACTTAGCTAACTCTTTTACAATTTCGTCTACTTTGGAATTCGCAACGGACTCTATGGAAGTTTTCTCACTCTCTAAGCTACTAATTCTCTCGGCGAGCGCTGAAATTTGCTGCTCCGCTTCTTCGAAACGAACCATTACCTCGAGTTCAACCTCTTCAAGCTCCGCGATTCGTCGATCGAGGGTTACTACTTCATGTTGCAAATTCTCGAGATCTTTTGCGCTACCTGTCCCAGAAGCTAATCGCGCCTCATCTTTCTTCTTGCGCGCGCGTACCTGCTCGACATCTTCCTCTGCCTTCGCCAATTCGCGTTTGATGTCACTATGTTCGACTGCAAGTTCATTTCGCTCTTGGGTAATTTCAGCTATCTCGTGATTAAGTCGAGTGATCTCGGCCAACTCTGGAAGGGTCTTTCGGCGGTGTTCTGCTTGCAAGATTTGGGTGTCGATCTTTTGAAGCTCCAAAAGCCGCTCCTGATCCAGAGGGGTCGCCTTCATCGCACCCGCCACGGGTCAGTAGAAATCTCCGATATTTTCATCTCGGGGCGAGCGTACCCGCCCTCTTCCAGGTCCTTCGCCAACAAGCGGGCGGCCTGAGCCAGCCAGGGCCATTCCGTTGCAAAATGGCCGCCATCGATAAGCACCGGCGCACCCGCAGCTAAGGCTTCGGCGACCCTGTGATGCTTAAGGTCTGCGGTGAGATAAGCATCTACGCCGAGTTCTTGCACGATCTCAAAGCGATCATCACCAGAACCGCCACAGAGTGCGACTCGCTTTATCAACTGACTTGGATCACCGGTCGCACGAACGCCGTTAGCGCCGACGGGGATGCTCCGCGCGATTTGCTCAACAAATTTACTCAACGGCACTGGTCGAACCACATCCCCCACTCGCCCTAATCCCTCGGGCATGGGCATGACATTCACTAAACCAATGGCATCTGCGAGCGCATCGCTAACACCAGGGAGAGCGATATCAGCGTTGGTGTGCGCTGTTACCAGAGTTATTCCAGAGGCTTTCAATTCATCAGCGACTCGCTCTTTCCATGGAGCAATTGGTTGTGGTTCAACTCCAGGCTCTGGCTCTGCGAGTTCAAAAAGAAAGAGTGGATGGTGAGCAATAAAGAAATCTGCGCCCCATTCAATTGCCTCAGAAACAGTTGCTGGTAACACATCAACGGCAAAGAAAATTTTAGTGACGGGCTGATTTAGGTCGCCGAGCACTACCCCGACCCGATCCCATTCTTGGGCGGATTCTGGGGGGTATCGGCGATGCAAAATCTCGACTACTTCGCCTGCCGTCGCTGATTTCACACACCTAGTCTACTGAGTTTGTGATAGCAGAGTTAGAAATCTCAGTGCGCCGAAAGGGTAAGGCGCACTGAGAGTATTTTGTTTATTCACTAACTATGGTCGAATCGTGGTTGTAACGAGCTTTCCGCCAACATAAACCTGGGCTCTCGTGCCGGAGGGCATTTGTACCGAAGTTTTGTAAGTACCATTCCCATACATATTCAACTTAACTGAACCCAACGAGGTGTTGACCCAAGTAGTGCCGCTAAGGGATCCCATCCGGACCGAAGCGCTTTTGTTCTTATACATAGAAGGCAGGTTGATATGAACAAATGTGATATCGCCTGCTTGAGTGGTGATTGCTGCTGCAGGGAATGGTCCAAAAATGGTCGCATTCCACGCCGGTAAATCCATCAATGCTTGATGGGCCTTCTCTCGCGCAGCTTCGACAGCCATCATGACTGACTCCGAGACAGGGTAGGTCCAAACTGCAGCAGGCTCCCCTGCAGCCCCAGCGGTGCTGGTTGGCAATAACACAGCTCCAGCAATGATTGGTGCCGTCATTGCACCAATCAACCGCTTCTTACGCTTTGCAATTGCTGAAACAGCAGACATGGACGATGCACTAGCCATTAAAAACCTCCGAAACTTTGAATAGAGCGAACCGCTCGCTCTAATCAGAAACGGTACGTATTTAGGCTTACAAACTCCTCACCGTTGTCTACCTACTAATTCACATAAACCCTTCTATACTCGATTCGTGGGAGTTGTTGGGATCAGAAAAACACTCAAAGCTGGCTCAGTTGTCTTTGGGCTATCAGCACTTCTGCTCGTATTATTGCCGAAACTTTTCCTTGAATTACTCAATATGGATACCACTAGCCAGTTGCAGTGGTCGATGCGAATGATTGGTATCACCGTCTTTGCACTTGCCGGCAACATGTGGAATAACTCTAAACAACACGATGACAAGAGAGTTGTTAACGTCGCTCGGATTATGTGCGTTAGTGCAGCCCTACTTGGTGCGCTTACCCTGCTGATTCCAGTTTCTCTAACGTGGTTTGGCTATTTGTATGCCGCAATCGGTTTTAGCTTTGCGATTTCTTACGCAGTAAATCTGGCAAAAGTCTCTCGCTGATCGGAAAGTCGCCATGCCCCAACCCAAAGCTGTGAAAGCTCTCTACGACGCTGCCCCTCCAGCACATCGGCGGACGATGATCGCGATGCGTTCTCGCATCTTGGCTATAGTTCCCAACGCAGAAGAAGTTGTGAGTTATGGGATGCCAGCATTCAAGGTAAATGG
>CAYQLC010000027.1:10710-14615 GCA_964418325.1 uncultured Bifidobacterium sp.
CGACGTGGCTTAGTTGATGGAAAGCTCTACACATTGGGAGATTTAAAGCGGGTTACCGAGTCAGAACTTCTGGAGATACATGGCATGGGACCCAAGGCGGCGGATGTCATACGGAGAAAGATGAAACGCGAGCGAATCCGCTTTCGACCTGAGGCATCTCGCAAGATTTGATAAGTTTCACACCTCGCAAGCGTTGAGGAGAAATTATGAGCGTAGAAGCAGGCAAGTGCCCAGTCCCACACGGTTCGTTGACTACATCGGGAGTACAAGAGAAATGGTGGCCCAATTCGCTCAACCTTGAAATATTGCACCAGCAGGACACCAAGACCAATCCCTTTGGCGAGAAATTCAACTATCGCGACGAGTTGAAGACTTTGGATGTTGCAGCGCTCAAAAAGGATCTTCACGACCTCATGACAGATAGTCAGCCATGGTGGCCCGCTGACTGGGGCCATTACGGAGGACTCTTTATTCGAATGGCGTGGCACTCAGCTGGCTCGTATCGAACTGCAGATGGTCGGGGCGGCGCAGGTTCAGGAACGCTTCGCTTTGCACCTCTTAATTCCTGGCCGGATAACACCAACCTCGATAAAGCCCGTCGCTTGCTTTGGCCGATTAAAAAGAAGTACGGCAACAAAATCAGTTGGGCTGACTTGATGATCCTTGCGGGAAATGTTGCATATGAGTCAATGGGTCTGAAGACATTTGGTTTTGGCTTTGGTCGAGAAGATGTCTGGGCGCCAGAAATTGATACCTATTGGGGATCTGAAAAAGAGTGGCTGGCACCGAGTGATAGCCGCTATGGCGATCTCAATGACGCGAGCACGATGGAGAATCCTCTTGCCGCTGTACAAATGGGTTTGATTTATGTAAACCCAGAGGGTGTAAATGGCGTCTCTGATCCACTCCGTACCGCAGCGCATGTTCGTGAGACTTTCGCCCGTATGGCTATGAATGATGAGGAGACAGTTGCTCTCACCGCCGGCGGTCACACAGTAGGTAAGGCACATGGAAATGGCAAGGCAACAAACCTTGGACCAGAACCTGAAGCTGCAGATATTGCAGAGCAGGGATTGGGTTGGAATAACCATGTATCTCGCGGAGTCGGACGCAACACGGTGACGAGTGGAATTGAAGGGGCATGGACCACTCATCCAACTAAATGGGATAACGGATACTTTGATTTACTCTTCAAATATGAGTGGAAGTTGACTAAGTCACCAGCAGGTGCAACTCAATGGGAACCAGTCAATATCGCAGAGGAAGATAAGCCGGTTGATGTTGAAGATCCATCAATCCGTTACAACCCCATCATGACTGATGCGGATATGGCGATGATTAAAGACCCGATCTACCGCGAGATTTCAGAGAAGTTCCACAAAGATCCTGCGTACTTCAGCGAAGTATTCGCGCGAGCATGGTTTAAGTTAACGCACCGCGATATGGGGCCAAAGGTTCGTTACTTTGGACCAGAAGTTCCACAAGAAGATTTGATTTGGCAAGATCCGGTACCGCAAGGTAATGCCAAATACGAAGTTGCTGCACTGAAAGCAAAAATTGCAGCCTCTGGATTAACAATCAGCGAGATGGTCTCTACCGCTTGGGATAGCGCGCGCACTTTCCGTGCCTCCGATAAACGCGGTGGTGCAAACGGGGCGCGAATCAGACTTGAACCTCAACGAAATTGGGTCGGGAACGAGCCAGAACGCCTAGAGAAAGTACTCAACGTGCTCGAGCCAATCGCAAAAGAGGCTGGGGCAAGCGTTGCTGATGTCATTGTCCTTGCCGGAAATGTGGGCGTTGAAATGGCAGCGAAAGCAGCAGGGATTGCCGTTGATGTTCCATTCGCCCCAGGTCGCGGTGATGCCACCCAAGATCAGACCGACGTTGAATCATTCGCACCGCTCGAGCCACTTCACGATGGCTTCCGCAACTGGCAGAAAGATAGCTATGTGGTTGAACCTGAAGAACTCTTACTCGATCGTGCACAGTTGATGGGACTTACTGCCCCTGAAATGACTGTGCTCATTGGTGGCATGCGCGTGCTCGGAACGAATCACGGAGCAACCGCACATGGAGTCTTCACGGACAAAGTTGGTGCGTTAACTAATGACTTCTTTGTCAACCTCACAGATATGACTTTTGTCTGGGAGCCAAGAGGCGAGAACTTCTACAACATTCGCAATCGCCAGACTGGCGAAGTGAAATTCACCGCAACGCGAGCTGATTTGGTCTTCGGATCAAACTCGATTCTGCGCTCCTACGCCGAGGTATATGCGCAAGACGACAACAAGAAAAAGTTTGTTCAGGACTTCGTCGCTGCCTGGAATAAGGTGATGAATTCCGACCGCTTCGACCTAGCGTAGGTAAGGCCTAAGTTCGACACGACGATTACACGCTCTTGATGCTTCCTTGGCAAGCTCGAGAGCGTGGTCGTCAGATTCACTTTCTATAATCCAAAAACCTGTGTAGTTCTCAATTCCCTGAACTAAAGATTCACTCACAATATGGCCAACATTTTTCCGGTTATCAACCAGAAAAATTGTGCCCTCGCTGTGAATGCCACCAGCTGTTATCCACGAACCGGTAGCTTCAAGTTTTTCGTTAAAAGTATCAATAGAGAGTGTCTCTTCAGCCGTTGCCAGGTTATTCGGCTCATCTATGACAAAAATTATGTAGCGAGTACTCACGGGCAAAAGTTTATCCCGTAGAATCGCCTTATGGAATTAATTACTTGTTTATGGTTTGACGGACGTGCGCGAGAGGCGGCGACTTTCTACACGAGTATTTTTCCAGATAGCTCCATGGCCGATAATTGGATTGCTCCCATCGAGACACCCGGTAATAAAGTTGGTGAAGAGATAGTCGTAAATTTCAAAATTTTTGGACGACCATTTATTGGACTTAATGGTGGCCCGCACTTTCCACATAGCGAAGCAATCTCCTTCCAGATTCCTTGCAGAGATCAAGCTGAAATAGATAAATATTGGGATTTGTTAACCAGTGATGGCGGAGAAGAAAGTCAGTGCGGGTGGCTCAAAGATAAATTCGGAATCTCTTGGCAGGTCACTTCTCCCGAGATGATGAAGTATCTCGGAGGTGCCGATGCTGAAGGAGCAAAAAGGGCGACTAATGCAATGTTAGGGATGAAAAAGATTAATCTTGAAGCAATGCGTTTGGCCTATGTAAATAGTTGAATTGCAGTAGTTTTCTCCAGTGGTGTCGTTTGAAACCGAAAGGCTCTTCTGCTTTTCCCTAGCTCCGAACAATCACCAAATTTTTGCTAGCGGCGGTGAACCTGTCGGTAGAAGGAAGAATTGAAATATAATTGCTATTGCACAAGTTCGTGAGTGTTTCGATAGCGCACAGGAGTAGGCTTTTGTAATGACCGAGCGGCAAGAATTCAAGGTGTTGCGAACCTATAAAGATTTTGAGCTGCGTGAATATTTTCCTTGTGTCATAGCAGAAGTCAAAGTTTCCGCACAGTATTCAAACGTCGCAGGTAGCGCTTTTTCTTCTTTATTTAATTACATCTCAAAAGGAAACAAGTCATCAGAAAAAATCGCAATGACTGCTCCAGTGATTACCGCTCAAAACACAGAGAAGACAGGGTCCAACGAATGGTACGTTTCGTTTGTCATGCCTTCTGGTAGCACCCTTGGCCGCTTGCCACATCCCAATGATCCGCAAGTTAAATTACGTGAATTAGATGCAGAAACTTGTGTTGCTAAATCATTCCGTGGACGAGCAACCGATGAGTTATCTCAAAAGATAACGAAAGAACTTCGTGAAAAAGCCTTTCAAGTGAATATCGCGCTGTCGAATGAGACGAGAATCTGTCGTTTTGATCCACCCTTTAAGCCTGGATTCCTGCAGTACAACGAGATTGTGATTCCGGCTCATCT
>CAYQLC010000028.1:0-14574 GCA_964418325.1 uncultured Bifidobacterium sp.
GGAAAGCAGTACCACGCCGGGCAATCGGATCTGGTTTAAATGGAAGAGGGCGACGTAGCCTTGCTGCGAACTCGTCAGAGGATTTCGCAAAAGCCATCAATCCAGAGACTGAGAGATGAGCAGGTAGAAAGACCGGCGCGCTCTTATCTCGTTCGGAAAGTTCACGAATTACAAGTTGGGCAGCAAGAAGCAGTTCCTTTCCCCGATTGGTACCTGATGACGCAATCTGCTCAAGTTGTGCGACGAGTTGGGCACGCGCCTTCGGTTTCGTCAGGGTTTTTAACTCATCGAGTAACGCGTTAAATGCTAGACGTGAATCACCTAGCGGATCCCTTGGCCAAATCTCCTCTCTTAGATATTCACTCTTAGGGTTCTCGTCCTCATCACCTGGCTTTTCATTAAGGTCACCTACAAAACTTCCGCCTATCCGCTCGATATGAGTGGCCGCCACAGTGAAGTACTCGCTGGGATCTTTTGGTTTCTGAGCATCACGCCACCATGAAGTCGTAACAATGAGGTGGTGCTTTGCGCGCGTGAAGGCGACATAAGCCAAGCGCCGCTCTTCTTGATCCTTTCGTTGATTACAGAGATCAGCGAAAGCATCGACCTTTTTTCCTACCTCTTGAGCACTATTGACGTTGCTGACATCAAAACGTGGCAAACGAGAACTATCGGAGCGAAGTGGGAATGGTAAAACGCCTTTATTTTTAAGCCAATTCTCACCACTTTGCTCGCTAGGGAAATTACCATCGGCAAGCCCAGGCACTGCAACCAAATCCCACTCGCCACCTTTGGCGCTATGAATGGTGAGAATTTGTACGACATCTTTACGCACTTCTACACCACCGGCGCGAAGCCCGCGTTCTTCATCCTCTGCAACATTAAGCCAACTCAAGAATGAGCGAAGCGTTCCACCTTGGGCATAGAAATTCGCTGCTTCATCCATAAATTTGTCGAGATACCTCCGTGAGTGTGCGGTCATCTCGACATCCACATTTAAATGGAGCTCTCGCTCAGTGTGGTAAATCAGATCAGGAATCGGCAAATGCACCAGCGCGCGTAAGCGACGAAGCATCTTTGCCAAGGTAGTCAGACGTTCGTAACCAGCATCACTGAATCGTGCGCGCTCTTGCGAAGTAAAACTCTCAATCTCATTGAGCCTCTCGATTATTGATGATTTAGATAGTTCGTCTTCCTCTCCAGAACCGCCCATCAAGAGGCGATCGACCAAGTTCACCCGCTTGCCGCCATTACTTTCGAGCTCGCGCTCTCTGGCAATCTGAGCCAGCGCAGACATATCTCGTATGCCAATCTGCCAATAACCACCGCTCATTAATTTGATGAGCGCACTACCCTCATCAGAATTGGTAATGACCGTGAGCGCTGCGCGAATCTCAGCTACTTCCGGGACGTGAATCAACCCATCGATACCAACGACTTCAACGGGGATTCCGCGGGCGCGTAATGCCATTTCAATCTCCGGAATCTGCTTTCGCTTGCGGACCAAGACCGCTGTAGATTCGATAAATCGAATGGTGGGGTCGATCTTGGCGCGCTCCCGAAGCGCTGGAATCTGAGCGCGCGCCTCCTGGCTCCAATATGGGGCGATCGCATCGCCAATCGCCTCAGCCTCATCGCGAATCGAGCCGTAAATTCCCCCGGAAATGATCCCCTGAACTGCAGTCGGTTTTGCGTTAAGAATTGGGGTATCCACTCCTTGCGTGCGCAGTGGTTGGGAAATTTCATTGGCCAAGTCAAGGATTGCCTGGTCATTTCGCCAACTAGTAGAGAGAGTAAATAACTGCGCGGGCGCGCCATCGCTACCCCGAAAATCCGATGGGAAAGCGCTGATGGTGTCACTGGATGCACCACGCCACCCATAGATAGCCTGATGGGGATCTCCAACTGCGGTAATGGAGTGGCCGTCACCGAAGAGGCCTTTCATCAGACGTAATTGCGAAGAAGAAGTATCTTGATATTCATCGAGTAGCACTACATGGAATTTTGCGCGTTCAATCTCTCCCACATCGGAGAAATCAACGGCAAGCTCAGCCGCTAAGGCCATTTGATCATCAAAAGTAAATTGGGCCCGCTCTTTTCGGAATCGAATAACCTCTTCAATAAGGGGAATTAACTTGGCTCGGTCATATTGCACCTTCTCAGCATCTCGAGTAGGTGCCATTCGATCTCGATTGCGATAGGGAGCCTTATTGGAGACCGCTTCGGTGAATTGTTGGGCAATCGTTCGAAGCGCACTAGGCGATCCTTGGTTTTCTTGAAGTTGCGACACTAGTCGCATGACATTTGAAATCACTGCGCCTACTGAGTCAGTAACTCCACTCATATCTCCGTCGTAATTTCGCACAATCCGCTCAACTTGCTGCCACGCTGCAGCCTCGCCGAGCATGTGTTCGGGAGGTTCAACTCCAAGGCGAAGGGCATGCTCATTTGCCACTCGGTTTGCGTAGGAGTGATAGGTGGAGATGGTGGGCTCACCAGCAGCGCTCAATGAGCTTAAAGTTCCTTTGGTTACAGCCTCGCGATATTCCGTTGATTTCTCCAGTTTTTTCAGGCTTTTTCGAACCTTAATGGCGAGGTCATTCGCTGATTTCCTGGTGAAAGTCAATCCAAGAACTCGATCTGGTTGCACCAAGCCATTGGCGATGAGGTAGATCAATCTCGTGCTCATCGTCTCGGTTTTACCCGAGCCTGCACCAGCGATAACCACTGCAGGGCGAGTGTGATCTGCAGAGATGATTGCCGCTTGCTCTGCTGTCGGAGGGAATTGCCCCAACATTTCAGCAATTTTCTCCGGGGTAAAAATAATGGGTGTCATCGCAATGGCCTACCCTCTGGTCGCACTGGACAACTTGCTTTGAGCGCACAGGTATCGCAGAGCGTATTTTCCATCGCAACGAAAGCTTGAGCGCTCACCGTTTCACCATCGACGGTGATCATCGCGCGCACCTCATCAGGCTCGATCGGAGGCTGTGAGCGCTGGGCGCCGTTATTGCCACTAGCGGGATAGAAGAGCTCGGCACCAGATGAAGCGGTGCTTGGAGCTAAATGCTCAAATTTTCCCTCAGTAATCGCTAATTGGTAGAGCTTCAGTTGTGGGTGTTCACTCCCCTCCCGCTTGGTAATTGGATATTTACTGGTTTTTAGATCAACCACAAATAGCTCACCTGTAGAGGTGATTTCTAACCGATCAACTGAACCGGAAATTCGAATATTTCCTATCTCTACAGCAAATCGCTCTTCTACAGCCAGAAGCTCGCGTCCACTTTTCTCTTGATATGCCACTAACTTTTCGAGCATTGCAAGGGCACGTTCCAGTTCGGCCCGCGCCGACCAGCCACTGCCAATCTCCATTCGATTAGCTAATTGCGCCCATAGTCCATTCATCTCGTTTTGGAGTTGGGCGAGCGTTGCACCGTCCTTTAATTTGGCAGCGATGGCGTGGAAGGTCGTACCAATGATTTGTGCAGTCGAATCAGAGTCGCGACCCCCGGCATATTCAAAAGCCCATTTCAATGGGCATTTATGCAAGGTGTCTAACGAACTTGGTGAGATCCGAATCTCTTCGTCGGCGGTAAAGAGTGGGGCATTGGTTGTTAATTCTTGAGCGCCATACCAACTCTGTGGGTTTGCTACGCGCAAGCCAGAAAGTTGTAAATGAGCCAGAATCGAAACCGCTTCTTTGGCAACGTTGCTCTCGCTAGCACTTGAACCATTACTTTTGCTATCAGGTGCCAAAGTAAGCGACGGGGTTTCGGCGAGTGATCGCAGCGTTGCAACTAATCGCGATGGAGTGAGGTATGCGCTTGTAGTTCTAGTCGTGATTTCTGATTCATCAAGCCCCAAAAAATCCCCAATTTCATTGAAGAATTGTGAAGGGCGAGACTCTTCTGCAGCGGTTGCGCTGATGATCAAATAATCACTCGCACGGGTGATTGCGTTATAAAAGAGTCGACGTTCATCATCCTTGAGCGCCGAAAGCGCAGCGAGTTGAAACTCACGAGCAGTTCGATTCTCCGCACTAGCCTGACGGAGCGTTTCCACTAATCGCTCACTTCCCAGTAACGAACCACGCGGCGTGAGATTGGGCCAGATTCCCTCTTCGACGCCGGCCACTGCAACAACCGACCACTGCCGCCCCTTTGCGGCATGGGTGGTAAGGATGCTGACCACGTTGGCGCGCTGGGCCTGGGCGGCGATGGTGTCGCTGGCGATAGATTCGTGGAGAAGTTGGCGGATAAAAGCATCGCCAGAATTTCCTGGGCGTTGATCGGCATAACGAGCTGCAGCTTCAAAGAGGGCCAGGACGCTATCGAGATCGCGATCAGCATTATCGTCGCCATCAATCGCATCACGCTGCCATTTTTGCGCTAGCGGCGCACCTTCTTCATCGACTGCGCTACTCCAGATTGCCCATAAAACGTCCTCACTTGTAGCTCCTGGGCGGGCAGCTTTTTTCCCCGCTTCAATGAGATCAGCGATCCGCTTCACCGGAGCGAACTCACTCCAATCGACGGTTGCGATCGAAATCGCCATATATTCTCGCAATATTTGATAGGAGGTGCGGGAATCACCCTCCTCCCGAGAGTTGATGATTGTGGCCCGAATTCGCTTTAAGGTGAGGAAATCTGCTCCCCCGTAGCGAGAGAGCAGCAGCTCATCAATCACTTGATTGGGAAGTAGCTCTTCGATCTGTTGTGGCGAGAGATTTTTCCGACTCAGGGCAAAGGCAAGCGAGGCGAGCGATATGAGCGGAGCGACCGCTGGTTGAGCATTAAGCGGCAGGCTCTGGATCTCCTCGCGAACGGGAATATTCATCGAGGCGAAGACTCGGCGCAGGGTGGTGGCCCGGGTGGAAGGCGAGCGGATAATTACCGCCATTTGGCCGTAGGGAATGCCATCTCGGAGATGCAGGTGTTGGAAGCGCTCTGCGATAAAACGAGCCTCGTCATGAACGCTCTCGCATTGGGCAAGGTGTAAAGGTTGTGAATCTTCAATGACCACACGTTCACTTGTGCGCTTTCGATGTTCAATTATTCGAGAGTAGGTGAACCCTTCAGAAATATGATTCGCGAGCTGGTTCAGCGCAGGAGCAGAACGATAGTCACGCGTGAGGACCAACTTTGTCGCAGCGTCGCCTTTCGTTGAGCGATAGCGATCAAAGAGTTCAGGAATACTCTCTGGATCTGCGCCACGAAAGCGACCAACCGCGCTGTCCGGATCGAGAAAAAGCGTTAATTCATCGGTATAAATCGCATCTAGGAGGCGGCGGTGTGACTGGTCGCTCTCCTGAAATTCGTCGACGAGTATCACTTGATGGCGGGCGCGAATATCACGAAGGAATTCGTCATCACTCCTGAGAAGTTCAGTTGCTTGAAAAATCATCTCACTCGGGTCGTATGCATTCTCTTGCTCGAGCGAACAACTCTGACGATATTCGGCGAGGAATGATGCTGCAGATTTCCATAAGGGAAAATTTTGACTCTCACCCAAGGCGGCGAGTTCAGAGGTGGATAGCCCATTCTCGATGGAGCGCGAGATGAGCTCTCGAAGCTGATTGGCAAAAGCCCTAGTTTGCGAGGCTTCGCGAAGGTGTTCCGGCCAGTTATGAGTATTGCGCTCGTGAGCGCCGGCGAGGAGCTCGCGAATCACGTAATCCTGCTCTGGGCCAGAGCGTAACCGTGGTGGTTTTTGGCCGCGTTGGGCTCGATAGAGGCGGAGGATAGAAAAAGCCAGCGCCGGGAAGGTTTTCACCAGAGACCCAGAGGTTGTTCCCTTATTTTGCGCGAAAATCTGATCATTTAGTTCGGTAGCTCGGTGGCGATCAAAGGTGATAACCAAGATGGAATTGGGATTACAACCGCTCTCGATATAACTCTGAGTTCTTGCAATTAAAGCCGAACTTTTCCCTGTTCCTGGACCCCCCAGCACTACTAGAGGTGATCCCCGATGAGCGATTACCTCGCGCTGCTCTGCACCGAGAGGGATCTCTGGGCGCGCTGGGGCTCTAACTAGGATGAGTTTGGGAGAGAGCGCTTCTGCCACTTTTCGACTTAGTCCTGCGCGCGCGGGGCCATGAAGGTTTGGTCAACGATATTCATGATGAATTCGTTCCATTCGCTCTCATGGACACCGGTTGGGTTGTAATCGTTGACTAATTTTCCCAATGTGTATGCCTGAATGAATGTTGCAAGAGCTTTTGCATTGACATCAGCGCGGAAAAGTCCCTTATTTTTTACCTCTTCAGTGACGTCGGCAATCGCATCGGTTAGGCGTTCAGTTTCTCTTCCCATTTGTTTTGCCATCCGGGGATTTTGTAAGCATGCGGCGAGCGCTTGAGCGCGTTCAGCGCGCGCATCTTTACGTTCATCAGATTGAGTTTGTTCGGTAAGAATGCGAAGTGCATTTCGCAATTCATCTAGTGTGCGCGCTTTTGCAACGTATGATGTTAAGAAATCTATCGATGCGTCAATCCACTTTGAATAACGAAAAATCTGTGCTGTTTCGACTAACTCTTGAAGATCCTCGAAGTGGTGATACATCGAACCCTTGGAAACGCCAGAGGTTTCGAGGACTTCATCGGCAAGAATTTCGTTCGGTTTCTTCGCATTGAGTAAACCAACCACCGTCTCCACGAGCAGGCGTTTTGTCGGATGAAAGGTGGTGAGCACCCTCAAAAGGTACCCCCAGATACCGACTTCCCTATGGGGAGGGCCCTATGGCGGCTTGGGAGTGGGTGTACTCCGCGTCTAGACTCAGGAAGGCCGTAAGGCTATTTATTAGGCGCGTGGAGGTGCCGGTGACGACTTCTGTCGCCCGTGGACGAAGGCTGTCGAGCCTTGGTTTGTCGTTGGCGCTCATCATCAGCATCGTCCCTGCAGTTATCAACTTCACGGCAAGCCCAGCATCTGCAAATGTGATTCAAGCAGATTGCGCCATCGGTACATCTTCTGCATGCCCTGCTTATTCACCGCAGGAAATATTTAACCTTTACGGCACAACGAATAACACAACCTACTGGTTATCTGTTGGCGGCGTGGCAACACAAGTTTATGTGTTGATGAGTCAAACCAACTCCGATGGCGGCGGCTGGATTCTTATGATGAAAGGCGTCAAAGGAACATCGAACTTCGGGTATAACTCGCTCAATTTCACTAGCAATACATCAACCCAAAACCCCAACTCTCTCTCCGATGATGTTCTTACAGATGCAAAATTCTCGGTCTACAACACCTTATTTGTTAAGAAATTACTCGCAGTTTTTAAAGACCCCACTAATGGCACGATTGCCGTTGGAGGTGATATTGCAAGTAATGCCTTCAATGGTCATGTCTGGCTTGAAACGCTCACTAATACCGCAACCGCTTACACGACACTAAACACCACTACCAATATTTCCACTGGAGCATTCTCGGCGACTAATCCCAGGTATTCCCTTTATCGACAATCAAATTCAGCTGGTGCAACACAGGTATTCAGCTATCAAACTGGCTTTGCGGGATACGGATTTAATCAACTGAACTGCAGTTCCTCGATCTATGCCCGGTGGGGAATCCACTTCAACAATGAAGCGCATTTTGGGTCGTGTGATACCTATGTGGGCATCGGTTTGGCCGGAAATTCGCCTGGCGATCAAATATTATGGGGTGGCACAGAATTCCCGAGCGTAAGTTCGGGAGTAGGAAAAGGAAACACCGGCTTTCAAATCTGGGGCAAGATGTCTGACCCAGCTATTCCTGCACCGCAAAGTCTCAATGTTGCTTACCAAGGAAATGGATCCGCACAGGTTTCGTGGAGCCCTCCGGCTAGTGGGATGGATGCCAGCGGTGCGAACAACGAATATGTGTTGCAGTACAAGTTGTCGAGCTCTGGTTGGAATGGCGCAACCACCCGGAGAATCACAAGTCCCACTTCTTCGCCCTCGGTAACTGTCACGGGTCTGGGCACTGCGCAATACGATTTCCGTGTTTTTGCTCGAAATACGACCAATAGCCAAACTAGCTCAACGCCCGCTACTTCATCGAATATCAGCATTGATGCGACCGCCCCGACAATCACTTCCATAACCTCAAATGCTGCAAATAGCACCTACCGCGTAGGTGATGGCGTTGATGTAAGAGTTACTTTTTCAAAGGCCGTCACAGTTACTGGAACTCCACAAATTACGCTGGAGACGGGTACTACCGATCGAGCAGTTAATTATTCATCTGGCTCAGGCAGTACAGTCCTGGTTTTTAACTACACCGTACAAGTTGGCGATACTTCTACAGATTTAGATTACGTATCGACTACCGCACTGGCTCTTAACGGCGGAACTATCAGGGATAGTTTGGGAAATAATGCAACACTCACATTGCCCACTCCGGGAGCAACAAACTCGTTAAGCGCAAATAAAGCTTTAGTTATTGACACAAATTGTGTAACTACCAGCACTACTTCTGGTGGGTACGTAACTCTGACATTCCAAAATACCGGGACATGTGCATGGATTGCTCCCGCGAATGTAAGTGGCGTAGATGTGCTTACAGTTGGTGGTGGCGGTGGCGGTGGTGTGTGGGTTGCCGGCGGTGGTGGCGGTGGTGGCGTCAGTGAATCTATGAACGTCTCCGTCACACCTAACTCAATGAACACAATTGTCGTGGGCGCCGGTGGAGCGGGTTCAAGCTTGAGCACATCTGGCTCTCTCACTGCGGGTAGTAATGGTGGCCAGTCGAGTGCGCTGGGAGTTAGCGCTGCCGGTGGTGGCCTCGGAGCATCGTGGACGAGTAGCGCAGCAGGTTCTGCTGCTACAGGTGGCGGCGCATCTGGAAGGGGAAGTGGTATCGGTTTAGTCGCAGGAACGGGAAGTAACGGTGGAAATGGTGGTGCCGCTGCAGGAGCAGATCCCATCTACTCCCAATACGGCTACCCAGCAGGTGGCGGTGGTGGCGCCGGTGGTAATGGTGGTGACGCGGTTTACTCATTTAATGTGAATGGACAAGCGGGAGCTGGTGGCGTTGGTGAAGCGTCAGTAATTACTGGCGTTACTTATGGCGGTGGCGGTGGCGGTGGATGTCATGGCATTAATACATGGCCGTGTGCAATCGGTCTTGGAGTACATGGTGGTGGCAATGGTGGTGGTGTCACCGCCGGAACAACAACGGCATCCCATACCTATGTGGTGGCGACCTCTGGTGCTGCGAATACCGGTGGTGGTGGCGGCGGTGCGGGTACTCCAAATAATGGTGGCCCTGGCCCTTGGCCTACTGCTACTCGAACCGGCGGCACCGGCGGTTCGGGCGTAGTTGTTATTCGATACTTCGCATCATCGCTTACGGCTCCGACTGGATTGACTCTTACCTCCGCAGCAACGTCAATGAGTTTAAGTTGGACGGCACCTGCAACAAATGGCACGATAATTTCAGATTACTTGGTCGAATATCAATTAAAAGGGGGTAGTTGGACTTCTTTCCCCCACGCAGCTTCATCAGCAACCTCGATTAATGTCACAGGTTTGAATGCAAATTCAATTTACAACTTCAGGGTTAGTGCGATTAATGGATTTGGAACTGGAACGGCATCGACAGTCCGATCTGCAATAACTATTCCAAATTTAATCTCATTCCTGGATGCCTCTGATACAAATTCTTATAGTGGATCGGGCACGCTCTGGACGGATTTAACAGGAAGACAAAACAACGCCACTGCGAGGAATCGAGCGAGCGGGGTAACCTCAACAACTGCTCCCACATATGACCCAAGTGGCTTTTTCACTTTAAACGGAACAAGCAACTTTTTCGAATTTCTAAGTAACCCTAATTTAAACTTCGAAACCAGCGCTGATAAGCACACGATGAGTGTTCTCTTCTCCCCGTCAAATGTTTCATCTTCAACAGACCAAGGAATTTTCACTAAGTACAACCAAGGCTTTAATGGTACTTATAGTCTTCAAATTACTGGAGGTACCTCGAGAATTGGTGGCTACAAAGGGATATCACCTTGGGGAACTGGGGGTACCACAAATCTCATCAATAATGGTAAGTACCTAGCGACTTTTACTTATGACGCTACGACACAACTACTGTCAATTTATCTCAATGGCGTACTCGAAGGTACGAGAACTGTTGGAGTGGCAAGCACTTCAGTGAGCCCACTAATTGGTGCTACCTACGGCAACAGCGTTCCTGCTTATTTTCTCAACGCTAAAATCTTCGGCGCTACAATATTCAATACTGCGCTCACAGCTTCACAAGTAGCAGGGCTCTCCGCCGCGCTACAGCCATCCTCGAAAGTAACCTTCAATGCCAACGGCGGAACTGGCACTATGGCTGATCAATCTTTCACTGCCGGAACCACGGTCACGCTGAATGCAAACACTTTCACTCGCGCAGGCTATTCATTTGCTGGTTGGGCAACAAACGCCGATGGAACTGGCACCCTGTACTCAAATAGCGCCGCTCAGGCCTTGCATGGAGATCTTTATCTTTACGCGCAATGGACTGCGTTGACCTATTCGGTTTCCTACAACAATACAAACTCTGCTTTTGCGGGAATGACCGGAGGCACTGCTCCATCAACACAAACAGGTAGCGCTGCTTCAACTATCACGCTCTCTAATTACGCCTCTCCACCCAGTGGATTTACATTTCTCGGTTGGGCTTCAAGTAATGGATCTACAACTGTTACTTATACAAATCAACAGGTTGTTTCAATAACTTCGAATTTAACCCTAACTCTCTTTCCTGTTTGGGGTTGTAATCCAACTTCGACAACCGTTAATGGAATTACCACACTTTCCTTTACCAACGTCGGAAAATGTATGTGGACAGTTCCAAATGGAGCGACCGCTTATCAAGTTGCTGTTATTGGCGGTGGTGGCGGTGGTGGATTTGGAGATATTGGCGGTGGCGGCGGTGGCGGTGAAGTTTTAGTCACCGGAACGGTCACAGTAGCTGGTGATCTTTCCGTTACCCCATCGAATATTTCAGCTACCGCAGGAACGGTCATTCAAGTGACCGTTGGCGCGGGAGGAACTTCTGGTGGCGGAACAAATGCAACTAGCGCAAGTGCACTAGCATCATGGACGTTCGGCGGCAATGGTTCAGCCAGCGCATTTGGAACTGTCACTGCTAATGGCGGTGGAGGTGGCGGTGGTAGCACTCGAACCACTGGTGCACAAGGTGGTTCCGGTGGCGGTGGCGCAGCGAATACAAGCGGTGGCGCAGCGAATACTCAAACAGTTTCCGGCTGGAGTTCGTTTACTAACCGAGGATTGGCAGGCTTAGCTGGTGGTGGCGCTGGTGGTGGTGGCGCTGGTGGTACATCTATCGCAGGAACATCAGATGGAGGACCTGGTGTAACCGTATTTGGAGTAGAAGTTGCAGGTGGTGGCGGTGGTTGGGCTAATGGACTTGGTGCCAAACGAAGTTCAAGCGACACAATTTTAGGCGGAAATGCGCGAACAAGTGCATCTGGTTATCCGTATCAGTCTGCAGTTATTGGTGGTGTGACAACTTATACCAGCCAAGGAGTAAATGGCACCGGTAACGGTGGTGGTGCAGGTGCGCCTGGTGGTTCTGGTCGAGTAATGGTGCGATACGTCAGTGCAATCACGATTACGCCAACGGTTTCACCAACATCAATCAATTACGGATCAAGTACTGCAATCACTGCAAGTTTCTCTCAAGTACCAACATATGCACTGACGACCAACCCAACGTGCGAGATTTATTCAGATGTTGCTCGAACAAATAAAGTTTCAACTAACGGAAGTATCTCGGCCGCTACTACAGCGACGCTTGCGGCAGGAACTTATTATGTGAATTGCTCTGGTGCAGTTGCAACAGATGGTCCATCTATCTCATATGCATCTGATGCGACTTTCACCATTAATCCAGCACCTGTAGCCACTGTCACCACACCAACCCTTGCTGTCACTTCAGCAACTGCTGCATCGCTAACTGCAACTTGGACCGGCGTTTCAAACGCCACTTCATACACGGTCAAGGTCTACAACTCCACTGGCACAACTGTGTTAGCAACCATTACAAGCGCAACATCGCCATTGGTAATCAACTCAACAAACTTCGCCAGCATCGCAAGTGGCACAGGATATCGAGTGACGCTCACTGCAATTGGAACTGGAAACTATGCCAACGCGAATGAATCTTCGCAATCAACCTCGGTAACTACTCTCAGCACTCAAGCAGGAATAAGTTTTGTCGGATCAAGCGCTCCGTTAAACACCACCATCACGTTAAGCGCAACTGGCGGAAGCGGCACTGGAGCATTTAGTTTCTCGGTAGCAACTGGGGGAACAGCGACTGGTTGCTCGATTAATGGAACATCTCTGACGGCTACCGCAGCAGGTACTTGTTTGGTTGTTGCAACTAAAGCTAGCGATAGTAGTTTCGTAGCCAGAAGTACTTCAAACACTACTTTCACATTTACGTTAACAGCACCGGCCGCACCAACGAGCGTCTCCGCAGTAGGTGGAGCACGACAGGTCAGAATGACATTTGTCCCAGGCTCTGACAACGGAGCCACAATCACAAATTATGAATATTCCTTTCAAGGTACCGGTGTATGGACCGCATTCTCACCCGTCGTCACCTCATCTCCAGTGGTCATTACAGGGCTGAACGATGGAGTTGCTTACAACATCGCACTTCGCGCCGTAAATGCCGCGGGGTCGGGTACGGCATCCGTATTTGCAAATGCGGTGACCTTCGATCCATGTAGCGCGTCCTCGAATACGACTGCTGTTCCTGGCTACACGATTAGAACCATCACCGCTTTTGGTACCTGCGCCTATACCGCTCCCGTTGGAGTCACGTCGGTAGAGGTCGTTGTAGTTGGAGGTGGTGGTGCCGCCGGACATAACTCGGGCGGTGGTGGATCTGGTGGTGCAATCTCTTATAGCTCAACCGCATCAGTCACGACTACTGTTCAAGTCACCGTTGGAAATGGTGGCCAGGCTTTCGGAACTGGAAATGGCATCGATGGCAACCCATCTAGTTTTGGAACGTTGACAGCACCGGGCGGCAAAGGTGGTATCGCATTTGTTTCAGGGCGTGCCGCAGGTGGAGCTGCGGTCTCTGGTACTGGAAGTGGAACGCTCTGTACATCTGCAACCTCTGGAGCGGGTGGCTCGGGTAGTAGTAATTCATCTGAAACTGGAAATCCAGGTATCGCAGGTCCTACATGCTCGATAACGGGAACCGCCGTTAGATACGGTGGCGGTGGCGGTGGCGGTGGCTGGACAACGCTCACATCAGGTGGTGCAGGAGGTGCAGGGGGTGGAGGTGCAGGCGGTGGCTCTTCAGGAGCTAGTGGCACGTCGGGTACCACAAACACTGGCGGTGGAGGTGGCGCTGGCTCGAGTTCGGGCGCAACAAATGGATCCGGAGGTTCGGGTGTCGTCATCATTCGCATTGCTAACTCGAACACATACACATATGACTTAAACGGAGGAAGCGGGACAACGCCAACTGGTGGCACAGCACTTACCGGTTCGAATATCACAACGGCAGCTGGAACTGGAATCACGCGAAATGGCTTCACCTTTGCTGGATGGAATACCGCCGCTAATGGTAGTGGTACTCCTCTCGCAGCAAACTCAACGGTGGCAATGCCCGCATCAGCGAGTGCACTTGTCTTCTACGCGCAATGGACCGGAAACTCGCTAACAGTTACTTATAACACTCAAGGTGGAAGCGTTATTGCGAATGGTTCCACCACCAGCGGAGCAAGCATTGCCGCAAGCCCAGGAACGCCCACGCGATCGGGATTTGCATTTGCTGGTTGGTTTGCCGCATCAACTGGAGGAAGTGCAATTAACTTCCCTTACCCACATAACCAGACCGCAAACTTCTCACTCTTTGCACAGTGGACAAGTTGTGGTTCGAGCGTCGTTCAAAGTGGATTACTCCTGCACCTCGATGCTGGCAACAGTTGCTCTACCACCGGAAGCACAACCAGCTGGGTGGATATCTCAACGAGTGGAAATAATGCGACGCTGGTATCCAACCCTTCATATACCGCAACAACTGGTGGGTTCTACTCATTCGCAACTAGCGGTCAACATGGAACTCTTCCCGCTGGCTTTGCGAACTTCACATCCGGCTTCTCCATAAGCTTTTACGCTCGATTCCCATCAACAATTGGAGTATGGGAACGGATCATTGATTTCGGAAATGGTTCAGCAAATAACAACGTGTGGGTAGGAAGACTGGGTGACACATCGCAAATAGCACTTGAGTTTTTCAATGGATCCTCCTCGCTTGGTTATTGTGCATCTAATGCTGGCGAAATTGTCGGAAATGTTTGGGCACATTTTGCCTTCACAGTAGACACGACTAATGGTTGCAATATTTACAAAAATGGTGCACTTATCAAGAGTCTTTCGACGTATCGAACTATGCCGAACAATATCTCTCGTACAAATAATTACATCGCCCGAAGCAACTGGGTTGGTGACTCATATTTCATGGGAGCTATTGGAGATCTTGCCCTCTACAACGCAGCACTTACCGCGTCACAAGTAGCCACCAACTTTGCAGCGCAAGCCGATGCAAG
>CAYQLC010000029.1:0-11416 GCA_964418325.1 uncultured Bifidobacterium sp.
GGTTTCCCTTGCCGGTTTTCAAGACCGGTGCACTCGGCCGCTATGCGAGCCCTCCACCTCAAAATCTACCGGATGAGGCTGGGGGCGAGCCAATTACTTACTGAAAAGCCCAGCCACCATCACAGAGAATCGACTGGCCAGTGATAAACGAGGCATCGGAACTGACTAAGAATGAGACGAGATTAGCGATATCTACAGGCATACCTAATCGTTTCAGAGATTGTGAATCTAAAATCATTTTATGTAGCGCCGCGACGTCACCATACGCAGCTTGATCAGGAGTGGTGATTGCACCAGGCAAGATTGCATTGACCCTGATTTCGGATGGACCCAATTCGCGAGCAAGCACGCGCCCGAATCCAATAAGAGCCGCTTTTGCGGCGGTGTAGTGACTGTTTCCTTCCATACCGATGGAAACTCGAATCGATGAAATATTAATGATGCTCCGGTAGCTACCGGGAACGCTGTACTTATCAAATGCTTTGCAGCAGAGGAAGACACCCTTCAAATTTGTATCACTGACTTCATCCCAAGCGTTTTCATCAATTTCACGAAAGGTGATTGCAGAGGCAACTGACGTAGCGGCATTATTAACGAGAACGCTTGGCGCACCTAAATCTGCAGTGACTGCACGAAACATTTCCTCTATTTGTTCTGCCTTTGAGACGTCACATTGATAAATCTCGGCTTTACCGCCCGATTTCACAATTAATTCTTTGACTCCTCGAGCATCTGATTCTTCGTTCTTGGAGTAATAATTAATAGCGACCGGAAAACCGTCGGCCGCTAATCGAATAGCGATTGCTTCACCAATATTTCGAGAGGCGCCAGTGATGACTGCGCTACCAGGATTCATATCCATACTCTCTGACATTTATTCCGGGAGCGCAAGGAGCTCCTCAATTATCTGGGCTACGCCATCGTCGTTACATTCTGGAGCAATTCCCGTTGCTACCGCATGGGTGGATGGGTGGCCGGTTTTCATTGCGAATGAACGCCCAGACCAGGCGAGCATTGAGAGATCATTGGGGTTATCACCAAAAGTCACTGCTTCTTCGGAAGAGATACCTAACTTCGCCGCAACTACAGCAAGTGTGCTTCCCTTGCTGACACCATGCGCAGAGATTTCCAGCAAGGACTCATGTGGATTTGAGTGAGTAACCGTCAGGAACTCACCAACTGAAGCATCGGCTAATGCAAGCATCTCATCCGCACTAACCTCGTCCCCTTGGCTACGTACGAGGAATTTAATAGCAGGCTGGCTTAAGTGTTCTTCAATGAGTGAGACCCCTCGGTCATCTTGACCCTTATCCCAACGTGGGTTGTACCGCTGCTCTCGATGGAAACCTTCAAAATTCTCTACGGCAAAGGTGGCGCCGGGAATTACTTTCCGCAGAAGCTGAGCCCCTTTGAGAAGCGCACCGGGTTCAATCAGCCAGGCATCTAAAATAATCTGAGCTTGGAAGTCGTAGAGCAGAGCGCCGTTACCGCAGATAGCTTGTCCAAAATGGAAATTCTCTCGCACTTCAACCATCCATCGTGGTGGTCTTCCTGTCACAAAATAAATTTCGATACCCATCTCATGCGCTGTAGTAAACGCTTCAATAGTTCGTCGTGAAATTGGCCGATCAAAAGGAACTATCGTCCCATCGAGATCAGTGGCAATTAATTTTGGTCGCTTCAATCCGACGATCACACCGGTTCGAATCGAGATTTACCCAGATATGGGATGAGCGCCTTCGGAATATTCACTGAACCATCCTCTTGTTGATGGTTTTCCAGGATAGCAACGATGATGCGTGGAATTGCACAGAGAGTTCCATTAAGCGTCGCTACCGGCCGGGTACCGGTTTCCTCTTTATATCGAATATTCAAACGCCTACTTTGGAACTCAGTGCAATTAGATGTGCTCGTCACTTCACGATATGCATTTTGGGTTGGGATCCACGCTTCACAATCGAATTTACGAACCGCGCTCGCTCCCAAATCACCAGTTGCCACATCGATGACTCGATATGGAATCTCTAGGGCGTTGAGAAATTCTTTCTCCCACGACAAAAGACGCTCGTGTTCTGCTGCAGCATCTTCTGGGGCACAGAACGAAAACATCTCTACCTTGTCGAATTGATGTACTCGAATTATTCCTCGCGTATCTTTTCCGTAAGTTCCTGCCTCTCTCCGGAAGCAAGAGGAGAAACCGGCGTAACGAAGTGGAAACTTCTCACTATCAAGAATCTCATCCATGTGATACGCAGCGAGTGGCACTTCACTCGTTCCTACAAGATAGAAATCATCTTGTTCAAGATGGAAGACATTCTCTGCCGCTTGGCCGAGAAATCCAGTTCCCTCCATCGCATGAGGTTTAACAAGAACTGGCGGGACTACTGGAATAAATCCAGCCGCAACTGCCTTTGCCATCGCAAGATTAATAAGTGCAAACTCAAGGAGCGCACCATTACCGGTCAGATAGTAAAAACGAGATCCAGAGACTTTTGCCCCTCGCTCTGTATCAATCGCCCCCAAAATCTTCCCCAATTCCACATGATCTTTTGGTGGAAAAGAGAAGGTTGGCGGCTTGCCAATCTCCTCTAGAACGACAAAATCTTCCTCGCCACCGATGGGCGCACGAGTATCAGCGATATTTGCTAATTCGCCCAAGACTTTATCGGCATGCGCTTCAGCTTCGGCTCGAAGAGCATCCGCCTCTTTGACCGCTACCGCCAAATCCTTAGCTTTAGCCAGAAGTCCACTTTTTTCATCACCTTTTGCGCCGCCAATGCTTTTAGATAAAGCATTCTGCTCGGATCGAACTTTTTCGAATTCAACAATGGCATTTCGGCGTTGCTGATCAGCAGCCAGTGCCGCATCAACAATTTCAACGCTCGCACCACGCGCCCGTTGTGATTGGCGCACTAGATCAGGATTCTCGCGGAGTATCTTGAGATCAATCATCTATGCCTGCTCGCCATTTCGTACTGCACTTAACCACTTCTCTGCCGATTTGAATGCTGAATCAGTCATACCTTTTGTTGAGGTTGGCGCGACTTTATCTGCTCTTGGGTATGAACCGAGAAAACGAACTTCGGCACAGATACGATGAAGAGCCTTTAACGTATCTCCTACGCGTTCTTCTGAAATATGTCCCTCTGCATCGACAATGAAGTGATACTGACCGAGTTCACTCCCTGTTGGTCGAGATTGAATAAAGGTGAGATTCACCCCTCGCACCGCGAACTCTGTCAAAATTTCTAACAAAGCACCGGAGTGATCTGCTGCAATGAATATAGCTAACGATGTCCGATCGTGTCCGGTGAGAGCTGGGATCTTGCCTAACTTCGAAATCACAACGAACCGAGTCACTGCACCTTCGCGATCACCGATATTTTTCTCAATTACCTCAAGCCCATAATGTTTTGCTGCAACTTCAGCAGCAATGGCAGCATCAGCGTCACCCTTTGCCACACTTTCAGCGCCTGCGGCAGTGGAGTTTGTCAGAACAACCTCAGCATGCGGCAAGTATTTAGCGATGTACTCCCGACACTGCGCTTCCGCATGAGGATGGGTTGCCAGGCGCTTTATATCTTTGATGCCCTTACCTGACTGAACCATCAGAGCAAAAGTAACTTGAAGAACTTGTTCACCAATAATCATCAATGGTTCACCTACAGCTAACTCATCGAGTGTGCGGGCGACTACACCTTCAACTGAATTCTCAATTGGCACCAGCGCGAAGTCGGCTGTTCCTTTGCGGACAGACTCAAGCGCTGCTGTGACATTTGCTGCAGGTTCTGCGCTATCACCGGTTTTCAGAAGTGGCGCCAAAGCAGCCTCGGAGAAGGTGCCAGCTGGGCCGAGATAGGTATAGCGGGACATATAGAAAACTCTACGCGATAAGAGCGCGCTCAGGGGGCTTGAGAGCCCAGGTAGCATGGCCAACGTGAGCCAGTATTTTCAGAGCGTTGCGCTCTCCGATGTTGGCTTACATCGGACCGAAAACGAAGATTCTGGATGGGCCGGTACAAAGGTCCTTGCTGTTGCCGATGGATTAGGTGGCCACGCCGGAGGTGAGATTGCCTCATCGCTTGCAATCAAAAAAATCTCTCAATTGGAAAAGATTCCGCTGAATCAACGAAATGCAGAGACTACGGTAGTGGAAACTTTTCTAGAGATTAACAATGCTCTTGCGCTTGAAATGAAAAGTAAAGGCGAATTACGCGGGATGGGAACTACGCTCACCACAATCATCATTGGCAAAGAGCAATCATTTCTCGCTCATCTTGGCGATTCCCGAGCATATTTGATTCGCGATGGAAAAATTACACAACTGACAAAAGACCATACGGTCGTGCAAGAACTTCTTGATCAAGGTCGAATCTCGGCTGACGAGATAGATGGTCATCCTCAGCGCTCCTTTATCACCAAAGCACTGATGGGCGCCGCACAACACGAACGACCAGATTTCCTCGAGTTAGAGCTCGTCGAAGGTGATCACCTACTTCTATGTTCTGATGGGCTAGCGGGCGTAGTTGATGAGGCGAAGATGCGAAAAGCCATCGAATCACATGGCGTCAGTGAGAGTGCTATCAGCGAACTCAAAGGATTGGCATATAAAAAAGGTGCGCCGGATAACCTAACCATTATTGTTGCCACTGTTTCCTCACAAAAAAAACCACATCCTGGGTTTATTGGTGCAGCGCAAGGCGGTGAATAGTGACTCGATTACTCGCTAACCGCTATGAAGTTGGTGACCTCATTGGTGCTGGCGGAATGGCCGATGTTTTCCAGGGGCGTGACACCAGATTATCCAGGCCCGTTGCAATAAAGATTCTTCGAAGTGATCTTGCGCGCGATCCCGCATTTCTCTCCCGCTTTAGACGTGAGGCGCAAGCTGCAGCTGGATTGAATCATCCCGCAATTGTCTCGGTGTATGACACTGGTGAAGAGGTAACTGAAAGTGGTGTGCTGCCATACATTGTGATGGAGCAGGTCAATGGCAAGACAATTCGCGAAGTCATTCGAAGTGGTGAAAGGCTCCCCTTTAGTAGAGCTATTGCGGTCACGCGGGGTATTTTGGAAGCACTCGAATACTCCCATCGAAATGGGATTGTTCACCGCGATATCAAGCCAGCTAACGTCATGCTCACAACAGGTGGCGATGTGAAAGTTATGGACTTTGGAATCGCTCGTGCGTTAGATGATGCCAGCGCAACAGTCACTCATGCGTGGACCGTTGTTGGTACTGCCAATTATCTCTCTCCGGAGCAAGCCCGAGGTGAAGTTGCTGACTCGCGAAGTGATATCTACTCAGTTGGATGTCTGCTCTACGAGTTGTTAACTGGTCGACCTCCTTTTCTTGGTGACACGCCAGTTGCTATCGCCTATCAACATGTATCTGCTGAGTTCACCCCCGTATCTGAATTAAATGAGGAGCTTCCCGTTGGAGTAGATAACGTCATCTCTGGAGCGCTCTCAAAAGACCCACTTGCCCGCTATCAAAGCGCTAGTGAGATGCTTGAAGATATCAATAGATTAGATCGTGGCGAAGAGGTACAGAAAAAAATCGCACATCCGAAACGTAAAAAACTAATCATCGCTGCAATAGTTGCTGCGGTAGTTCTCATCTCTTCTGGCGCGTATCTCATCTCGCGAATACCAGCTCCGATCACGCTAGTAACGTTGGCTGACGTATCAGGGCTTACTGAAATGCAAGCAAGAGAAACTTTGACTGGTTTCACCATTGTGGTTGAACGGGCTCCAGATCCACGAGTTCCCGCAGATCGCGTCGCCTCACAGACCCCTATTGCTGGTACCAAAGTGGAGCCTGGCAGCCAGATTCAAATAATCCTCTCCGATGGTCCCGGTAAAACATCCGTTCCGACATCATTACTAGGTAAAACTCTCGATGAAGCAAAACTCTTGCTTGATGGGGCGGGGCTAATTCTCTCCAAAACGAATGCTGTGGAATCAAGTGAGGCGCCCGGCACAATTGTCGCAGTCATCCCCGAGCCTGGTTCCACAGTTGCAGCGGGAAGTGGTGTAGTTCTTAACATCGCTAGCGGCAAGGTTTTTGTTCCGGATGTCTTGGGTGTATCAAGAATCCAAGCAACAACAATCTTAATTCAGGCAGGATTTGTGCCTAATGTGATCGAGACGCAAGATGCAGAGCAACCAAGTGGAGTGGTACTAGCACAAGCTCCTGCTGCAGATGAATCTGCGAAAATTGGATCATCGGTAACAATCACCGTTAATACTTATAAAGGTGAGCCCACTGCTTCACCAAGTCCGAATGCTAGTTAAGGTCGACGACCGATAACTGGAGCCAGCCCTTCGGATTTCTTAAGAGCATCTTTATCACCACAAATTTCTAACCAATTCGCAAGGAGATGGTGTCCGCCTTCCGTTAATACAGATTCAGGATGGAACTGCACACCATGTATAGGTAGCGATTTATGACAAACAGCCATCACCACACCGCTTTCGGTCCACCCCGTGATCTCTAGATCCGATTTCGCTTCAATAGATTCGCGCTCAATTGCTAAGGAGTGGTATCGCGTTGCGGTAAAACCATCGCGAAGTCCATGAAGAACACTTTTGTTGTTGTGATGCACTTGCGAAGTTTTTCCGTGTAATAACTCAGGTGCACGCGAAACGATGCCCCCAAACGCAACACCGATTGCTTGGTGTCCTAAACAAACTCCAAGAAGTGGAATTCTCTCTTTGGCACAGAATTTAACAAGTTCGATACTGACCCCCGCCTCCTCTGGAATTCCTGGGCCAGGGGAAATCAGCACTCCGTCATAATTTCGCGCATCGGTAATGTCCACCTGATCATTGCGAAGTACTGTGCATTGAGCGCCAAGTTGCGCTAGGTATTGGACGAGGTTGAAGACGAACGAGTCATAGTTATCAACTACGAGAATCTTGGTCGCCATGTGCCTATCCTGCCTGAGTGGGGTAGACTTCCTCACATGCCAAAGTCGCGGATCCGAAAAAAAGAGAAGAAGTACGTGCCCGATAAGGTGGCAGCTGCTCCTCCCGCACCGACGGAGAGCCCGCGTTGGCTCGCGCCGACGATGCTCACCGCATTCCTCATCGGTTTGGCCTGGATCGTGGCTTACTACATCTCCCAGACCCGCTACCCCATCCCCAATATCGGAGCCTGGAATATGGCCATCGGCTTTGGGTTAATCGGCATCGGTTTCGGCCTCGCCACCCGCTGGCGCTAGCCTCTAATTACACTCATGTAATTATCCACTCTGTGGGTATCTCCTGTGGATAACTCTCTCTGCCTTACGCCACTGTTACTGAATTAATCCGAACTTCGCTCTTTGGGCGGTCTTGAGCACCAGTCTCGACCTCGGCTATCGCATCAACAATCGCCTGACTAGCTGCGTCAGTGACCTCACCGAAGATTGAATGCTTTCGGTTGAGCCAGGTTGTTGGTGCGACGGTGATAAAAAATTGTGAGCCATTGGTGCCTGGTCCGGCATTAGCCATCGCAAGGAGATAGGGGCGATCAAAGACCAATTCGGGATGGAATTCATCGGCGAATTTGTACCCCGGTCCTCCAGTGCCATTTCCTGCTGGATCGCCTCCTTGAATCATGAAACCTGAGATGACGCGATGAAAAACGGTGCCGTCATAAAGATTATCTTTGCTCTTCTTGCCAGTCTTGGGGTGAGTCCACTCTCGTTGCCCGGTGGCTAATTCAACAAAGTTGGCCACAGTCTTAGGTGCGTGATTGGGAAATAGGTTAATGACAATATCGCCCATGTTGGTATGTAGCGTGGCTTTGTTCGACATGAATTAGCTCCTTATATTCTTGAGGTTGGTATCCTACCCTGAGTATGAAGCGTCTACATATCTTGGTTCTGCTCGCACAACTCGCACTCATCTATAACACAGTACTTCTACTTTCGGTCACGTTAAACCTTGATTGGGCAAAACCACGTGCCGCCGGTGGAGAATTTGATTCATTCCCCATCGCTCTTCGAATCATCTATTTGGGTATGGCTATCGGAATGATTTTCTTAATGAGATTTCTATGGCGTCACCGAGAAAACTCGCTATCTCAGCCTGGCTTAAGAGCAGCGCGCCTACTTGGGTACCTTTTTGCGTTAAGCACTCTTACTCAATTGATCTCGCGTTCACCCGAAGAACGGTTCAACGCGATTCCTGCGGTGATTATTTCACTCGCCTTTTTTTCACTCTTGAGAAGAGACAAGGCTTTAGAAAAGTAATGTGGAGACTAGGGGAATCGAACCCCTAACCCCCTGCTTGCAAAGCAGGTGCTCTACCAATTGAGCTAAGTCCCCTTATTTAATTATCTAGCTAGAACTCTTCTGAATCTTCTGTCGAATCTTCAGAACTGGTCATATCCAACCAGTTTTCCTCTTCATTCTGTACTTGCTTGTAGCGTTTAAAGAGTGCATACCCTCCCGCGCCAACAGCAAATAGTGCCAGAAGTTTCTTAAACATCTGACCACCACCTGCCTTTCATCCTCACTACTGCGTGGGCCTAGGTGGACTTGAACCACCGACCTCTTCCTTATCAGGGAAGCGCTCTAACCAGGCTGAGCTATAGGCCCATTTTCAGTAGAAGCGAAAGGGTACCCCAAGGTTTTCACCTGAGGCTAATCGCCATCTGCCTCTGCATTACGAGCGATAGAGACCACGACCGTCTCAGGATCGAGATTGACCAGGCGTACTCCCATAGTGTCGCGACCTGTCTGACGAACTTCATCGACTCGGGTTCGCATAACCGTTCCCGCCGAGGTAATTGCTAGCACCTCATCTTCGTCAGTAACAATCAGTGCGCCGACAAGAACTCCACGAGATGCCTCATCAACCTTCGCCGCCTTTATTCCTAGACCACCCCGGCCCTGCGGTCGATACTCAATAACTGGAGTGCGTTTAGCGAAACCGCCATCGGTCGCAGTAAACACAAATGCATTTGCTACATCAGACACCGAAGCCATGGCAAGCAATTCATCACCAGCGCGGAATTTCATTCCAATCACACCACTTGTTGCTCTACCCATCGGGCGAAGTGCTTCATCATCAGCGGTAAATCGCAGTGACATGGCATTCTTTGAAACCAAGAGAATGTCATCTTTCTCGCCAATAAGAACCGCTGAGACTACTTCATCGCCTTCGCGGAGATTGATTGCGATTAGCCCGCCGCTGCGGTTTGAGTCATACTCATCGAGAGGGGTTTTCTTGACTAAACCTGACTTGGTAGCAAGCACTAAATATTTTGCGGCGTTGTAATTCTCGATTGCTAACACTTGCGCGATTTTCTCATCAGGTTGAAAAGCGAGGAGATTTGCAACATGTTGCCCGCGAGCATCGCGCCCTGCCTCTGGGAGTTCATGTGCCTTTGCGCGATAGACCCGACCTTTATTAGTGAAGAACAAAATCCAATGATGCGTTGTTGTGACAAAGAAGTGTTCGACGATGTCATCTTGTTTCAGCGCCGCACCTCGCACGCCTCGTCCACCACGGCGTTGCGAACGATAAAGCTCTGCCTTAGTTCGCTTTGAGTATCCACCCCGAGTGATAGTGACAACGACATCTTCTTGCTTGATGAGATCCTCAGCGGCAAAATCCCCCTCCGCAGCAATAATCTGGGTTCGGCGTGAATCGCCATATTTTCCAGTTAATTCAGCTAACTCTGTGGAGATAATCTCACGTTGCCGCTTGGGACTAGCCAAAATCTCATTTAGCTCGATGATCTCCTTCATGATCCCGTCGTATTCATCTTGGATCTTCTGGCGTTCCAATGCAGCTAAACGTCGTAGCTGCATATCGAGAATCGCATTTGCCTGAACTTCATCGACATCAAGAAGTTTCATCAAACCAGAGCGTGCATCATCTGTGCTCTCACTCTTACGAATCAGCGCAATGACATCATCGAGCGCATCGAGGGCTTTTACATAGCCACGAAGGATATGAGCGCGCTTCTCTTTTTCCGCCAAGCGGAACTTAGTCCGACGAACAATGACTTCGATCTGATGGTCTATGTAGAACTTGACGAATTCATCGAGGCGAAGAGTGCGCGGCACGCCATCGACAAGAGCGAGCATGTTTGCACCAAAGGTCTCTTGAAGTTGGGTGTGCTTGTAAAGGTTATTCAAAACAACTTTAGCAACGGCATCTTTTTTCAAAACGACTACGAGGCGTTGTCCAAGGCGCTCATTACCTTCATCGCGGACATCAGCGATACCTGCAACTTTCCCATCTTTGACTAAATCTGCGATCTTCAAGGCCAAGTTATCGGGGTTCACTTGATAAGGCAGCTCGCTGATTACAAGACAGTTACGACCATTAATCTCTTCAACTTCGACCACCGCGCGCATCGTGATGGAACCACGTCCAGTGCGATATGCCTCTTCAATTCCACTTCGTCCAACAATCAATCCCTTAGTCGGGAAGTCTGGCCCCTTGACGAAGGTAAGCAACTTCTCCAATAACTCTTCTTGTTTGGCTTCTGGATTCTTCAACGACCACTGAATTCCTTCGGCCACTTCATTCAAGTTGTGTGGGGGGATGTTGGTGGCCATACCAACGGCGATACCAGCGCTGCCGTTAACTAACAGATTTGGGAATCGGCTCGGTAGAACCACTGGCTCTTGCGATCGACCATCGTAATTATCGGTGAAATCAACGGTCTCTTCATCGATATCGCGCATCATTTCAATCGCTAGCGGCGCCAATCGAGCTTCGGTGTAACGCATCGCAGCAGCTGGATCATTACCTGGTGAGCCGAAATTTCCATTTCCATCAACTAGTGGATATCGCAGCGACCATGGCTGCGCTAAACGAACTAATGTGTCGTAGATAGCAGAGTCACCATGTGGGTGATAGTTACCCATCACATCACCGACAACGCGCGAGGATTTGTAGTAGCCCTTATCTGGGCGATAACCAGCATCAAACATGGCGTAAAGGACGCGGCGATGAACTGGCTTCAATCCATCACGAACATCAGGAAGTGCGCGACCAACAATGACGCTCATGGCGTAATCAAGATAGCTACGCGCCATCTCAACTTGAAGATCGACTAATTCAATTCGATCTGATGAATTCTCCATTGTGCACTCCCTCCTTTCCCGTCGTCACTTACTCTGTTAGATATCCAAGAACCGAACATCTTTGGCATTACGTTGAATGAAACTGCGGCGCATCTCAACATCCTCACCCATAAGAACTGAAAAGAGATCATCGGCAGCGACCGCATCTTCGAGCGTGACTCGAATTAAGACGCGAGTATCTGGGTCCATGGTGGTATCCCAAAGCTCTTTTGCAGGCATCTCACCTAAACCTTTAAAGCGCTGAATGCCATCTTCTTTCGGCAATCTTTTGCCCGCATCAAGACCAATTTTTATAAATGCATCACGTTCTTTATCGGAGAATG
>CAYQLC010000029.1:11516-14346 GCA_964418325.1 uncultured Bifidobacterium sp.
TTGCCCGCATCAAGACCAATTTTTATAAATGCATCACGTTCTTTATCGGAGAATGCATATTGGGGAACTTCCTTACCGCCCCACTTCAATTTATACAGTGGTGGTTGTGCTAGATAGACGTAGCCTCCTTCAATCAAAGGACGCATGAATCGGAATAGTAAGGTCAAAAGTAAGGTGCGAATATGTTGCCCATCAACATCAGCATCAGCCATCAAAACAATCTTGTGATAACGAAGTTTCGCAATATCAAACTCGTCATGCACACCTGTGCCTAAAGCTGTGATTAACGCCTGAACCTCATTATTTTGTAATACTCGATCAATTCGTGACTTCTCAACGTTCAGAATCTTTCCGCGAATAGGAAGAATCGCCTGGAATTTTGAGTCGCGACCGCCTTTAGCAGAGCCACCCGCTGAATCACCCTCAACGATATAAAGTTCACACTTTTCTGGGTCGGTCCATTGGCAATCAGCCAATTTTCCTGGCATGCCACGCCCTTCAAGTAAACCTTTTCGAGATCGGGAGAGCTCCCGAGCCTTTCGCGCGGCTACTCGAGCAGTGGCGGCATCGATACATTTTCGGACAATATCGCGACCCTCAGTTGGGTTCGCAGCAAACCAATCGCCTAGTTTGTCGTTGACGATTTTTTGCACAAATGTTTTTGCTTCTGTATTTCCCAGTTTTGTCTTTGTTTGACCCTCAAATTGCGGTTCACCTATTTTGACTGAAACGATTGCCGTTAAACCTTCTCGAACATCATCGCCAGTTAAGCGATCTTCTCTCTTCTTGATTAATCCCCACTCTTCACCATATTTATTGACGATGGAGGTTAAGGATGCACGGAATCCCTCTTCGTGCGTACCACCCTCTTGGGTATTGATGGTATTCGCAAACGTGTAAACGGATTCGGTATATCCAGCGCTCCATTGCATTGCAATTTCTGCTGAGATTTTTTGTTTCGAATCTTCTGCCTCAAAATCAATAACGCTCTTGTGTGCCTCACCTTTGGTTGTATTCAGGTGTTTAACGAAATCAGAGATTCCACCATCGTATTTATAAACAACTTTAAGTGCTTCGCCTTTATCGTCAACATGCCCTGCACGTTCATCAGTAAGAGTGATGGTCAATCCACGGTTTAAGAATGCCATTTCACGGAAACGAGTGGAGAGCGTTTCGAACGAGAAAACAGTAGTATCGAAAATTTCTGCTGAAGGCCAAAAGGAAACTTTTGTTCCTGATTTCTCTGATGTACCAATTTCCTTAAGTGCAGCAGTTGGTACACCAAGTTTATAGCTTTGAAAATATTTCGATCCATCGCGTTCGATCTCAACTTCTAGATCGTTGCTAAGAGCGTTAACTACCGATGCACCTACACCGTGCAGGCCGCCCGAAACTGAATAGCCACCGCCACCAAATTTTCCACCAGCATGCAAAACGGTAAAGACCACTTCTGCCGCAGGCTTACCTTCACTTGCTACGATGTCGACTGGAATGCCGCGCCCGTTATCGCGAACGCTCACACCGCCATCAGCGAGAAGAGCAATATTTATCTCTGAGCAATATCCGGCGAGCGCTTCATCAACCGAGTTATCGACGATCTCATAGACGAGATGATGTAAACCACGTTCACCGGTAGAGCCGATGTACATACCCGGGCGTTTGCGAACAGCATCAAGGCCCTCGAGTACCTGGATTGCGCTTGCGTCGTATGCCACAGGCGCAGCACCGCCACCCTTGGCCCCTTTGGGTTTCGTCTCAGCCACGTGGCTCGACCCCTTCTCTTTTTCCGCTAGCTAGCCCGGATCTCTCGTGCCTAATGCCTTACAGGTGGCCCCTAATCGAGGCCCGACCGGTAATCCTAGAGGATTTTTGAGGGGGCGATGCCCCGAAAAAGTACCTGGGGGCGCCGCTGAGCGCCTGAACCCCCAAATCTAGTAAACCCCTACGGGTTAACCATAGGTATCTCGGGGGCCGCGCCCCCCTTTTACGCTCCAACCACCCTTCCGCCAGGAAGGTGCGCTGGGTCCTTTCACCACTACCTCGGTGACGACAAAACCACCCTGCTCCAACGCTTTGTGAATCTGTTGATCGAATAAACGGATCTGAGTTGCCCATGCCGTGCTCTCCGCGCTCAGGGTGAGAACCCCGTTGGAAAACGAAATCGGCTGAACATGATCTGCTATTTCGGAACCGACCAGTTCGCCCCACTTGAGAAAAAGGTCGCTATCTTTCAACTTCTCGCGCCAACCACGCTCTGCGATTAACTCGTCGAGAGATTCGTTAAGTAACTGTGGACCTGGATTTTCAGCACCCTGCTCACTATTTCGGTTCTGCTTCTGATTCCGTTCGCGAGTGAATTTATTGGCCCGACGGCGCGCAGCAGCAAGGAGTGAGCGCGCTAGATCTCTATTCTCACTCATTCACACACGCTCCCTTCACGCACATAAAACCGACGATCTTTAAATTCCTTAGGTAGATCATCCTCGACTGCGGCTGTTACAAAGACTTGCTCACTTTCGTCAATCAATGAAAGCAGCGCTCCTCTACGCAAACTATCCAACTCAGCAAAAACATCGTCAAGTATCAGTATCGGTTGAGCGCCCACTCCGCCACCTTCGTTGCTCAGCAATTGATAAGCACCCATCCGTAAGGCAAGGGCATATGACCATGACTCTCCTTGGCTCGCATAGCCTTTTACTGGAGTTGGGCCAAGAGTTAAGAGTAAATCGTCGCGGTGTGGTCCAACTAAAGTCACACCTCGTTCTAGTTCTGCTCTTCGCAAATTTGGAATGAGACTGGCAATCTCACCTTCAAGTTCGACTGCACTTTT
>CAYQLC010000030.1:0-8326 GCA_964418325.1 uncultured Bifidobacterium sp.
CCATATCGGTCTTGAAGTATGTGCTTAGCCCTCCGGAAAGGTACTAAGAATGACATCAAAAAAAATGCGAAATGTTGTTCTCGCATTTGCATCTGCATCGCTTTTGGGATCACTTCTCATCGGCGTTCCAGCTGCGAAAGCGGCAACAGGAAAGAACTGTAAGCTCAATACGCCTACAGCGACCGCGCAGTGTGATGCAATCACCATCGCAGCTGTCGGTAAAATTACCTCGCTCGATCCATCAAACTCCCTAAGAACTTCAAACCAGAACTACATCACTAAGTTCTTGATTCAAGGAATGTTGTGGCGTATCGCCTCTGATGGAAAGCCAAAGAAGGATCTCATCAGTGATGCAAAGCAATCTGCTGATGGACTCACCTGGACGTTGACTTTGAAGGACATCAAGTATTCAGACGGTAAGACTCAGGTCGTTGCCGATGATGCTGTCTTCATGTTTGAGCTTCTCAAGAAAGCGCCAGTTCCACAACTTGCCGTTCTTGACGATGTCACTGCACCAAATGCCAAAACCATCGTCATCAAGACCAAGACTCGCTTTAATGAACTTCCGTTTGCAATGGCGGGAATCTATTTCTGGATGAATCCGCGTGCTCTCGCTTCGGATCCAAAGTATTGGGAGGCGCCACTTAGCGCGGGCCCTTACCGGATCAAAGAGTGGAAGCTTGGCGATGACAAGATCACCATCGAGGCCAACCCCAACTACTGGGCAAAGCCCGCTGTAAAGCAAGTAACTTACGTCGCTATCCCAGATCCAGTTACTCGTGTAATTGCGCTACGCCAGGGAACAATCGACTATGCATTCGATCTTCCTGCAGCGATTGCTCGCGGCCAGCTCGCTGACCGCAAGGTCTTCCGTTGGCAGCCAACTCAACTTCAGGGAACATTTACCCTTGACTTCAATCTCCGCGAAATGGAAGATTGCAAGGACAAGGTTGTCTCTGCAGCGAGCTGCTTAACGGCAAAGAAGCAACCATGGCATGACCCGAAGGTCCGCCAGGCGCTCTCAATGGCAGTGAACCGCAAAGCTATGGCGGACATCGCATTCTTCGGCGATGTAAAGCCAAGTTGTGCAATCACATGGCCAGGACACCCTGCCTACAAGTGCCAGAATCCAAATCGCACCAAGCAAAACCTCGCTGGCGCGAAGAAGCTTCTCGCTGAGGCTGGTTATCCAGATGGATTCCCCATCACCATCACCGTCTTCAACCGACCAGGCTGGGCAGATGCGATTGCAGTTATCGCAGCCGAATGGCGCAAGCTCGGTTCCAAGATGGTTGTCACCACTGAACCACAGACCGATGCTGTCGGTGGCGCACGCCAGACCTCTGGTGAATACCAAGTTCAGTTCTCTGGTGCAACCGGTGCCCTTCCATCACAGATCCTCAATATCTATTGGGGTAAGGGTGGTGCATGGCAGAACTGGTCAGGCTCATCATCAAACTCTGCAGACCTTCTAGCTCTCGATGCTGCAGTAACTGAGAAAGATCAAATCGCGCTCATCGCCGGTATCGAGAAGAAACTTTGGGATGAATCAGCACATATTCCACTTGGACAACGTGCTGTCTTCGGTGCAAGCCGACTTCCTGCAAACATCTTCTCTAACGTGAAGGGCAACGACCACTACTTCGTAAAGCAGACCCCGCCTCTTTCATAAGTTGGTGAGGCTTAGCTACGAAAGTGGCAACTAAGCAGAATGCGAACAAGGTGGGGCTTAATGCCTCACCTTGTTCCAAGTAAGTAGAACTTCACAGATTTAGCCTCATGTGCGAAAGGATTCCGTCGGTGACCGAGTCACAAAAAACTGCCGCTTCACAGGATGCGAAGATGGAGGTGGAGAAGGATAGAAATCGAGCCGCACTGAGAAAAACGTTTTACGGTCGAATAGTCCGTTCAATAGTTGTCGGCTTCTGGGTAATGGTTATTGCCTTCTCGCTGATGCGATTTAGCCCGGGTGATCCAGTGCGCCTTGCGCTAGGAGCTGATGTAACTGAAGAAGCTGTCGAAGCGTTTAGAACACAACTCGGCCTTGATAAACCTTTCTATGTGCAATTTTGGGATTACTTCACTGGAATCTTTCGCGGCGACCTTGGATACTCCTACTTCTCTGGCCGCGATGTAACAGAAATTATCGGGACTCACTTACCTGTTACATTGATGATTATTGGATTGTCGATTTTGTTTGCGGCCATAATTTCTTTGCCACTTGCACTATGGGTTGCAACGAGCAAAAGCAATACCGTGAACTACATGTTTAGAGCCCTCACTTCTATTTCGTTAGCAATCCCAGGATTCTTCCTCGCGCTACTTGGACTTCTAGTATTCGGTGTGTACTTCAATATTGCCCCAGCTGCAGGTTACGAAGGTGCTTTCCCGGGAAACCTGAAGTACTTGTGGTTGCCAGCATTGGCCAATTGCGGCTCACTTGTCCCCGTACTAGCTCGCGTGCTCCATTCGTCGCTCGTTGACACGCTAGATGAGGAATTCGTCGAGACAGGTATCATTCGCGGCGTTCGCAAATCTCGTTTCTATTGGTCCTATTTACTCCGACCATCACTTGCGCCCACCGTTGTTCTTTTGAGTTACATGGTCGGAGTCATGATTGGTGGCACCGTGATTATGGAAACTATCTTCTCGCTCCCTGGAATTGGTCGGGAATTGATCACGGCAGTTGATGGCCGTGACTATCCTGTTGTACAGAGTATCGCGATGATTTTTGGCCTTATCGTCGTCTTCTTTAGTTTCATAGGTGACTTAACAGGTTATCTCCTGGATCGGAGAGTGACGCTCTCATGAGTACCTCTACAGAAAATAAAAATAAATCAAAAAAGAAGTTCATCAAAGAGGGAACCTTTGGTATCTACACCGGAATCTTTATGTTGGGTTCTTTGGTGCTTGCAGGAGCAATAATTCCTCGCGTCAGTAAGTACGGACCCGATGAGTTAGTTGCTATTCCCTTATCACCACCAAGTGGGACTCACTTTTTCGGAACAGATGTCCTTGGCCGCGATGTGTTTGTTCGCGTTTTTGACGCAGTATTCATCGACCTCGGCACTGCAATCATTGGTGTGGCAATCCCGCTTGTTGTGGGTACCATCATCGGAACACTCCTTGGAATCTCACAGAACAAACGAGTAAATTCCGTAGTTGGATCACTTATCGATGGAATAAATGCATTCCCATTCTTAGTTTTCGTCATCGCGTTAATTGCTTTTATCGGCCCTGGAGTAGGCAGCATCGTCCTTGCTATCTCTCTAGTTAACTGGGCGCGCTATGCTCGTATTGCTCGTACCCGAGCTGTGGTCGTTAATAAGCAGGGATATGTCGAAGCAGCACGTACTTTGGGCTTTTCAAAGAAGCGAATCCTTTTCAAACACATCATCCCCAACGTCTCTTCAGAGACTCGCGCCTACGCGCTTAGCGATTTCATCATCGTCATTATTGCAATTGCAGCGCTCTCCTTTTTGGGGCTAGGAATTAAACCCCCACAAGCTGAATGGGGTGGAATGATCCGCGACGGCAAAGATTTGCTAACAGTGGGTTTCTGGTGGCCAACGGTTTTCCCTGGAATCGCGCTCTGTTGGGCTGGTATCGCGGTGGCCTTCATATCTGAGGGTCTTACACGACGTATGCGAGAGGTGGGAACTCGATGAGCACTCCAAACAAGCCCCTCATACAAATCAAGGATGTTGTTATCGGCATTCCACATAAGCGTCGTCCTACCTTAATCATCGTTAACAATGCCAATTTCGACATCAACTATGGAGAGATGGTCGGCATTGTGGGTGAATCCGGTTCCGGTAAAACAATGATCTGCCGAACCATGATTGGCACTCTCGAGCGCCGCGGCGGGAAAATCATGTCGGGCGAAGTAATCTTCGAGGGGCAAGATCTCGCGAAAGCCAACGATGCCACATGGAAGAGTTTGCGTGGAAAATCGATTGGATACGTTCCGCAGAGTGCGCTGGCTGGCCCTAATCCAGTTCTTACCATCGAGGCGCAGCTAGCAGAGGCGCTGCGAAATACCGGAGACACAAAGAATATCAAGGCTCGTTCGAAAGAATTGTTGGATCTGGTCAAAATCCGACGCGTAGATACCGTCATGAAGCAGTATCCCTATCAGTTATCTGGCGGTATGCGTCAACGCGTCATGATTGCCTGCGCATTAGCAACTCAACCTAAACTGTTGATTGCAGATGAGCCAACGACAGGCCTGGATGTCACCGTGCAATCTCAGATCATGGATCTTCTCAAGGAAATTCGCGCCGAGATGGGAACGGCAATCGTGCTCATCTCCCACGACCTTGCGCTAATCGACGAAGTCTGTGATCGAGTTGTCGTGATGCATGCTGGAGCCACGGTTGAAGTGGGCTCAGTGAAAGACCTTGAGAAACCTCGACACCCATACACAATCGCACTCAATTCCTCTCGAATCGATGTCGCAAAACCGGGTAGCGAACTCGTGACCATCAAAGGCAATGCACCTTCGGTTGGCGAATGGAATCCGGGATGTCGCTTCGCCGAGCGTTGTTCAATCGTCCAAGCTGACTGCAAAGTTGGCGAACACCCTGCACTTATCGGTGCAAGTGGTGCCCACCAGACTGCATGTATCCATACTGAACTTTTGGAGCGAATCTAATGGCTGAATTCCTTCTCGAAGCAAAGAATGTCAGCGTCACCTTCGGTTCAGGTTCAACGAAAGTTGAAGCCGTCAAGAATTGTTCCTTGACTCTCCGTGCTGGTGAACCAATTGGAATCGTTGGTGAGTCAGGTAGTGGAAAATCAACTCTTGCTCGCGTCCTAGCTGGATTGCAAGCCCCCACTGAGGGTGAGATCTTCTTTAACGGCGAGCCAGTCTACAAAGGCTCTAAGTCCTACACAGGCGAAGCTCGTCGACAAGTACAAATGGTCTTTCAAGACCCTTACGGAAGCCTCAATCCTCAGCTAACCGGTTTGAATGCCGTGGCTGAAGCGGTACGAATCCACGACAAGACCAACAAAGAAGAGTCAGAGAACCGTGCCCTTGAGCTACTTCGGCGAATGGGTATTGCTGAACTTGATGCCATCAAGAAACCTCGTCAACTTTCCGGTGGTCAACGCCAACGAGTGAGCGTTGCACGTGCGCTTTCGGCAAACCCGACTGTACTCCTCGCGGATGAGCCAACATCAGCGATTGACCAGAGTGCTCAGGCACAACTTCTCAATCTTTTCCGTGGATTACTCGACGATGGCTTAGCCATCGTTCTGGTCTCACATGATTTGGGTGTCATTCGATATCTCACCAAACGGGTTTATGTCATGAAAGACGGAGTTTTCGTCGAATCCGGGGTCACTGAAGAAATCTTCAACGATCCTCGCGAGGAGTACACCAAACTACTTCTTGCTTCTATCCCTGGCGAACTGGGTGTTGCTGCACGTAAGAAGCTCAACAAGATCTAATTCTATGCGCAACTTGAGAGTCTGAGATGTCTGGCCAAGGTTTACGTGTTGGAGCAGTAAATCTCACAATCAACCCCGAGCTCGGCATGGCCAAAGGTGGACTTCGCCTCTTTGGCAGTCCAATCGAAAAGATTGATGACGATCTTTTTTTAGGCGCTTTAGTTCTTGAATCTAAAGGTGTCACGCTCTGCCTCATCGCCTGTGATCTAGGAAACTCGCGTACTGAAGAGGCCTTTGAAATTAGATCTCGCGTTGCAAAGGCGCTCGATATTCCGGTAGTGAACGTGATGTTCAATCTCAGCCACAATCACAGCGCCGCAGACCTTCCAACGATGCTCCGTGGTAATGCCGAAGATAGGGATATCTCTCGGAGCGAAAATTACTTTGAGTTTGTTATCGAACAAGCTGTTCTCGCTGCAACAACTGCGCAAGCACAATTGCGTCCGGCACGGATGGCGCACGCCTGGGGCGAAAGCGATTTGAATGTCTACCGTCGTGAATGGAATGGTGACCAAGATGTACTGGGTGAGGTACCAGGCCACCCAGTTGATAATTCGGTAGGTGTCATTCGCTTTGATGATCTTGAGGGAAATCCCATCGCCATTCTTTTTCGATTCTCCTGCCACCCGGTGGTCAACGGCGCCCAATCCCCCACATTGTCAGCGGACTTTCCTGGACCAGCCCGAAAGATTATCGAGAAGAATGTCGGAGGCACTGCCCTATTTCTTCAAGGGTGTGGCGGCAATATCAATCCGCAAGTGGGAATTGGATACGAAAAAGATTGTTCGGAAGAGGTCTACCGTGTTGGCACAGCTTTAGGGGCTGAAGTTGTCCGCATCGCTCTTGGCCTTCGCACCAACAAGTATCAAAAGGAGAGAGTTCTCCTTAACAACGTACCTAACATTCTCTTTAAACCGTGGCACGAGCGCACCGAGCACCCAGAGATAGTTCTCGGAGCCAGCCATAAAGTTGCGAAATTAGACTTTGTTCCACTGCCCTCGCCAGCTGAAGCGCAGGCACTTGCCAATCACTGGGAAAACGAGATTACTGAACGCGAAAAGCGTGGTGCCCTTACTTGGGAAATCCGGGTGGCCAAGAAAATGAAACTTTGGGCAGATTCGGTTGTTGAAGGTGCAGCACAGGCTCATCCCACGCGCGATTTCGAGGCACATGCCTTTCGCATTGGCGATGTTGCGATTGTTGGTTTGAACGTTGAGGCATTCTTCGAAACTGGTGAAGAAATCAAATTAAAATCCCCTTGGCCAGACACGCTAGTCCTGGGTTATACCGATGGCACCATTATGTATTTGCCTCGTGCTCAGGATTATCCAAAGCAGGGGTGGAAATGGCCGAATACCCACGCTCTTCCAGATTTCCTGCCGCAGTCTTATTGCCAACCAGCACTCTGGCATCCGGATTCAGAGCAAAAGGCTGTCCGAGCAGCGCTAGATGCGCTCGATGAATTACGTTAGTTGATCACACACGTAAATCAATCGTTGCGCCTCCATCAACAACAATTGTTTGACCGTTTATGTATGAGGCTTTCCTGGAAGCAAGGAATACGACGACTGCAGCTTGCTCATCTGGTCGACCCATTCGCTTCATCGGAACAGCTTGAGCAAAGGCTTCATGCGTAACTTCTTTTCCATCAACAAAGATGCGATTAGAAGTTTTCGTAAATCCTGGAGCAACTGCAACCACCCGAATATTCTCTGGAGCCCACTCCACTGCCAGCGTTCGAGTAAGTGCCTCGAGGCCTGCCTTCGAGACAGAATAAGACAACCTTCCGGGAAGGCCGATTCTTCCTGCAACTGAGGCAATCGAGATAATTGTTGGATTTGGCGACTTTACAAGATGGGGATAGGCCGCTCTGCAACACCGAAAAGCGCCATCAAGGTGAACGTTAGTGATGAAACGCCAATCTTCATCGCTATAACTCTTGGTCAGCCCTTGACGAAAATTTCCAGCGTTATTCACCAAGACATCTAGGCGACCAAAGCGATCGATGATTGCCGCAATTCCACTATCAACCGATTGAGTAGATCCGACATCTATACCGACCGAAAAAACATGTTCATTCTTCTCATCCAAAGAATTGGCGACCTCTTGCGCTGCCTCCACGCGCAAGTCTGAAACCACTACGTCGTAACCCTCATCAAGAAATTGGCGGCACATCTCAGAGCCTAAAGCTCCGGCGCTCCCAGTAACGAGCGCTACAGGTCGATCCGAAGCGGCAGATTTGCTCACGAAGCGAAGTCAAGCACCAGTGGTATCAATAGACAAGCCGTTCGGCTCTCAAGAATAAGGGGAATTTCATCTCTATGAACGAGCCAATAGGAGCAATTGCCGATTGCCGGTAAAGTAGCCATCATGGGAATTTTTGATAATCAGGTAGCTCTAGTGGCAGGTGGCGGTGCGGGAATTGGCGCTGCTGCTGCTCGATTGTTGGCATCCAGAGGTGCCATGGTTGTCGTGACCGACGTGGTCAAAAGCAACGCTGAGCAGATCTCACAAGAAATCAATAGTGCCGGTGGCAAATCTGTAGCAAGAGAATTGAATGTGGCTGATCAACAAGCAGTTACTCAATTCATTGATTCGATAGCTAAAGAATTTGGACGACTCGATGCCGTGGTCAATAGCGCAGGTATTGTCGGGCCGACTAATACTCCAATTGAAAAAATAACAGCCGCGGATATCGAAAAGGTGCTTTCAATTAATCTTCTTGGAGCAATCTGGTTGACTCAAGCAGCGCTACCTGTAATGAAGGCAGCTAAATACGGCCGCGTCGTGCATGTTGCCTCAATCGCAGGAAAAGAAGGTAATCCTGGAATGACTCCATACGTGCTTTCAAAATCAGCGATGATTGGATTTG
>CAYQLC010000030.1:8426-13998 GCA_964418325.1 uncultured Bifidobacterium sp.
GGTAATCCTGGAATGACTCCATACGTGCTTTCAAAATCAGCGATGATTGGATTTGTCAAAGCGATTGCAAAAGAGGTGGCGACCGAAGGAATCACTGTTAACTCCATCGCTCCAGCAGTAATCAAGACACCAATGAACGCCAACACCAGTGAAGAGACCCTTAAGTACATGATCTCGCGCATTCCAATGGGGCGTCTTGGTGAAGCTGAAGAAGTGGCAGAAATGATCTCTTTCGCTGCATCACCAGCTTGTTCATTCACCACAGGTTTTTGCTTCGACACATCTGGTGGGCGCGCAACATATTGAGATGAGCTAGTGAAGTTGTAGCGCGCTCCAATCAGGATCGCTATCAATGCCCATAATCGTGTCGGGTAAATCTGGAAGCGTGAATTTCCATCCAGTATTCACAAGCTGATTATCTTCTTGAGATTTAGCCACGATGAGCTCCGCGAGCGCGTCAACGCTTGCACCCGGGGCCGAATATTCAATGGAAATGCTCTCAACATCAAGGATTGATGCGACTTGACTATGCCATGCATCATAAACGTGCCACGAGACTGGCATATTTTTAGCTGAAAGATAATCGTTGAGTTGCAGAAGGCGAGAGAGTCCACCCTGGCACGTTGTGTCAATACGCAAGATATCAACCGCTCCAGTTTCTACAAAGGCCTGTGGGTGATACAGATGAGTCTCGTCATCTCCACTGGCTAGCGGCGAATCTAAGAGTGAGCGCAATTTCTTTAACTCCATCAGGCTTCCCGAAACAAAGGGATCTTCCACCCATGCTAGGTCTAAGCCTCTAACAATCTTCATCGCATCCTCAGCTGTGTGGCAAGAGAAGGCAAGATCGGTAGAGACTGGACAGAGTTTCGTTTCTAATGCAGCAATGATGCGCTCGCGAGTTAACTCTGGCGTCAGACCCACGGGAAGTTTGACTCCCTGTGCGCCAGCAGCAACGGCCGCCTTCACCTCCCAAGCAATTTCTTCTGGTCCACGTGAAGGTGGATAGCCAATCACTGCCCACTTGGCAATTTTCTTCTCGCTCTTGCCAAAATGCGCAGCAACAGTTTTCCCTGCGCTCTTGGCGACTGCTTCATGTGCGGCTAGATCCACCAAAGAAAAACCTCGGAGTGCAGCGCCTGATGAAATCGAGACGCTCGAGCGGCGATAAATCGCATCCCAGGTACTTATTGGATCTCCGGTAAAAAGTTCTTTGTATAGCGGAGCGATAATCGTGTTCACGCACTCGGCTACTGGAACACCACGATCTAATCCGAATGCATGTCCGACGCTTCCATCGGCTAAACGAACAGTGGCAACGCAATATCCACGTGCCGTGATGAGGTACTGCCCTAACTGGACGGGACGGGGAAGAGTGACAGTAATTCGTCGTGCAGAAACTTCTGCGATTAATTCGCGATTTACACTCATGAGGTCACCTTTTCGCTCTCATGGGCTATCCGTCAAATGCCCACTTACCTGCCACTGAAAGCGATTTTGCGGGGTTTTCGCGCTCAGGGAGGGTTTTCCGGGAAGCGGGCTGACGACAGATTCGCCCACCCCAAACGTTATGAAAAATACATATTAAATCTTCCTAAATGCCTTGATTCACCACCTATAGCCATGATGGGCTAGGGGCACAAATAAGGCTCCGGAAGGGCCTTGACTTTGAGCTCCATTTCACTTGGCGCCAACTGAGTTAGGAGAAAGTAAATGAAGAAATTCCGTAACCGCGTTGCGGCTGTGGCTGCGATGAGCTTCGCGGCAACTTTCGCAGTGACGGCTCTGCCATCACAAGCTGAAGATGTCACTCTCAAGCTTGTCATGGCTGCATATACCGATGACATGGTCGATTACTACGACGGTCTTGCACAAGACTTCGAGAACGCCAACCCAGGTATCAAGGTTGAAGTTGACGTCGTTGCATGGCCAGAAATCGGTCAGAAGGTAAAGACTCTTATTGCCTCTGGTCAATCACCAGATATCGTCAACAATGATGAATTCGCAGGTGAAGCTGCTGCAGGTCTGCTCTATCGTGCAGATCAAATCGTCAGCCCTGCTGTCCTAAAAGACATCATCCCTGCCTTCCTCGATAACTCCAAGTACAAGGGAACTGCATATGCAGTGCCTGACCTTGCATCAGCTCGTGCGTTCTTCTGGAACAAGCAGCTCATTGCAGGCGCTGGCGTGAAGAAGGCTCCAAAGACTTGGAATGACATGCTCGCGGCTGCCAAAGCTGTGAAGAAGAAGTACCCAGATGTCTATCCATACTGCCTCCCACTTGGACCTGAAGAAGCACAGATGATCTTCACAACATGGGGCGGCGGCAACGGTGGCCGACTATTCAACGAGAAGACCAACAAGTACACCTTGAACAATAAAGAGTTCAAGGGCGCTCTTGACTTCCTCAAGACACTTGTTGATCAGAAGTTGACCCAACCAAACCCAGGAAAGACCAACCGTACCGATGGCTGCTGGGCGCTCTTTGCTAAGGGCAAGGTAGCTATGGTTGATGGTGGCGTCTTCCTTCCAGACTGGCTCTCCAAGAACGGTGGCGAGAACATTGACTGGGCAGCAGGTGCATTCCCGCATGCTCCAGGAAAGACCGATATCACCGTAGGTGTCCAGGATTACTTCAAGGGCTACAAGGCTGGTGGAAAGCAGAAGGAAATTCAGAAGTTCCTCACCTTCCTCTTCGAGCCGAATAACTACCAAGGCTTCTTGAAGGCCGCTGGTGGATTCATCCCTGCAACGAAGGCTGCTGGAAAGCTTGCTGAGTCTGACCCAATCATCGGGCCATACGTCAAGCTTCTTCCAAAGGCGATCTTCTACCCAGGAACCGTTGGTTCATGGCAGGCATGTAAGGCATCAATCGTGACCTATATGGGTAACGCGATGTCGAACACTGGAAGAGCGCTACAACAGATTCAAGCAAAGTGCGACGCTGCACATAAGAAAGTTAAGTAACCTTCAAGGTACTCATCTTTCACATGGCGTAAAGGCAAGGCCTCTATCGAGGTCTTGCCTTTGCCCTACCAGCAGTTAATTTCTTAGAATTCTCTGAATTGAAAAAAGATGCGAAATGCATTACGAAATGCATAGGGTGTAAAAGGAGAGAATGTGGTAGCCGCAACAGCAAAAAAGGAACCGGCGCGAAAAGCCCTCCCTTGGCTTAGCGGAACTCTTTTCCTCATTATTGGTTTCGTCCTCTGGCCGACGCTCGAACTCTTTTTGATGTCTTTTCGGAGAATCGATATCTCAGGGTTGATTGAAGGCTGGGCTGGTCTTGAGAATTACCGAGCTTTGATTGCTAACTTCGATCTGCCACCAGTCCTTCGCCGCACCGTAATCTGGCTCGTTGTTGTCGTCGGCATGACCTTGGCCATCTCCTTGCCGCTAGCACAACTTATGAATGCAAAGTTCCGCGGCCAGAAATTCCTTCGCTACTCAATCATTATTCCCTGGGCTGCATCTCTAGTTATTACTGCAACTTCATTCAAATGGATTCTCGATCCCTACTACGGCATGATGAATTTGATCCTTAAAGATCTTGGCATCATCAAGGAAGATGTTGATCTACTTGGAAACCCATCGACTTCATTCATCATGCTCCTGGTCGTCGCAATATTTGTCTCACTCCCCTTCACCAGCTACGTCCTCCTTGCAGGATTGCAATCGATCCCCGGTGAAGTGTTAGAGGCAGCAAAAGTCGATGGCGCTAATGGGTGGAAAACTTACTGGAGCATCATCTTTCCGCTCCTTCGCCCAGCATTTCTAGTTGCCGCAGTTATCAACGCTGTCTACGTCTTCAACTCCTTCCCTATCATCTGGGTGATGACCCAGGGTGGCCCGGGTTACGAGACTGACACAACCACAACCTTCTCCTACAAAATCGCATTCCGAGATCAGGATATTGGGCAGTCGGCGGCGCTCGCAGTTGGAAACTTCCTCGTTATCTTCATCTTTATCATGCTCTTCCTGAAACTTTCTAAGTGGCGAGAGGCAGATCAAACATGAGCGTGCCGGCAGTTATCGTCAGACGTCGAATCAAAGGTTTCGTCCTATCCATTATCGGATTGGCAACCGCATTTATCTTCATATTCCCCTACATCACGATGTTTAGCACCGCCCTTAAACCGAAGGGTGACATCACCGACATCCCACCAACTTATCTCCCTGAGCATTGGATCTGGAGTAATTTCATTAACGTATTCCGAGAGATTGAATTCGGAACGTACATGAAGAACACCATCATCATTGCGTTGGCAACGATGGTGATTGGACTTATCGCATCGATCCCTGCTGGCTACTTCGTCGCTCGCCATAACTTCCGCGGTCGAACACTCTTCTTGCTAGTGGTGCTTATTACCCAGATGTTCTCGCCTACCACCTTGCTTATCGGTATCTATCGCGAAATGTCTGTCTTGAATTTGATTAACACCTATACCGGTTTAATTCTCGTGAATGCGGCCTTTAACCTTGCCTTCGCGGTGTGGATTCTCTCGAGCTTCTTCCGCTCTATTCCCAAGGAGATTGAAGAAGCCGCCCAGATTGATGGCTGTTCAAGGTTCCAGGCCTTTCGAATAGTTGCACTTCCACTGGCGCTACCTGGCATCGTCACTACGGCGATCTTCATTTTCATCGCTGCCTGGAATGAATTCGTCGTCGCGTATACCTTGGCTAGCCAGCCAGCGAAGCAACCATTCTCCGTAGGCCTCTCGCTCTTGACGGGCTACTACGAAGTGAAGTGGAACTATCTCTTCGCGGGCTCCTTAATTGCCATTATCCCTGTGGTCTTGCTCTTCATCTTCATCGAGAAGTATCTGGTGAGTGGCCTAACTGCCGGTAGCGTGAAGTAACGATGGGGCGTCACAACGCCTTTACCTTTCCTTACACCTTCTTTCGCCAGAACCCTGCCGCAGTCTTACCTGAGCTTCAAGAGTATGGATTTACTGGCATTAACCTCGCGCTTAATTACCATGCCAGTCGCGATTTCCTCCTTAGACAAGGTCCAGCTTTGGAGTACCTTGTCGATGGTTTTCATTACTACCGGCCTCGTATAGAAAAATATCCATCACGTGCGGTGAAACCTAATCCCAAAGATTGCTTAATTGATAATCAGATGCTTGATTCAGTCATTAAAATCGGAGAAGAACTAAATTTTGAGATTAATGCATGGGCGGTCTTCATGCATAACTCTGCTATCGGGTACGAATTCCCTCATCTAAGTGTGACAAACTGCTTTGGCAATCATTTTCTCTCCGAGCTCTGCCCCAGTAGCCTTGAGATAGCCGGTTATATTGAAGGTTTAAGTAGCGATCTTGCTAGCAGGGGCATCACCGCTCTTGCAATCGAATCTCTCCATTTCCACGGAGCCCACCATGGCGAACATCACGAACGCTTCTTCCTCGAGATGAGCGAGATTACTAGTTTCTTATTCTCGCTTTGTTTCTGTGATTCATGTGTTGCTAACTTCCATGGCGATGGCCTTGCGCTAAAGGCTAGAATAAGTCAGCTGCTGCAGCCGTTTCTGCAGGATTCTGATCCTTGGCTTGGCATGTCCATAACGAAG
>CAYQLC010000031.1:0-5351 GCA_964418325.1 uncultured Bifidobacterium sp.
GACAAAGTATCGAGAACAGAATGAAGTTGTTCTTGTAACAGAGTAAACGAGACTGCATCTGCAGGAACAACTGCTTCCGAATCTTCGATCAAATCACCGAATTCAGAATCGCCTTCTTCACCAAGTGGTGTGTGAAGTGAGATCGGTTCGCGACCATACTTCTGAACTTCCACGACCTTTTCTGGTGTCATATCGAGCTCTTTTGCGAGCTCTTCTGGCGTCGGTTCCCGCCCTAAATCTTGGAGCATCTGGCGCTGAACCCGGGCCAATTTATTGATGACTTCGACCATGTGAACAGGGATGCGGATGGTGCGGGCTTGGTCGGCCATGGCGCGGGTAATGGCCTGGCGAATCCACCAGGTGGCATAGGTCGAGAACTTGTACCCCTTGGTGTAATCGAACTTTTCGACTGCACGAATAAGACCGAGATTTCCCTCTTGAATCAGATCAAGGAAGAGCATGCCGCGACCGGTGTATCGCTTGGCAAGCGAGACAACGAGACGAAGGTTCGCCTCAAGAAGGTGGTTCTTAGCGCGGCGACCATCCTCTGCAATCCAGTCGAGTTCGCGCTTTAACTTCTTCTCAAATTTCTGTCCGCTATTGAGCGTCTCTTCGGCAAAGAGCCCAGCCTCGACGCGCTTGGCGAGCTCAACCTCTTGTTCAGCATTAAGAAGTGGAACGCGGCCAATCTGCTTTAAATAATCCTTCACTGGATCGGCGGTTGCACCAGCGGTCACAACGGTCTGGGCAGGCAGGTCATCTTCTTCAGAAGCGGTGAGGGTAAAGCCAGCGCGATCATCCTCAGGCTCGGCCGGCTTCTCTTTTCGCTCAGCATCGACAATGTTCTCCACGCCTTCGAGGTTGTCGCTGACCAGTTCCTTCTCGAGCGATTCAAGATCCTCTAAATCAACCTCTTCCAGCTCAACCTCTTCACCATCGACCTGAGCCTTAGCCACCTTGCCGCCGGTTTTTCCAGGCGCGCTTTTCTCACTCTTCTCTACCTTAGGTGCTGGTGATTTTGCAGCAATCTCTTTTTGAAGTTCAGCAGCGAGAGCGGCCTTGCGCGCTTCAATCTCTGCCTTGGTTAAAAATCTTGGACGTTCTGTTGGAGTTTTCGCCGCAGTTTTTGTAGCAACTTTTTTTGCTGGTGTTTTTGCGGAGGTTTTACTTGGCGCCTTCTTCACTACCTTCTTCGCAGGTGCAACTTTCTTTGCCGCACTTTTTGCCGCACTTTTTGCAGCGGGTTTTGCGCTGCTCTTGCCCTTTGCGGCATGGCTCTTAGAAGGCACGTTGATCCTCGCTACTTGGTTTTGTTCCTGAATCGGATGTCTCCGAATTGCTCCGGATTCCCATATTGTACTCAGGAAGCGCTACACCGCGCTAAAAATGCGGTTTTGACCCGCCTTAGGAGCGCTCCAGAGCCCTGGAGATCGCCCGCCGGATGATCTCTCCTACCGACTCGACCTCAACGAGGAAGCCATCGTGACCAAAAGGCGAGGAGAGGACATCGGGAGGTTCAGCAGTAGGGGTGAGATCAGAAATTTCTTGTTGTAGTCGCGGCGGAAAGAGGCGATCAGTATCAATCGCCACGACTATCACCGGAACCGTTATCGAAGCCAACGCTTTTTCTACGCCACCACGATCGCGACCCACATCATGTGAATTCATCGCTTCGGTGAGAATGATGTACGTGTTTGCATCGAAACGCTTGGCAAGTTTGTTCGCTTGATGATCAAGATATGACTCAACTGCATAACGCCCAGTGTCATCACCTTGCATATCGCGACCAAAGCGCATATCCATTTCCACCTCAGAGCGATAGGTCAGATGGGCAATCCGACGTGCGATACCCATCCCCTCGACTGGGCCGCGCTCCTGCTCGTAGTAGTCCCCAGCATTGAAAAATGGGTCTTTTTTGATAGCCCTAATCTGAATGCTCGCCGTGCCAATCTGATCCCCGGTAGCAACAGCGGAGGATCCAATTGTGCAAATCGCACCCACTTTATCGGGGTGAGTAATCGCCCATTCGAGTGAACGCATACCGCCAAGTGAGGGACCAACAGCGATGAGATATTTATTGATTCCAAATTTCTCAGTGAAGATCCGTTCGGCCGCGACCATGTCGCGAATTGTTACGGAGGGAAAGCGCGAGCCCCACCGCTTCCCATCGGGAGCAATTGATGCTGGACCAGTTGATCCTTGACAACCGCCGATGACATTGGGGCAGACGATGAAATATTTATCGGTATCAAAAGGTAATCCCGTGCCAACGAGAGATGGCCACCACGACGGCACATCTGACCAACCCGTCAGGGCATGATTAATCAAAATAGCGTTATTTTTCTCGCTATTTAGCGTTCCCCACGTCTGGTAGGCGATAGTGACATCGGGGAGCACCTCCCCCGATTCCAAAGTGAGGTCGCCGATTTTTAGGAAGCGACGCTCACCTGGATCGTGATGTTCTAACCAAGCCCCGGTGACGGGTAGGTCGGTGTTAATTCTTACTTCCCCGCTGCAGCAAACCCAGTCTCAAGATCGGCCTTAATGTCATTGATATCTTCGAGACCAAGACTTAAGCGAACAAGACCAGGAGTGACTCCAGCAGTGAGTTGCTCTTCTGGGGTCAATTGCGAGTGGGTAGTAGATGCAGGGTGGATCGCTAGTGAGCGAACATCACCAATATTGGCAACATGGCTGAAGAGTTGAAGAGCTTCTATGAACTTCTTGCCCGCTTCAATGCCACCTTTGAGTTCGAAGGAGAGCACCGCTCCTGAACCCTTAGGAGAATATTTCTTCGCCAGACCATGCCATGGCGAGGAGGGCAGGCTCGCGTAGTTCACCTTGGAGACCGCTGGATGCTTTTCAAGCCAGGTCGCAACGGCGAGCGCATTCTCGACGTGGCGTTGGACGCGAAGGCTCAAGGTCTCAAGACCAAGTGCTAAAAGCCAGGCGTTAAATGGGCTAACTGCCGCTCCAGTATCGCGAAGGAGAGTTAAGCGAATCTTGAAGATATACGAGAGATTGGCACCAAAGGGCGAACCCACACCCAAGTTCACTGCATAGACAAGACCGTGGTAGCTCGGATCTGGTTCATTAAAGTTCTTGAAGCGAGCAGGATGCTGCGCGTAATCGAACTTGCCGGCATCGATGATTGCTCCCACCACTGAATTGCCATGACCGGAGAGGAACTTTGTTGCCGAGTGCACCACCACGTCAGCGCCATGCTCGATCGGCTTGATGAGGTAGGGAGTAGCAACGGTGTTATCGACGATGAGTGGAACTCCGGCATCGTGCGCGACCTTGGCCACTGCTGCGATATCAAGAAGGTCATTCTTTGGATTAGCAATCGTCTCGCCAAAAAACGCCTTGGTATTCGGGCGAATTGCCTTCTTCCATGACTCTGGATCATCAGGGTTGTCGACGAAAGTCACTTCAACGCCGAACTTCGGCAAGGTGTAGTGAAAGAGGTTGTAGGTACCACCGTAGAGCGATGGTGAGGAGACGACATGATCTCCGGCTTCAGCCACGTTCATGATGGCATAGAAGGTCGCCGCTGAACCTGAAGCCACCAGAAGCGCTGCGACTCCACCCTCAAGCGCTGCCAAACGTTGCTCCACCGTATCTTGGGTGGGGTTCATGATTCGGGTGTAAATATTTCCCAACTCAGCTAAACCAAAGAGGTTTGCTGCGTGAGTGGTATCGCGAAATTGATAAGCGGTTGTCTGATAGATCGGCAAGGCACGAGCACCTGTTGTTGGATCAGGAACTTGTCCGGCATGGATCTGTTGCGTATCAAATGACCAGTTAGCTGACATGACTCATATCCCTTCATAACTTTCTATAAGGGGGTATTACCTTTCGGTGAGATACCCGCGCTTGTCGCTCCGACTTTCGTAGCGACCTGGTCTTCACCCGGAGCACCCCACCGCGGTGGAGGGTTGCCGTCCAGTTAGCCGGGGCTTACAACTGGAACTCATGACCTAAGGGAAAAGATAGGCAAAAGGCTGAAAAAAGTCCAATAGAGCGCGATTTCGCTCGCTAGCCCAAGAGCTCAGCCTCCAACTTTGGATGGAGCTCATGGCGCATAGTGATGAATGCTTCAGGCGGCCACCCTGCGGCAAAAGTCTTCTGTAACAGGTGAGCCAGCGAGTAGTGCGGGTCATCGCAGAGCGCGCGTTCGAGTGCGCCTTTAGCACCTTGTGCATCTCCTGCTTCATAGCGGACCAATGCAAGGAGCGTCGCGGTTGGCGCTTGATATCCATCAGGAGCGCAGTCAAGAAGTGCACTCCAGAGCGCACGATGTAATTCAAGATTCTCATCGCCATGAGAGCCAATACCAAAATCTCGAACCTGAATATCAGTGAGAGCAACCAATGCATCAGCTACTAAGCGCACCTGTGTGAGATTTCGATGGATAGTGAAGTAGGAAATAAGGCGAAGTAGCGCGATTACTCCTCGCTTCGAACGTTGCTCTGGCGCAGAACGCTGAAAGTCAGCGTGGGCTTGGTCGATGAGTTGGGCCAGTGTGGATGTGTTTTGTGATTCGAGCTCAAGTGGCGGCATTATCAAACCTTGAAAGACATGCTCGGCTGCAATGGCGCTCGATGCGATATCAGGTAGCAGCTCTCCAAGAGGAGAACAGCAGGTTTCCTCCTTGCAGAGAAAGGAGCGCCACCGCCCATTCTGAATAATCAAAAAATCTTTGACGGGTGCGATTTCTTCGCACACTCCCTGCAACCTCTCCCAGATCTGATCGCCAGTTTCGCGCGGAAAATCAGGTGAGAGATAGGCAAGGAGGAGAAGTTGATCTACTTGAGAGTCGCGAAGTGGATCGAGAAAAGCTAGATCTGACTCACGATGCTCTGGGGTGGGTAAATCTGCTTGAACGGCTATTGCGATGGCGCCGTCAGTGAGCGCGATGAGAACGAGAGATTCCTCTGGTTGTCCATTGAGAAGGAAGGGCACAGCGGTAATGAGTTCGGAGGGAGTGGAGATAGTTGTCATAGCCGCAGAGCGTGCTCGTTAGCTCCGACGAACGATTTACTTATCCACGCGCGCTGTGGAGAAGTTCACTGCGTAAAGAAGACTTGGGCGCGAAAGAGTTCTACCGTGCGGCTGGAGTATGAGCTAATCCCGCTCGGAATCGGGGCCCACGATGAGTGCGGAGTGCGAAAGCGTCCACCCCACTCGCATCGCATCTGAATCAGATATGTACCAGCGCGAGTGAAGATATGGGCGCTACGAGTAGCGGTGTGCGCCCCTGTCTGGGGCGTGCCATCCCCCCAGAGCCAGGTAATCCGTGGGGCCAACTCCAACTCAATAGTGGTGTCGAGTATCGGCAAGATTTTTGA
>CAYQLC010000031.1:5451-11287 GCA_964418325.1 uncultured Bifidobacterium sp.
GTTTTGGTGCAATCTTGAGCGCTAGCACCTGTCAAAACGACGAAGGAATTCATCACAAGAAAAACCATGAAAAAAAGGAGTTTTTTCACACTTCCGCCCACTCGGTACCTAAACGGGTGTATCGCTTAACAATGGAAATGCTCTCATCTGGGGTTCGCTCACAAGTCAACTGGAGAATCCAGAGTTCATCGCTACCACTCTCCACTTGGATGGAGAGAATCTCAGTGTCATCTGGATTATTTTTCATTATGTAATCGATAAGCGATGTTGGTATCTCTGGAGGAATCAGATAACTCTCGAGTGAGCGAAGTGGTGTGTCAGAACCGGTGGGGCCGTGTACCGCACTAGCCTGATCCGCATCGCGAGCAGAACAACTCGTCAATAGTGCTACCGGCAAAGCCAGCGCCATCAATACATTTCTCGCGTTCACCGGCGCGAGAGTAGAGGAGTACACAGGCCTGCCAAGGAAATAAAAATCTCGCTGTGAATTACTCGCTGGCTCCACTTTTAGATGGGATAACTCACCGCCGCTGTGGTACCAATGGCCATGGCCGCGCGCGATGGAGATGGTTGGGTTCAATGCCCATGCGGCGGTAAACATTGGGGAAAATTTGGAGCTGCTGGATTACTTCTCCTTCGCGGCTCTCAAGTCCTCCTCCAACACCGGGCACCATGGGTACATAACGGCGATACCTGGGGTATTCCTGGTGGCGCGCGAGATTCTCACGAGAGTTTTCGTGAAGCAGCGATCCGAGAGGCGCAGGAAGAGATTGGTATTACCTCGAAGGAGATTGATCTTCTTGATGAGAGCGCTGAAGATCATGGAATCTGGAGCTATCACACCATTGTCGCCCGAGCAAAGAGTGAGTGTGATCCGATTGCCGCTAATCAAGAGTCGTTAGAAGTTCGGTGGGTAGAGCGGAGCGAGGTGGCAACGCTCTCGTTACATCCAGCATTTGGAAAGAATTGGGTGAAACTTCAAGGGATTATTCAGACTCTTCCGTAAGCAAAATCTGCCACACCAATCACGCCGGCATCATTTCCCAATTGTGCGCGAGTAAATTCTGGAATAGTCCGTAAATCAGGAACGACGATATTTTCTCGCAAACCGCGCTGCGCGCCCGACTCCCACAGTTCATACGTTGCGCCAAATCCACCACCGATCACGATTACCTCGAGATCCACAACGTTGGTCAATCTTCCCGAGATTGCGCCGATGGCCCAGCCCATCTGATCAAAGAGGAGTTTGGCTCTCTCATCACCAGAGCGCGCCGCATCAGCTAACTCTTGAGTGCTGGCAAACCCACTGGTCTTCGCTCGAGCCTCCATTGCCCGACCACTGGCCACTGCCTCGACACATCCGATCAGTCCACACGGACATTTCTCCGTTGCGCCGGGAACATTGAGATGGCCCAACTCAGCGCCTAAACCATGGGCTCCCAAGACAAGAGAGCGATTAAGAATCAAGGCGCCGCCAATTCCAGTTCCCACCGCAAGTAAGGCCATATGGCTGTAACTCTTTCCAGCGCCATGGCGAAACTCTCCCCATCCGGCAGCGCTTGCATCATTAGTCAGCGAAATCTCGCGATTGATTTGCGGCGCCAAAAAGTCGCGAAGTGGAAAGTTTTCAAAACCTAGATTTCCGGCGAAGGTAATCACGCCACGTTCAGAATCTATGAGACCCGCGCAGGCGACTCCCACGCTTTCACTTTTGCCTTCTGGGTCTATCTCGTGGATAGCTCTTGCTAAATCTTCGATAATTTGTTCGCGGTTAAAAGGGCGCTCGATTTTCTGCAGAATTTCACCATTTCGTACCAGCGCTACAGAGAGTTTTGTGCCACCGATATCTACCCCAAGTGCCGTTGCCATCGTTAACTCATTAACTCAATCAGACAGTCTGGGTCACTTTATTGAGACCGCGTGGTGAATCAGGATTAAAGCCCCGCGCAATCGCAATGCGTTCGGCAATCTTCTGTCCAGGAATCACCTGCAAAATCGGCAATATCTCGTCAGAGACTTCGGGGAGTGGAATCTGATGCACGGGAACGCCTGGAGCGCTCACACCGCCGATATTAATGATGGGTGCGCCAGCCTGATGGGCTGCACGTTGCAGATCATGGAGGCCGCTCAATAATGGTGACACGTTCGATAAACCCAATGAAATAAGGGGAAAACCCTGGCTAAAGACGGCTACTGGTCCGTGGCGCAGGTCGGCAAATGAGAGACCAGAGGCATTAATGAGCGCACACTCTTTCAGTTTTAATGCAATCTCGCGCGCGACTGACTGGCCAAATCCTCGCCCCGAAACGACCAGTGTGTGTGCGCTACCTATCGCGCCCTCAATCTCACTCAGATGAAGCGGGGCTGCAAGCACATCACGGACAAGTTCGGGAAGTGACTCTAATTGTCTATCGAGTTCACCCGCGCTGAGTGAAGAGGCGATCCACGCCATGGCCGCCATCGCGCTTGAGAAAGTTTTTGTGGCGGGAACGGCGCGCTCTGCACCAGCGTGAGTGAGCACGGTGAGATCCGCTTGTTGGGTAATCGGGCTGTTAGCAACATTGGTCAACGCTAAAGTTTTTGCCCCTGAACGTTTTGCCCATGTCAGTGATTCGACAATCTCGGCAGTGGATCCAGATTGGCTAATGCCCACGACCACATGATGTGAGAGATCGACTTGAGCATTGAAGGCGGTAGCAAGCGAAGGGCTTCCACTCGTAGCCAAGATTCCTGCGCGCGTGGAGAGTAGATACTGTCCATAGTCGGCGACATGATCGCTTGTTCCTCGCGCCATGAAGAGCGCGCCTTGGGCGCCGTGAAAGAGTTTTGCTATCTCATCTCTTGATTGACGTAAGCCGCTGAGCGTCGCTGAGATTGCATCAGCCTGTTCGTTGATCTCTGAACCCATGATGCTCATCCGGCCACCTCCACTCCACCAATCCAGGTACGAATACTCCCACTTTCGGTGAAGAGGGTGAGGTCAGCTCTCGCGCCGACCTTGATCTCCCCCAAATCCTCGCGCCCAAGAAGGCGCGCCGGCACGCGGGTAGCGCTCACAAGGGCCTGTTCAATTGGCACCCCCATAGCCACGCTTCGGGCAATCACACGATCGAGAGTCAATGTTGAGCCAGCCAAAGTGCCGTCACTTCGGTAGCCACCGCCATCTTCTCGTGTGATCACCGGTTCATCACCTAATCGATTGCTCAAGGAATCAGTAACGAGCGCTATTCGTTGCTGACAGTGCTCAAATGCCCAACGAACCCGTTCACCATCATTATGAATACCATCTGCAATCAAACCGATAGTTAACTCATCAAGTTCACGCGCTGCACGAATAATTCCCTGATCGACATCTTTATCCATACCATTAAAAAGATGCGTCACCATATTTAAACCAGCAGCAACTGCTTCGTTCATCTGCTCATAGCTAGCGCTTGAGTGACCAACGCTGGCGACCGCTCCGGCCTCACGAATCACAGTGATTGCATCAAGTGCGCCAGCTCGCTCGGGAGCGAGCGTGAGAATCGAAATTCGCTGAGTCTCCAGCAGGGGCGAGATATTCTCGGTAGTAGGATCAAGAAAGAATTGTGCATTGTGTGCTCGAGAAAAGTCATCGGCTAAAAAAGGGCCTTCGATGTGGTAACCAAGGTGGCGCGCTCTTGCCAATCCAGAGAGGTTAGTCTCCCCACAATCGCTGGCATTCACTGCTGCGACCAATTCGCCGATGGGAGCAGAAATCATTGATGGTGTACACGCGGTAACCCCGTGGCGCGCAAGGAGAGTGAGTGCGCGCTCCATCTCTGTTCTATCCGCATCAAAGAAATTGATATCGGCTACGCCATTAAGTTGGCAATCGATAAAGCCAGGCGAGAGAGTTCCCGAAGTCAGAATGAGATCACCGGAGAGTTTTTCCGGCGCGAGAGCGACTGAGGAGATGAAGCCATCGGATATCTCGATGGAGGCCGAGGTGATGACGCCGTCAATCAGCGCTCGCTCGGCCCCTATCGAGAAAGGTTTAGCCATCTAGCTGGGTTATTTTTTAGCTGCATCCCGATGTGGAGCCGCAGCCTTCGCAGACATAGCAGGCACCGGCCGCACGCATCTTGACTCCGCAGGTCATGCACATTGGAGCATCTGCACTTCGCCCCATCATCGCCTCCAATAACTCAGTGGAGGAGCCGATTTGTGGTGACGTTGCTGGCGGAGTCGTGATCGCAATATCTTGCGCCTTCTTCGCTTGCGCTACGGGGGCTGCAGGTGGCGCATCGATTGCTACCTCATCCATTGCAGGTGCGCTCTCTGGTACGCCATACCCTCCGCCATCGAGTGCGCGTGCGCGCTCTGCTGCAGAGAAGATACCTAGCGCCGCACGCTCATCTGCTGGAAGGTAATCGAGCGCGAGGCGACGGAAGATGTAATCCATCATTGATTGCGCCATGCGGATATCAGCATCATCTGTCATACCTGCTGGCTCAAATCGCAAGTTAGTGAACTTCTGCACGTAAGTCTCGAGTGGAACGCCGTACTGCAATCCGATGGAGACTGCGATCGAGAAGGCATCCATGACGCCGGCAAGAGTGGATCCTTGCTTACCGAGCTTCAAGAAGACTTCACCGAGCGCGCCATCATCGTATGCGCCGGCAGTCATATACCCCTCTGCGCCACCAACGTTGAAGGATGTGGTTCGTGATGGGCGAGACTTTGGCAGACGCTTACGAGTTGCACGAGCTGGCGCTGCGCTCTCGACTACTGGCTCATCTTTCTTCTTCGCCTTGCCATCGGAGAGCGGTTGACCAACCTTGCAGTTGTCGCGATAAACGGCGAGCGCTTTGAGTCCAAGCTTCCATCCTTCGTAGTAGACCTCTTCGACCTCTTCCACTGTTGCTTCCTCTGGAAGGTTGACCGTCTTGGAGATTGCACCGGAGAGGAATGGTTGGCATGCAGCCATCATTCGCACGTGGCCCATTGGTGCAATCGAACGAGCACCGAGCGCACAATCAAAGACGTCGTAATGCTCTGGCTTTAATCCTGGAGCATCGATCACATGGCCATTGGCTTGGATGTACTCGACAATTGCCTCAACCGTCTCTTCGGCATATCCGAGTTTGCGAAGCGCTGCTGGCACAGTCTGGTTAACAATCTGCATCGAGCCGCCGCCAACGAGTTTCTTGAACTTGACGAGCGAGAAATCCGGTTCGATACCAGTGGTATCGCAATCCATCATCAAGCCGATTGTTCCGGTTGGTGCCAGAACTGATGCTTGAGCATTACGCCAGCCATTCTTCTCACCAATCTTCAAACCTTCATCCCATTGCTTATTCGCCTCGGTCCAGACATCACGATCAAGAGTGGTGACTGAGCGAGCAGCGACAGAGGCTGCTGCATGCTTACGCATGACGCGGGTGTGGGCGGCAGCATTTCGTGCATAACCCTCGTAGGCGCCGACGATTCCAGCGATCTCAGCTGAACGGCGATAGGAAGTTCCAGTCATCAATGAGGTAATCGCACCTGCTAGCGCACGACCACCTTCGCTGTCGTAAGGAAGTCCCGATGCCATCAAGAGCGCACCGATGTTGGCAAAACCAATTCCTAATTGGCGATATTTACGCGTGGTATCTCCGATAGCTTCGGTAGGGAAATCTGCGAAACAGATGGAGATATCCATTGCGGTGATGATCATTTCAGTTGCCTTAACGAAAGTCTTGGCATCGAATGATCCATCGGCCTTGAGGAACTTCATCAAGTTCAATGATGCAAGGTTGCACGATGAGTTATCGAGCGACATATATTCAGAGCAGGGATTGGAGGCGTTGATGCGTCCGGTCTCTGGATTGGT
>CAYQLC010000032.1:0-11248 GCA_964418325.1 uncultured Bifidobacterium sp.
GTGTGCGAGCAGGCAAGCATCAAATGTGACGCTGGAATTCCCAGCACTTTCAATACTGCTGTCCGTATCTCTAACCCTTCGCGCCCGGCAAGATCACCGAGTGAGGCAGCATCAATACCAACTAAAAGCGCTGGCATTTTTCTGGCGCTGTCTGCAATGGCCATGGCTGTTACCAATAAGGATTTGTGGGTGCCTTCAGATTTATCATGATGCGAAGCGCCCCACATCCGCCCGTAGATACCAAAGGGCGGAGTGATGTCCCGTCGTGCGAATCCGATGTGAGCCCTGCCTTCGAAGGGGTCAACGCAAAGCGTTGGCGCCTCCTGGCTCATTTGGTCAACCTCTCTTGTTACCTTCGTGCCAAATTCTTACTACTTGATAACCATAGTTGAAGTGGTTTCCGAACAGCCAACAATTCCGGAAATGTCGGCCGTGGTTCGTGAAGAGCAAATGATGGCAAGCGTTCGAGAAGTTGGCGAAGTGCGATTTTTGCCTCTAGCCGAGCAAGTGGTGCGCCGATGCAAAAGTGGATGCCATGCCCAAAACTGACATTTGCACCATCCTTTCGTGTTACATCAAAAATGTCAGGAGCACTGAATTTTCGGGGGTCACGATTGGCGGCGCCAATCATAAAGTGGACGTAATCACCCTTCTTTACCTCTTGCCCGAGAATCTCAAGATCCACCGAGGCTACCCGGCTCTGCTTCTGAATTGAGGAGTCAAAGCGGAGAGTTTCCTCAACTGCAGCCGGGATTAGTTCGAAATTTGAGCGAAGCATTTCTTCTTGTTCTGGGTTGTTAATCATCGCCAGGACCATGTTGCCAATCAGTCCTTCTGTTGTCTCAAAGCCTGCAAAAAAGAGCTGGATTGTCAGTCCGACAATCTCTTTATCGGCAAGCGAGTCCCCACTCTCATCTTTTGGAGCATTTAAAATTTTGCTTAAGAGGCCATCATTTGGGTTACGTCGAAGTTCAACAAAAAGCTCCATTAAGTATTCTTCTGCTTCTCGAGCAACATCTTCTGCATGCCTTGCCTGATCTGTTGTGATTCGAGCAGATGCCGTGAAACCAGCCACACCATCTGACCAGCGTTTGAGATCCCATTGCTTTTCCAGAGGAATTCCCAACAATTCGCAGATGACTATGGCAGGAAGTTGGAATGAGAAATCATCGACTAGATTAAAGACTTCTTTGGATAATGCCTTATCCAACAAGTCAGCGACAATCTCCTCGATTTTTGATTCAAATGTCGCGATGCTCCGTGGTGTGAAGGATTTACTGATTAACCTTCGTAATCGGGTGTGATCAGGTGGATCTTTGAAAACTATCCAATTACTTAGATTGGTAAGAATATGTGGCAGAGTCATGAGTTGGTCCGGCGAGAGGTGCGATGAAGCTTTGGTCATTCGCTCGCTTTGATTAAAGACATCATCACCATCAAGGCCTTTTTCTACCTCATCAAAAGGGGTCACAATCCAAGCCCGCGCGATATCGCTCCAAAAAATTGGTGATTCTTCATGCAACTTTCGATAGATGGGATAAGGGTTGACAAAATAGTCACCGACAAGGAATTGTGAAATGCCTGTCTGATGTATAGCCATTTTGTTCCTTCGGGTTGGGTGTAAAGTCAGAATAACTGTTTGTTAGGAAAAAGGAAATAACCGGATGTTCATTCTTTTTGCATCATGTGCCGCACTCGCATTTGCATTCGGTACTTTTTTTACCAAGGGGGTAACGCTACGGATTTCTATTTTCAGAGCAATCGGCCCGCTCTTCCTGCTCAACGCGGTATTTGCAATCCCGTTTATCGGAACAGGGCCATCATGGAAATTAATCACAGGTCCGGTCCCATATCTCCATCTCATTGCCGCCCTCTCAAGCGCAGTTGTGGCCTACATTCTCTTCTCAATGGTGGCCAAGAGCACGGCATCTGTAAGTTCAGTTGCGCCAGCGATGGCGCCGGCCGTGGTACTTCTTCTCTCGCCTCTCTTCCTGAGCACAGCGATAACTATTACTCAAATTTTCCTGGTGATTTTCTTAATGGCAATCACGTTATACCCACTGCGCAATTCCATTTCCGGAATCAACTCCTCGAAGACTATTGCCTTCATGGTGATAGCGGCATTAGGAAATGGCGCGGTGACTATCATCGCTAAGTTGCTGGCGGATGAGGACGTTGGCATGCCGGAGACTTTCGTTACGCGCCAGGTTATTGCTGGGCTTGCATTTACCATTCTCTTTCCACCGATTGGTTTAAAGTTTCGTGACTTCTACGAACTAGTACGACGATCTTTTTTTATGGCTATTGGATGGATGACGTCAATCACTGCGATACAAACAGGCAGCCCATTGGTCGTTCAGACTTTTCTTGCGACAATTCCAATCATCGTCATTCTGATTGAAACTGCTGCTTACCGTAAACGCCCCGAACGCGCTGTCATCATTAGCGCAGTGCTTACTGCGTTTGGAATAGCTGCTCTGACTCTGACCGTCTAGGACTTCACTTAGTACATCAACTGGCCACCAGAGACATTTACTACAGTCCCTGTGACGTAACTTGATGCCTCTGAGGCAAGAAAGAGAACTGGACCGACCATCTCTTCAGGAGTCGCTAAACGTCCCATGGGAATCATGCTTACGAACGAAGCCAACGCCTCTGGCGTTTGGTTACCCGTCATCATCAACGTATCAACACCACCCGGCGCAACCGAATTGACTCGAACGCCATCTGGTGCGAATGAACGAGCAAGTCCTTTTGTCATCGATACCACGCCACCTTTGCTACCGGCGTAAACAACTGAGCCACCAAAGCCGCCAGTCCACCAGCCTTGTGATGAGAAATTGATGATTGAGCCTTTGGTGCCATGTTTCTTGAAGTGATCTCGAGCAGAGCGATTGAGGAAGAAGGTTGCCTTCATATTCACATCTATTTGTAGATCCCAATCCTCTTCTGTAACGTCATCAACAGTCGAGCGACGTCGCAAAACTGCTGCACAATGAGTCAACGCGACCAACTTCCCTAATTCTGCCGCTTTATCAAAGAGCTTGGCATGACCGGCAAGATCAGAGAGATCACATGGATAAATCTGATGTCCACTTCCCGCAAGTGTTTTGAGCGTCTGATCCAAGGGTGCAGAGGGAATATCGACTAAAAGAACCTTAGAACCTGCTTCCGCGAAACCACGCGCCACCGCGCTACCTATTCCTCCGGCTGCGCCGGTGACAACTACTGCATTTCCGACAAGACCTGCGTCGTTTCGCCAACTCATCTGCAACTCCTTTGTCGCTTCGGTTTCGCTCTAGCTCCCGCAACTCGCTCGGTGGTGCTCTGCGGGTCAATATCGTGAATGTAGATATTAAGCAGGCGCTAGGCAATACTCAACCCCTGAGAGATGGAGCACTTGATGGTAAACGGCGGGAAACAATTCGATATTTCTGGAAAACGGGTAGTCATCACTGGTGGCACCGGTGGAATCGGCGCTGGACTGGTTACAGGATTCTTGGATGCTGGCGCCAAAATAGTTGTCAGCGCTCGAAGCGCAGAGTCACTTAAGGCATCTAGCGCGAAGTTTGGTGACAATTCAAACATCACCTTCCTCGAGGCAAATCTCATGTCTGATTCATCGATCACCGATTTTATCGCTCTGGCAAATGAGAAATTAGGCGGTATCGATGTATTGATTCAGGCTCATGGAAATGTATTCCCGGGTCCAGCGAAAGATATGTCTCTAGATACCTGGCATGAACAATTACAGGTCAACCTCACTGCAACTTTTCGATTAGCACAAGCCGTTGCTCCACAAATGCTCGAACGTAAGCGTGGCAAAATCATCAATATTGCGTCGATGTTGACGTTTCAAGGTGGCCTCAATGCTTCAGGTTATGCAGCAGCCAAAGGAGGTGTTGGACAGCTGACAAAGGCGCTCTCCAATGAATGGGCGCCTCATGGGGTCAATGTGAATGCGATTGCTCCTGGATATATAAAAACCAAGTTGAATAAACATATTTGGACTGACCCAGTTCGACATGATCAAGTTTTAGCTCGATTAACAAGTGGCCGCTGGGGAGAACCGGAAGACCTTGTCGGACCAGCGCTCTTTCTTGCCTCTCCAGCTTCAGATTATTTGCATGGAGTGATTCTTCCAGTTGATGGCGGATGGCTCTCTCGATGAGACTTGGTCTTGATAGTTACAGCTTCCATCGTTTCTACGGTGAAACGACAGCTTGGGAGCAACTTCCTGATACCAGGTGGACGCTCACTAACTTTCTCGATTTTTGCGCTCAAGAACAGATCAAAATTGCCTCAATTCAGACCGCCTATTTACCAAGTAATGATGAAGTTGTTCGGGAGATAACCCGATGGAAATCAGAGGATGCAGAGCGCGAAGTGGTATTCACTTGGGGCCATCCCAATGGGTATGACGGAGGTCGAAATCTTCAGGCGCACCAAAGTGTGCTCCATTACCTCGAGCTCGCTGCCCAAGTCGGGGCAACTCAAATGCGAATCGTGCTTGGCAATCAAAAGAACTTTGCCGACCCTATTGCCCAACGTGCACAGCTCCTGCGGCCCTATCTCATTGAGGCTGCGACTCAAGCAGCAAAACTTGGCATTCGCCTCTCTATCGAGAACCACGCTGATTTTCCAGTAATGCGTCTGGTGGAATTGATCGATTCCATTGGAATTCCAGCTCTTGGCCTCTGTTTAGATACTGGCAATGCACGTCGAGTCGGCGATGACCAATTGCAACTCTTACGAACACTTGATCTCAGTCGAGTTTTTATGATCCAACTGAAGGAGACGCTCTGCCTGCCTGGTCATGAAGCGCCCACTGGTTGGTGGCCGACGGTCTTCTACGGCCAGGGCGATACCCACGCCGATCTGTGTCTAGCCATCTTGCGTGAGCGTGAATTTGCAGACCCTATAGTCATCGAGTTATCAAATCTCAATACTGGTTTAGACGAGATGACTGTGGCAAGGCAAGCAATAGCATTTACCCGGAACGAATTGGGGGCCCATAACAATGTCACTTGAAGGCAAACTAGCAATAATTACCGGCGCATCAAGTGGAATCTGTCGTGCTCTAGCCGAACGTCTTCGCGATTCGGGAATGCGGGTCATCGGTGTCGATCTCAATGAGAGCGCATTAAAGGCGATCACCGGCATCGAACATCTAGTGGTAGACCTTTCCAATGATGAGGGGCGTGCCAAAGTTGTCAATGTTGCCAGAGGAGCACATGCGCTAATCAATGGTGCCGCACTGATTCGATTGAAGAAGATAGAAGATTTCACCACCCAGGATATTCGTGACATCTATGCAGTAAACGTCGAAGCGCCCTGGTATCTAATGAGCAAATTGAGCTCCGTGATGGTTGATGGAGGATCAATCGTAAATCTCTCTTCAGTTTCAGCTCGATTGACGGTCACGCCTGAAACAGCCATTTACGCTTCATCAAAGAGTGCGCTCTTAGCGATGACTCGTTCTTGGGCACACGTATTGGCGCCGCGAAACATCAATGTAAATGCGGTGCTGCCAGGCATCACTGATACTCCGATGCAGGAACATGTCCTGCATCGCCTTTCTGAACTTCGCGGCACTCCTTATGCAGAGATGGAAGCTACTCGACTGGACAGCATTCCCATGAAACGCGCCGCATCTCCAGAGGAGATCGCAGCCTTCATCCACTTTCTAATCACTGATGACGCCAAGTACATCACCGGACAAGCCCTTAGCCAAGATGGTGGGAGCGTAATGTTTTAACGCTTGGCTGGCTTTTGGAAGAGCTCAACGAAGTAACCGTCGGGATCAATTAAATACACGACCTTCGCTCCGGTATTTGGCCCAGCGACGATATCTACCGCCGCTGCGCTTCGTGAGGAATATCCCAAACTATGCATGCGGGCGAGTATCAAATCCACATCATCAACATAAAGACAGAGATGTCCACCGCCAAAGTCACAAGGACGCGCTGAAGCTGAATGCCGCTCTACTCCTCGATACTCCAAAAGTTCGATAAATCCTGAATTGGGGATACGTAAATACACGATGCGAACCTCAGTAGGGGAAAGTGCAACAACCGAACGGAGATAATCTGCACTATTAATGACGTCGAATTCAACCTCTAACTCAAGACCATCACGATAGAACTTGAGCGAAGTTTCCATATCCTTGACGGTGATTCCACCATGGAAAAAACCAGTTATATGAGTCATGAGTTCCTCGGATTAATGAATTCGCGGATGTTGTCAGCAATATCTTGCATCGCCTCTCGAGCTTCTGGCAAGAATCCTTGCATAAGGGCAAAACCATGGATTAATGAGTCATATCTTTTGAGCACACTTTTCACCCCTGCATCGTGGAGTCGTTGCGCAAAAATCTCGCCCTCATCGCGAAGTGGGTCGAGTTCAGCAGTTAACGTAAAAGTGGGCGGGAGATTTGAAAGATTTTCAGCTGCCATCGGTCGAAAGTATGGATTGGCCAAATCATCCGTGGTTGCCATGTACTGATCCCAATACCACTTCATGCCCTGCGTTGTTAGTGAATATCCGACAGCATTTTCAATCATGGAGGGATATTCGAAGTTGTAATCGACTGCAGGATAAATCAAAATCTGGAAAGCGATTTTCGGTCCTTTGACATCGCGCGCCTTTAGCGCCACTGCAGCTGCAAGGTTGCCACCAGCGCTATCACCAGCAACACCTATCTCGTCAACATTTATATTTAATGCTTGGGCATTTGCCACCACCCATTCCAAGGTTGAATAGCAATCATCAAATGGAATCGGAAATTTATGTTCTGGGGCCTTTTGGTAATTGACTGCAATGACAACCGCTCGGGCATCGTATGCAATCTGTTGATGCTGCACACCATTAATCTCAATATTTCCAGCCACCCAGCCGCCACCATGAAAAAAGACAACAGCCGGAAATGGTCCAATTCCCTCAGGTGTATAAATTTTTATGGGCAACTCTGCAGTTGGACCTGAGATGTATCGATAGTCAATTTTTGCTACGGCATCCGCAACTCCAAGATATTCAGGTTGCCATTTTGCACTCGCGCTAGCGCGCACCTCTGCTGGAGTCGACTCCCATTGCGGCTTCGCTGGGTTCTTAGCCAACATATCTTGGAAATCTTTGATTATCGGATGCAACATCGCTACTCCCCTCTTAACAAGTTATCAAGACTTCGCCAGGTGGAGCTATTAGCGCTGTCGGTGACTAACAAATGCACGAGCTCAATAACGCTCTGATAACTCTCACCAATCATGCTCATCCACTTTTGCTGTTGCCAGGCGACTTCCTGTGTATCCCAGAAATCTAATCCGGGAGCGTGCTCAATAAATGCCTCGAAAGCACCGGTCGTGCTCTCGCCGCTGATTAGCGCGCTACCAAGAGGCACATCGCCACCAAATGCGCTCACCAAAGGTTCTATCGTTGGAGCAGGGGTGAGATCCATTGGATCCTTAGATGCCCAGGCAGCCGCACAATTTAACTGGAGATTCCACCAACGTTCCTTCGCTGGATCATTAAGTATTGGAAAGACCCCACCATTGACCGTCACCGATAGTTTTTTAAGTGGCGCTCGGTTCTCCTGAGCAAGACGAGCCACACCTAAAAGCGCACTATGAATAAAACCAGTTGCTGGGAATGTTCGAACTCTTACTGATGAAATCCCATCTTTGATGAGAGAGCCATCGGTAATCGTTCCGGCGAGGTCAAAAACCTCGAGCAGTCCTCGATCGCCCTCCCAAAGATTGGTTATCGCAGGTATCCCCTCATAAGCGCCCAATGCCGCAGCGGTGCCAAGCGCTGCCGCCGCTGCGCGATTAAAGCGAGGAGTGCCCTGCAACTCTCGCGACACTTGACCAGTTCCACCCATATTTGTGCCAGCAAGGTGCAAGGCGCAACGTGAGGTTGCAGGATCCAGATTAAGTCCTGCTGCAGTTGCGGTAGCAGCACCAAAAGTTCCTGCCGTTGCCGTGATATGCCAGCGCTTACGGTGTCCTGGACCAAAGAAATGTGCCACTGATGCGCTAGCACGCATGCCAGCGAGCGTTGATTGGATGAAGTACTCTCGAGAATGCGGCAAGGAAAGTGCGGTCGCAAGGCTAGTAGCAAAGACAACCGAGCCTGGATGATTTACCGCTGACCAATCCAAATCATCTTTATCTTCGAATGCAGATTGGCTTGCCAATCTCGCTGCTAAGCCGATTACGCCCTCACTTTTTAGGAGAGATGGCTTTTGATTAAGGGCATTAGCGCTTGCCACACAAATAATGAAATCAGTGAGGAGTACTTCAAGTCTGTTGAGATTTGCTGGTGCGAAGTCGAGCGTTGTGAAATCGCAGAGCTCGGTAATCAGTTGATTTGCTAACTCTCCGCGCTCTGACATTTACAGAACCCCTTGACTACTGGCTCGGGGAGTGAATTTAGTTGCGATGACAGATTCACGCGCTTCATTTCCATTAAGCACCTCAAGAATTAGGTGCGCAGCTTCGCTACCAATTGCTTCAGGATCGCGATAGACCGAGGAAACATCAGTGGCAAATACATCAAAAAGTGGCCACTCATCTAAAGCCACGAGCGCTATATCTTTCCCAATCTCTAGTTTCATCTCATTAAATGCGCGCACTACGCCTGCAGTAGATCCGATTCCACCCGCGACAAATGCTGTGGGGCGTGGTGACTTTAACAAGAGATGGCGCGCGTGAATCAAGGCGTATTCGGCATCGAATCCCCCAAGTGCAATCAACTTCTCGGGTAACGGGATTCCAGATTCGGCAAACGCTTCGCTAAAACCTTTTATTCGATTTCGAGTGGTGTACACGTTTGCTGCCCCAGAGATGAATGCGATATCTCGATGTCCTTCTTCAATGAGGTGTTTGGTGGCGGCTTTCACTCCAATTGCATGATCAGTGATGACAGCACTTGCATTCAATCCTTTGACATCTCGATCCAAAAGCACAAGAGGCGCGCGTAGAGAGAGGATTGTCTTTTTGACATAAGGAGAATCTTCGGCAACAAGCGAGGCGATAACCCCATCGACTCGTCTTCTCCGAAGTAGCGCAAAATTCTTCGATTCAGTCTCCACACTTCCATCAGAGTTCATCAGAATCAGTGAGTAACCGTTGCGGCGAAGCTCCTGTTCACATGCGCGAGCAACTACCGCAAAGAGCGGATTAGCGATATCGCGGATAATAAATCCGATGGTGCGCGTTGCGCCGCTGCGAAGTGATTGGGCAAGTAGATCTGGTTCATATCCGAGCGCTTGCGCAGCCTCTTCGACCTTAGCGCGCATACTTGCTGATACATCGGGGTGCCCAGAGAGCACCCGACTCACGCTGGAGAGAGCAACGCCTGCTCGCGCTGCCACATCACGTATGGTCACTGGACCTTCCACTACTTCACACCCCTTGACGCTCGTGAGCAATATCTGTAGGTTCCTCGCAGGAATCGTTACCAGAATCTAACTCAAATTCCTGGAAAAGACGAGAGGGAATTTTTAGCCATCATGGATCTGACAATCACAGCAATCGAAACTGAGCAAGTTCGCGTTCCTCTTGCACGCACCTATAAAGGTAGCCATTACAAGATGACCCATCGCTCCACCATCATCACGCGTGTACATACTGCTAGCGGATTAATCGGCGAAGCCTATGCCGGTGATGAAGATGCTGGTTTGGCCGAGATTGATGGAATCATCCACGACGAGATTGCACCGGCGCTTCTTGGTCACGATGGATCCGCTATTGAAAAATGTTGGGAATTGGCTCGCCCAGCGACCTGGGACATCCTCCGTGATCGCCGACTGGGATTAGTTGCCTGCGCCTCTCTCGATGTCACACTCTGGGATCTTTTTGGTCGTTCATTGAATGCGCCACTGTGGAAGCTATGGGGTGGTTATCGCTCATCAATTCCGGTTATCACTATCGGCGGTTACTACGGAAGTAATCTGACAATCAAAGAGGAAGTTGAGTATCTGCTCAAGGAAGAGTTTGCTGGAATGAAGTTCAAGATTGGTGGCATGACTCCAGAGGAGGATGCCAAGCGATTCAAAGAGGCGCGCAAAGTAGGTGGCGAGAAGTTTCGCATTGCCGTTGATGCTAACCAGGGCTATTCCACCGCTGACGCGATCAAATTCTCACATCTTGTTGCCGATGACAATTTGCTCTGGTTCGAGGAGCCATGCCAGTGGCAGAACGATCGCCGCGCCATGCGCGATGTGCGCTTTGCTGGTGGAGTTCCCGTCTGTGCCGGACAGAGCGAGTTCTCTGCTGCTGGTTGCCGCGACCTCATGGAAACAGGCTCAATTGACTTCTGTAACTTTGATTCATCATGGTCCGGTGGGCCTACTGAATGGAGAAAAGTAGCTGGTATGGCAACCGTTTACGACGTACGCATGGCACACCATGAAGAACCACAGGTAGCCTCGCACCTTCTCGCATCTATTCCTCATGGCACGTACCTCGAATATTTCCACCCAGATCGTGATCCAATTTGGCACAACATCATCGCTAATCGTCCACGCCTAAATGATGGTTACTTCCAGCTCAATGATCGCCCCGGACTTGGCTGGGAATTAGATCGCGACTACATCGCTAAGTATCGAATCAATACGCGAATTACTGAGAAAAAATAATCTCGATTCTGTTCTCGATTACTTCACGCGCGGTAAGTTGATATTGAACTTGATTGACAGCGCCCGCACTGCAACCACAACCGTTCCTGCTGCAACTGCAGAGATTCCCGTTGCCAGCGAGAGCGCATCCAAACCAAGGAATGTCAATGCCCCTAGCAATGAAGAGGTGCCGATCGTCTCTCGATGGAGCAAAATTGGTTCCACCTGACAGAGCACGTCGCGTAACAATCCCCCAGCAACTGCTGTTGTAATTCCCAAGAGCGCAGCCGAATAAACCGGCGCATTCTTTTCGAGAGCAAACTGTGTTCCAGAGACCACTGCAACTGCAAGACCAAAGGTGTCGATTGAAAGAATAAATACACCTACTGGTTTCTTCGCTGGAGCTATCACTGCAAAAAGTACCGCTGCAAGGACGGCAAGAAAATATTGGTACTTATCAAGCCACGAAGGAGCGATTCCTAGAAAGATATTGCGAAGGGTGCCACCGGTCAGCGATGCGACCAGGGCAATCAAAATAATTCCGGCATAGTCCATATTCCGATTTATTGCGATTCGCGCACCAACAACTGCAAAAGCAAAGGTAGCGATGAGGTCTAATGTGAAGACCAATGA
>CAYQLC010000033.1:0-11080 GCA_964418325.1 uncultured Bifidobacterium sp.
CTTGATGTTTCTAAAGAATTTGGCGTGCTCTCGGATTGCGAAGTGATCGTAATCGCGGTTCCAACACCCCTCAATGAAATCAGAGAACCTGACTTGAGTTTCCTACAGGACGCAATCCAAAGATTGAAGCCTGTGGTTTCTCAGGGCACCCTGATAATAAGTGAGTCGACTTCGTACCCGGGAACTCTCAGAGAGGTCATTGCACAGGAATTGGGCGAAGGCTTTTTGTATGCCTCTGCACCGGAGCGAGTAGATCCGGCCAATCGTGAATGGAATGTAAAGAACACACCTCGATTAGTCGCTGGTTTAAATGAGTTAGCTACTGAGAAAGCCGTAGCTTTTTACTCATCGTTCTGTGATCATGTTTATGTGGTGTCGTCACCCGAAGTTGCTGAGGCGGCGAAGTTGATGGAGAACACATTCCGACAGGTGAATATTGCTCTTGTTAATGAGTTTGCTCAGATTGCCCACACTTTGGGTATTTCAGCTTTTGAGGTACTTGAGGCGGCCTCTACTAAACCCTTTGGCTTTATGAAGTTTGTTCCTAGTGTTGGAGTTGGGGGGCATTGCATTCCAGTGGACCCCAGTTATCTGAGCTTTACTGCGAGAAAAAATGGTAAAACTGCAAAGTTCATTGACATAGCAAATGAGGTCAATCTCAAAATGCCACAGTATGTGGCTTCAAGAATCGCGGATGCCATGGACGGGCTCGCAGGCAAGCGCATCCAGATTGCCGGCGTTGCTTATAAAGCGAATGTCTCTGATACGCGCGAAACACCAGCAGCACTACTGATTCAGGAACTCCGCGACTTAGGTGCTGAAGTAATTTGGCATGACCCTCTTGTGAGAGTTTGGAACGGAGAGAGCAGTTCTGAATTGCAACTCGTGGATGCTGGAGTTGTTGTATCTCCGCATGCAGGGATGGATTTTTCTGCATGGGAGAATAACGGTGTTCGAATCTTTGATGTCAGCACCGTTCAAGGTTTGGGGTGGCCGAAATTCATATGAAAGATATCTATGATTCAGATCTCAAGGGCAATTCATTCAGAGATACATTCAAGGCATTCTGGAGTTACCGTGAACTTATTGCTCTATTAGTAAGAAGAGATATTTCTGTTCGATATAAAAGATCATTTCTCGGTCTCTTTTGGACTCTCTTAAATCCACTCCTAACATCTCTCGTCTTGTGGTTTGTATTCATCACGATTTTCTCGGCCAAATTACCCGACGGCACTCAATTTGCTCCTTATCTCCTAGCCGGAGTCCTTCTCATCACCTTTTTTACTCAAGGCTTCGGACAAGCAGCAGATTCGATTGCACAAGGATCGGGTATCTTGATGAAGGTCTACGTCCCTCCGCAAGTATTTGCCTTTGCTGGTGCAATTTCTAATGCAGTTAACTTCTGCTTCGGCCTTTTTGCATTGGCAGTTGTTTCATTTATTACTGGCGATGGAATGTCTTGGTTTTTTCCATTGACCGTCATAGTAATTGTTTTCATGCTATTTTTTGTTACAGGACTAGGTTTGTTGATTTCAATTCTTTACATTCGCTTTGACGATACTCGCAATATCGTCGCTGTGCTGATTTCATTCATGATGTACTTAGCGCCAATCTTTTATCCCAAAGAGATCCTCAGTGGGGCAGTTCTCAAGATAGTGAATGCCAACCCACTAACATCCTTTCTGGATGTATTCCGATTTGTGTTTTCCAATACTGGCACAGCTTCGTGGGCAGATTGGGCATACATGAGTGGCGCTTCAATCCTTATTCTCTTGCTTGGCATACGTACATTTGTGCGCGCTTGGCCTCGAACTGTGGTGATGCTATGACTCAAGTCGTTCAGGTTTCAGACGCGGCAGTCACATTCACGATTAGGCATGGAGCAAGTTCTTCCCTAAAGGACTCGGTCATCCAATCAATTCGTGGACAGAGTCACGATGTTGAAGTGAAAGCCTTACAAGGAGTTTCTCTCGAAGTTCAATCCGGTGAAGTTCTGGCAGTTATTGGCAGGAATGGAGCAGGAAAATCGACACTGCTCAAACTTCTTGCGCGAGTTCTACCGCCAACACATGGGCGAGTAATTGTTCGCGGCTCTGTTTCTCCAATGATTGAACTCGGAGCTGGTTTTAGTCCCGAGCTAAGCGGTCGTGAGAACGTTATCTTGTATGGAACATTGCTCGGTAGACGTCCAAGTGAAATGGCTGCTCGTTGTGCGGCCATTGCCGAGTGGGCGGGGCTTGAAGATGCTATTAATCTGCCTCTTCGAACATACTCTTCAGGAATGGTAGCGCGCTTGGCATTCTCAATAGCGACGGATACTCCTTCTGACTTGATTCTGATAGATGAAGTCTTAAGCGTTGGAGACAACGATTTTCAAATTAAGTCCAGACAGCGCATGAACTCTCTTATCAATTCTGGTGCGGCAGTCGTATTGGTGTCTCACGATCTCGAATCAGTCAGAGAATTAGCAACTCGAGTGCTCTGGATAGAAAAAGGGCAAGCAATTAAATATGGCGATCCAAATCAAGTAGTCAATGCGTACCTCGAAGCCTAAAATTCTTGTTGTAATTGCGCGCCTCAATGTTGGAGGAACTGCGCAATATATAGAAAAGTTAGTAAATGGGCTGAATTCAAATGGTTTTGATGCCGTAATTGCAACTGGTTATGTCCAAGGTTCTGAGAGAGAAGACCCTAGGGTTTCTGGGTTACCAATAATGAGAATTCCATCCTTAGGTCGCAAGATTTCACCCATACAAGATCTCAAAGCATGGTTGGAGTTACGAAAGACTGTGAAGACATTTCAACCAGATTTGATCTATTCACACACATTCAAGGCTGGTTTATTGGTTAGAACCATTTTTACTTCGACCCGACGAGTACATGCATTTCACGGTCACTTATTGAGCGAACCAGAATTGTCCGGCTGGAAGCGAAAAGCGGTGATACTGATTGAGCGATGGCTTGCTCCGCGTGCAGAAGTGCTCGTCACGGTGGGAGAGAAAGTTGCGCGTGAATTACTAGACGAGTGCGTTGGTAATGCCAGCCAATACAAATCCATAGCCCCTGGCGTAGAACACTTGGAGTTGTCAGATCGAAAGCAGGTATTAGCGGATTTTCAGATTGAAACCGAACTTCCAATTGTGGTTTGGCTTGCTCGAGTCACGGCAGTGAAGGCCCCTCACCGTGTTGTCGAATTGGCAAAGCGAATTCCGGAAGCATTTTTTGTTATGGCGGGCGGGGGTGACTTGTTACCTTCGATGAAGTCATTAGAGCTTGAGAATTTCCGGGTATTGGGATGGCAGGATGCAAATCAGATGTGGGCAATCGCTGATGTAGCCCTATCAACATCTGAGAATGAAGGTATGCCAGTTGCGCTCATCGAGGCCCAGTTATCCGGTCTTCCCGTTGTGGCGATTGATGTTGGGTCTGTCTGTGAGGTGGTCGAAGATGGCTCGACAGGTTATGTTGTTAAAGAGTTCGGAGAAGAATACGTCGCGAAATTGAGGCTATTAATCAGCGATCAATTTTTACGAGAGACAATGGGTAAAGCAGCCCGAGAAAGGGCTGAGAAGGAGTTTTCTCCATCACAGATGATAAAGACTCACATTGATTTGTTTACTAAGCTCTTAAAATTGGATTAGCCAGAAGAGTTCAAGATATCCTCGCGAGGTGAGAATGATCCTCGCGAGACAATCTAGGTTTCGAGTTATTGCTTTTCTCCTTTCGTCTGCACTGGTTTTTGGTTTTGCTCCTAGCGCAGAAGCGGCGGATCAAAGAGTCATTGACATTGCAGAATTAACGTGGACTGGTGCTCCTCGTCCTTCGGTATCGACAGGTGATGTTGAAAGATCTCTTGCGAAAGTGCGCACCAATTGGCTCTCATTTACAACTCTTGAGGGATCAGCCAACCAAAATGCAATTGAGTTTACATTTGGGCGTACGCTTAATGCACCTCTGCGTCTTAATGCGAAGTTTGATTGTGAAGCCACAAATTTCTCCACATTTATCAATGTGATTCGTGCCGAGGCATACAAGCAACTTGGGATCAATGACTACAAGGATCGCTACCTCACTGTCCTTGTTCCCAACTCCGGTTGCATCTGGAGCGGGAGAGCTCTCGTTGGAGAAGCCAAAACCAAGGGTGGATCTCTTGTTCTACACAATACAGCAAGCGCTTTTGTCATCACTCATGAATTGGGCCATTCACTTGGACTAGGGCACTCAAACCTTTTGAAGTGTGCCTCCGGCGCTCCGGATGGTCCTTGGAGTAACGATTGCAAAGCCATTGAATATGGCGGAGCAATTGATGTCATGGGTAATGTAGATACGAATTCATCGCTCTCGGTCTATCACCAATGGAGAATGGGATTACTTGAGAAGTCAGAGATATATCAATCTTGGCGTAATGAGAAAGTCACACTCACTGCTTCGGATGTGAAAAATGGAATTCGAGCGGTCTTTTTAAGGGATGGAAACACTAGTTACTGGCTTGAATATCGCAGACCCAAATCTGAAGTGAGCTACAACGCAGGGATTGTCATTTATCGTAGCGACCCGCCACCCTCAAGTTTTGTTGAAAGCCCAAATCCGCTTGATTCTTTGCAGGAAAAGCCTGGTCCTGGAATCTCATCTGACATTTGGATGCTTAATTTAGATACGTATACCTATTCATCTACGGGCCGATCTTCAGGCTCGATGACGCTTGGTGAGGGAAAGAGCGTCACGCTTTACAGCAAGAAAATATCGATCTCGTTTAGTGCTGGTAAGGATGCAAATTCTGTGGAGCTCTCTATTTCTCGGAAAGTGGACCAAACTCCTCCGCCTATTCCAGTTTTAAGCGACTTTAGATTCTGGCAATTTCCGGAGTTCCCGGTTCTAGAAAATGGGTACACAGACGAAGAGAGCGCAATTGCGTTTTATGAAATCAAGCGCGATGAAGAGGTCACCAAGATTGAACCAGACGTCGTGAAAGACTTCTCTCCTACATACCTCGCACCATTGAGTTCCACACCCATTTTAAGGGTTAAGGATTTACCAGAAGGACAGTATTCACTGCAGGTTCGCGCAGTCGACATCTTAGGCAATGTCAGCGAATGGAGCTCGTCGCGAAGATTATCGATTGATCGTGGCTCACCAATTCTCTCAGGGGGATATCGAATACTTGAGGCAAGTCAAAACAACGCCTCGATTGCACTTACTGAACTGCGTGACCCAGGCTCTGGACTCTGTGAGACAGCCTTGATTAACCCAGAAGGAATAGTCGTCGCGCGAAGTTCAGCTCAAAGTTCGCCACAATTCCAACTTACACCTTCTGTTCTGACTGCCACAAAAATTCAAACATTTGATTGTTTAGGCAATGGACGCCAGTCATCAATTTCTGCGAAGTATTCATTTTTTGGACATAAAGAATTGAGAAAATTGGGTAAGTGGAAATCAATTCCAAATAATCCGACCGCGCTGCAATGTGTTGGTAAATGTTTTGCCTACTTCACAACCGATGGGACTATCCAAGCAGCAGTCGGCTCTGGGAGCGTTGGTATTAGCGTTGGGGGCAAGGAGGTAGCGCGTCTCTCAAATAGCAACAGTGGCACCATGCGTCTGAGCGAACCAGTAACGGTAGGAAAAGTTAAGAGATCTGTGCGAATTGATGGTCAGAATTTCACTCTCTATGGCTTAGCCAAGGTAAGTATTCAATTGGGTCAGATAAGCGACGTCCTTCGCCAAGCACATCCGACGGATATATCTCTCGATAACCCTGCGCAAATTGCACTGTCACGATTTGGTTTCAACTCAACTGATTTCGAACAGGGCTGGTTTGTACTACCCATGGGCGGTGGAACAACTTTGAATGACCCAACGCTTGATTTCTGTAAACCCAAATATCTATCAGATGAGAAGCGTGCCGAGCGTCGTCAGGTTGCAGTTTCCAAAGTTGGCAGTCCTTACCTCTTTCTCTCTAGTGAGGTTGTTCGTTACGAATCAGAAATTGCAGCACGAAGCGCCATGTCAGAGCTACTAGAGACAGCGAAAAAGTGCCTATCCGATGGTGGTGGTCCCGAGCAGTCTGGCGTATTCACTAAATACAAGTTCATTCCATTACCGAACACCACAGAGCCGTATCTAAGCTCAAGTAATTCTTTTACGGTTCTAACTACCATCGGCGAGGATGCCAACGCAAGGAGCCTCTTAGCCTTCTATCAATTTGACCGCTCCATGTTTACCGGTCTGTATGTTGTCACCTCAGGAGTCGATCGCTTGAGCGATGCAGAAGTCCTGCGCTGGAACAACGTGGCGAAGGTATTTCTAGAGAGATTGAAGCAGGGCTAGAAGTGAAACGCGTCTGGGTTGTCGGTGAAGCGCTCATGGACTTGATACCGGTGGCGGGGGGCGAGAGGCGGCCGATGGTTGGCGGAGGCCCGGCCAATACCGCAAAGGCGATTTCACGCTTGGGATACCCAACATCTTTTATTGGTGGGATCTCGGATGATGACTATGGCATTGAAATCAATCGCGAGTTGAGCGATAGCGGAGTTGATTTAGCGTTGGTGTATCGGGGCAAATTACCGACGGCGTTGGCGATTGCGACGATTGATGAGAATGGTTTAGCGAAATATGACTTTGAGTTGGAGGGAACATCAAGTTTTGCCTTTGATGCCTCGTGGTTACCTACGGGCGATGTCGATGTCATCCATATCGGTTCGGTGGCAACACTTCTTGAGCCAGGTGCGACCCAATTATTTCAATGGATTGGTGGGAAAAGTGCGCCGGTTGTTTTTGATCCTAATGTTCGTCCGTCGATTCAAGGTGACAAGAGTATTTATCGTCGGGCTGTCGAGAGGTGGTTCGATGTCGCATCGGTTGTAAAGATGAGCGAAGATGATCTTCGCTGGCTTTATGACGAGGATGAAGTCGCGCTGGTTCATTCATGGATTGCGCGGGGGGTTTCGTGTGTGATTGTGACTCGGGCAGAGAAAGGGATGACTGCATATTCCGCTGACTTCGTACTTCACACCGACGCTGTCACTGTTGAAGTGGTGGACACTGTTGGGGCGGGAGACACAATAGGAGCGGTTGTTATTGAGGGATTATTGAGATACGGACTGACGGGTTTGAATCAGGACTCACTATCTGAAGTGCTCACGAGAGCTGCAAAAGCAGCGTCAATCACTTGTTCTCGAGCCGGTGCAAATCCCCCGTGGCGCGAAGAATTAGATCGGGCTTAAGAGAGTCCAGCTCGCTCGGCTAGTTCGACCACGGCGCTTCGAGAGTTGACGCCAAAAATGCTATAAATCTTGATGATGTCTTGCTTAATTGTTGATGAAGAGAATTTCAATCGATCAGCCATCTGGTCAGTCGTCAATTCCTCTTTGAAGAGATTGATGATTTCTTTCTGTCGCGGAGTCAGGGATTGGACAGAAGCGGCATAGTCCTTTTCGGAAGCCGACTTACTTGCAAGGAGATTTCTAATGTAGAGACCACAGAGTGCAAGTAAGGCTTGGGTGGAATCACTCGTAGAAAATTCTTCGCGGGGTGACTTCAGTACGGTGAATCCAATAGCACCAAGAACTGTGTTGCGATACTTGATCGGAGCCGAGATTGTGACACCAGAGTCGACATGGCTGAATTGCGCTAGATGCGGATATTGAGCGATCATCTCTTGTGGATTGTTAAAGATGCTGACTTTTCCGGTGCGAGCAGCATCTGTAATCGGCATCGGAGTCCACAACGGGATTCGCATGTAAGGCTCGACCATGTTCTTGGAATATCCGTACGTACCTTGTAGATCTAGAAAACCCTCGCGCTCAATTACTCCCAAGATTGCGCCGCGAGCATCGAGATGAGAGAGCGTGACATTGGTGATGTGTGCGAGGAACTGGTCTGGTTTTGGATCTTCGAGAACTGTCTTAGAGAGATCTGCGAGGAGCCTGACTGAATCGTGAGGAATCACTTGACGGGTAGCTCCTGGTCATGACCGTCGGATTGTCCGAACGTTCACAGAGTTTATTCGTGAGGCCGACGTAATTCGCTGTGTACGGGCCTTTTCAACGTTGATTTGCTCAGCAAGGGCGGTCATGAAAGGTCATGACCATAACCTCATTAGGATTCAATCTATGGGTCTGCACCACGCGATGGATGGCGGGGAGATCTCTCTTGAGATTGATGTGGACCAAGGTGCGCGTATTTCCTCTTTACATTTTCGCGATATCGAATGTGTTGTTCCATTTCGTGGACAAACTCTTACTTGGGGTTGGTATGCGATGGCGCCATGGGCAGGGCGCATTCGAGAGGGCCTGATACAGGATTCTTCTGGCCACGAATTTCAGTTGCCCGTTAATTTGGCTGCGCCCCATGCGATTCATGGATTTGGATTGACCTCGTCATGGGAAGAGATTGGTGAAGGATATTTTGCGTTGGATTTTCCCGCGCCATATTCCGGAGCGCGGGTTGAACAACGTTTTGAAATTCTCGATAACGCGCTGCGTTGGTCCCTCGAATACGAATCTGGTAATTGTGATCTGCCATTTTGGATGGGTTTTCACCCGTGGTTCCCGCGAGAACTTAGCCGAGGTGGCGCTGCCGAAATTGATTTCCATCCAGGTGCGATGCTAGAACGCGGTGCTGATTATTTGCCGACCGGAAAATTGATTACTCCAACTCCTTCTCCATGGGATGATGCATTTACCGAAGTCAGAGGAACCCCAACCGTGTTCTGGGAAGATGTAATGCAGATCAAGATTGAATCTGATGCGCCGTATTGGGTGGTCTATGACCAGGATTCAGAGGGAGTCTGCATTGAACCCCAGAGCGCGCCACCAGATGCAGCAAATCTAGGTATTTCAAGCGATACCTATCTCGAAGCCCTCTTCGTCTTTGATGAAATTTGATAGATTAGAAAAATGATTGATCGCAACCATCTAAAAAGACTTCACTCTCGAGAAGAAGAGCGCTTCTTGTCGCGTACGCCCAAAAGTCGCGAACTATTTGAGCGAGCCAAAGGCGTTATGCCCGGTGGGGTTCCGATGTCATGGATGGCGAAATGGCCCGGAAAATACCCACTTTTTGTGGCTTCCGCGCAAGGTGCTCACTTTGTGGATGTGGATGGCAATGAGTTTATTGATCTCTGTTTAGGCGATACGGGATCGATGACTGGGCACTCACCTGAGGCTACTGTGAATGCGATTACGGCCCAACTAAAGCGCGGCATGACAGCGATGCTCCCAACCGATGATGCGGTCACAGTCTCAACCGAATTAGCGCGGCGTTTTGGACTTCCCCTATGGCAGTTCACGGTGTCCGCAACTGATGCTAATCGCCATGCAATTCGTTATTCACGTTTAATTACTGGCAAGCAAAAAATTGTCGTGATTGATCGCTGCTATCACGGATCTGTCGACGAAACTTTTGCGACATTAGATTCATCAGGCAACACCGTCGCCCGTGAAGGCAATATCGGTGCGCCAGTTCCACTGGATCACACGACACGAGTAGTCGAATTTAATGATCTCAGTGCTATGGAATCAGCGCTGAAGGCCGGTGATGTTGCAGCAATCTTGATGGAACCAGCGATGACTAATGTCGGAATTGTTCTGCCAGATGAGGGCTATCTCAAATCGGTGGGTGAACTAGCCAAGAAGTATGGCGTCATCTGGATTATTGATGAAACACATACCATTTCAGTAGGTCCAGGCGGAATGACCGCAGAACTCAATCTCACGCCAGATTTCTTAACGATTGGTAAAGCAATCGGCGGCGGCATTCCTACTGGAACATTTGGCATGACACATGCAATCGCCGAGCAGATCGCAATGAAGACCGAGCGGGAAGTAATCGATACGGGTGGAATTGGTGGAACTCTTGCAGGAAACGCGCTCTCGTTGGCAGCCATGCGAGCAACTCTGACCGAGGTGCTCACAGAAGCTAACTTCGCCACGATGATTGCCTTGGGAAATCGCTGGTGTGATGGGGTAGAGGCTGCAATCAATGAATTTCGCTTGCCCTGGCACGTAAATCGCCTTGGCGCGCGCGGTGAATATCTCTTCCAGGGCCATGCTCCACGAACTGGTGGTGAAGCGGCTCGGGCTGGTGATTTTGAACTCGATCAATACATTCACCTACGTTTACTGAACGACGGTTTCTTGCTTACGCCATTTCATAATATGGCGCTTATGTCTCCGTACACGACCGAAGCCGATGTAGATGCCCATACCGCGGCGTTCCGCGCGATGTGTCAGGAATTAGTCAGCAACTGAAGTTCATCGCTCGTCAAAGTAATGACAGGCATAATCTCTTTGATTTGCTCAAGTTTTGTCGCTGATGCGATCGGCGCTGCAACAGTTGGTTGAGCTCGTAGCCAGGCAAGTGCAATAGCGGCTACTGAGGAATTTTTTTCTTTAGCAATCTGATCTAATTTTGCAAGTATCGTCCAGCCACGTTCATGTGCGTATGTGGATGTGACTCCGGCAGATCGCACAGATTCAACGCTAACGCCCGGGCGATACTTCCCAGTAAGAAATCCGCGAGCTAAACCATAGAAGGGAATTTGGGAGAGCCCAGTTGCCTTGAGAGTTGGCATCAGAGTCTTCTCGTAATCACGATCCATAAGGTTGTATTGATCTTGACTTGCGACATAAGAAACTAACCCGTGAGATTGAGAGATTTCGAGAGATTTTGCTAATCGCTCCGCAGTGAAATTCGAGGCCGCGATATAGCGCACTTTGCCCGCCTTCACCAGAGAGTCATAAGCCGTAAGAGTTTCTTCCATCGGAGTATCAAGGTCATCTTGGTGTGAGTAATACAGATCGATGTAATCAGTCTGCAATCGGCGCAGAGAATCATCACATGCCGCCACGATGTTTGCGGGCTTAAGTCCAGGGCGGGTATCAAGTTTAGAAACTTTGGTAGCAATGACCATTTCCCTGCGATTGCCGCGCTTTTTCATCCAGTTTCCGATGACTGTTTCTGACTCTCCTCCAACATGTCCTGGTGCCCATTGGGAGTACATATCAGCGGTATCAACGAAATTTCCACCATTATCGAAGTAATAGTCCAGAACTGCTTCAGAGTTCGGGACATCAGCGCT
>CAYQLC010000034.1:0-4306 GCA_964418325.1 uncultured Bifidobacterium sp.
AGAAATCGATTGCTTTGGTTGCTGCGCTCGGGCTACTACTTGGTGGCACAAGCGCATTAAGCGCCTCAGCAGAAACAAAGAAACCAGCAAAGAAAACCGCAACCAAGAAGCCTGCGGCAAAGAAGCCTGCAACCCCAACAAAGACTGTTCAGCAGATCGCGTTAGAAAAAGAAATCGCTGCACTTAACGCGTCTGGCAAGAAGTTTACTTATTGGGTTGGTTTGATCTTCTCTGATTTGGCCAACGGCGCTGCCAATGCTCAGATTCGCCAATGGGCGAATTCAAGAGGAATCAAAGCGGAAGCTGTTTTGGTAAACCAAAATAACCTTGCTGCCAATGTGACTGCAGCTGTTGCTGCTGGCACGATGCCAGATGCACTGGACGTTAGTTCAGGACTGATGTTGCAACTTGGCTCAAAGAATCTACGAAACGTTCAGCCTCTCGTTAATGAGCTCGGACGAGTGTATGGCGGTTGGCTGCCAGGAGCTGCACAATTTGATAAGGCCGGGTTTGAAGGCAAAGGCTTAGGTGTGCCATTTGGCGTAGCCGGTAACTTGATCGGTCGTAGAACTGATCTTCTTGCTGCAGGAGGAGCAAAGACCACCGCTCCAAAGACTTGGGAAGAGTTGATGGAGGCTGCAGTGAAAGCTCAGCCAAAGGGTGGAGCTGGATTTGCCATTGGAAACGTAGGTGATGCTGAAGGTACTTTCCGTGCCCAGTTCTATAGCTACGGTGGGCGAATTGCCGATGATGCTGGAAAGAAGTGCACGATCGATGCTAAGCCAACCCGTGACTTCCTTGCATTCATAAAGAAGTGGTACGAAAAGGATGCCTACGCAGCAGGTGCAGTCACTACTGATGGCGGTTGGGATAACAACCTCTTCATTGGTGGAAAGACCACCTTCGTCATGAATACCGGCTCGATCAATACCACGTTGGTCAATGGCTCAGCGGCATGGCCACTAGGTCCTTCACTAACAACCGTTCGTAAGGGAACTAAATGGTCAGCGCTACCAGCTGGACCAGTCACCAAAGTTGCACCTGCTGGCGGCTGGTTGCGAGCAGTCTCTGCTACGACCAAATATCCCGAACTTGCTCAGGATCTCATCCGTTATTTGATGAAGCCAGAGAATATGGAGAGTTACTACGAATGGGCTATTTATGGTCCAGTTCTCAAGGACTACAGCAAGATGGATTTCTGGACTGATGAGAATAATCCAGTTAAAGGTGGCCTCTACGAACTCTCGACCGACGGAACCCCCGAGTCATTCCCAGACAAGAACAACACTGGCTGGGCAGCCTTTGGTCTTGACTTCGGACTTTCCAAGATGGTGCAACGTCACATCCTGGATGGAATGAGTGCCGATGAAACCATCAAGCTGGCACAAACTGCATGCCAAAAGGCATACGACGCCGGTTAACAAACAGGTGAAAGTCCTGACTTTGGTCCGGACGGTTTGAATAAGTTGGGTGGAAGTGCGTGATGCACTTCCACCCAATTCCAAATACTAAAAGTGTGTAATCCTTAGGCAAGGAGAGACTGCGTGACCGTAATTCAACAACGTCCGGAGCAAAAGACTAAGCGCTCACGACGACGTGGTGGAATCTTTGATCCGACAAGCATCCTGGGATACTTCATGATGCTGCCAGCAATGGTGGTCCTGCTTCTCTTTTTTGCTTATCCACTCGGTTTTGAAATTTGGGCCAGTCTCTCCAACATGACGTTGGGTAATGATGCGAAATATGTTGGCTTGGAAAATTACCGACAATTGTTTAGTGATCAAGACTTCCTTGTGGCGGCTAAGAACAGTTTTGTGTACGTGACGATTGTGCAAATGGGTAAGTTCGTCCTTGGATTGGGAATTGCAATCTTGCTGCACCAGAAGTTAGTCGCACGTGGATTTTGGCGCGCAGTCGTTTTAGTTCCGTATGCCATGCCTGGATTCGTTGCCTTCATGGTATGGAAACTTTTCTACCACCCAGATGTAGGTTCGTTAAATATCATCCTTACAAAATTGGGGCTCATCGATTACCCAATTGCTTTCTTAAGCGAACGAGACTGGGCAATGCCAGCAGTTATTTTCGCAACCATATGGCGTGGGTTTCCCTTCTGGGCAATCATGTTCTTAGCTGCGCTCCAGGCAGTACCAAAAGAATTGTACGAGGCCGCAGCAGTAGATGGAGCAAACGCTTGGCAGCGCTTCAGAAACATCTCTCTTCCTGGAATTCGACCTGTAATTCTTATTGTGTTCTTAATTTCAACAATCAACACCATTAATTCTTTCGAGGCTATTTGGTTGACCACGGCAGGTGGCCCAAGTAATGCCACAGTAATTTTGCCAATCTTTGCGTACAAGGGGCTAACGAGTTTCCAAATTGGACAGTCTGCTGCCGCAGCGTTGAGCCTTGTGCCAATTGCGTTGCTATTCACATATTTTATTTTACGAAGAATGAAGAAGGATTAATCATGGCGCAGACAAATGTGAAATTTTCACTGTTTAAGTATTCGATGCTACTTCTGGTTGCCATTTTCGTCCTCTATCCCGTGTATTACATGATTACCCTTTCGTTTCGGACGCAGGGATCCCTATTCACCAATCAAACTCTCCTTCCAGCCAGCGATTCAACGCTAGATAACTATCGGGCTGCATTCGCAAGTGTCGAATTCACTACATCATTAAAGAACAGCGTCATCGTCTGTAGTTCGGCCACCATACTTGCAATCCTCTTTGGAGTGATGGCTGCCTATGCGCTGACCATTCTCAACTTCAAAGGTCGCGACACCATGGGCCGAGTCATCATCATTGCTTTCTTGACGCCAGGCGCGCTGCTCTTTATTCCATTCGCAGTCATCATGGCTAACCTGCAACTTTCCAACAGTTTGCGCGGATTGGTATTGGTGTATCTGAGCTTTACCGTTCCGCTCTCTACCTATTTATTACTCGGGTTCTTCAAGTCGCTACCACCAGAACTCGAGCAAGCTGCTCGTATCGACGGCGCAAATCGACTGCAGGCACTTTGGTACGTGTTGGTTCCGTTGGTTGCCCCTGGATTGATATCGGTAGGAATCATCACCTTTACAGGTGCGTATAACGAACTTCTTTACTCACTGGTTATTAACGTCTCACCAGAGGTGCGCACGGTTCCCGTAGCGATTTTGAATCTCTCCGTTGCTGATGAAGTGCCGTGGGGACGAACTATGGCTTATTCAACAATTGCAGCTGTGCCAATCATGATCATTTACTTCCTTGGGCAACGATTCGTTGTCGAAGGTCTTCAAACCGGTTCAGTTAAGGGCTAATTAGAAAAACATCACTACTCACGAGGGAGTAAGACATGAGACCAGGGTTCGGGCAGTTTCAAGTAGCAAGCGAGGAATATCTCCAGTTCGCGCAGCAATTTGGCGCGACTGATGTGCTCTTTAATACTCCACTGATTCCGGGTGATGGTGGTAAGTGGCAGCTCCACGATTTGGTAAAGCTTCGCCTTCGCGTTGAGCAGTTTGGCCTCAAGCTCACCGCCCTTGAGAACGTGCCTACGAACTTCTATGACCACATCATGCTCAATGGTCCTAAGCGCGACCAGCAGATTGAGAACATGATTTTCACAGTTCGTAACATCGCGCGCGCAGGAATCCCAATCTTTGGTTACAACTGGATGCCTTCGCATGTATGGCGCACTCCGCCTAAGCACATTCGAGGTGGCGCACTTGCCACTGCATTCGATGATTCGATTGCCCAAACATTCCCGCTCACACATGACCGGGAGTACTCCGAAGAAGAGATGTGGGCAAACCTCGAATACTGGATCAAGATCATCACCCCAATCGCAGAAGAAGAGGGAATCCGTCTAGGAATCCATCCGTGCGATCCGCCGGTAGAGAAGCTTGGTGGCATTCCGCAATTGCTCCGCAGTTTCGATGCCTACAAGCGCCTTATTGAAATCTACCCAAGTGATTCCAACGGAATCGAATTCTGCCAAGGAACCTTCTCAGAGATGAAGGATGATATCTACGAGATGATTGAATACTTTGTCTCGCGTAAGAAGATTCTTTATGTGCACTTCCGCAATGTTTCAGGCAAAGTGCCACATTTCTGGGAAGAGTTCGTCAACACCGGATATGTAGATATGTACAAAGCTATGAAGATTTATCATAAGCATAATTTTGATGGTTTCTTCATCGATGATCACGTTCCTCATACTCATGGAGATACGCCATGGGGCCATCGTGGTCGTGCTTTTGCCAACGGTTATATCCAAGCGATGATCGAGGCAGTAAAGAAGGGCTAGCCATGCGTTCAGGGCA
>CAYQLC010000034.1:4406-7642 GCA_964418325.1 uncultured Bifidobacterium sp.
TATATCCAAGCGATGATCGAGGCAGTAAAGAAGGGCTAGCCATGCGTTCAGGGCAAGGTGTGTGGATTAGCACCGGGTTTCATGAAGATGCTGTTCTGCAGTTCGCTCAACAATTTGGCTGCACCGATGTAGCACTTCAGTCCTACGATACCTCGGGAATCCCAAATAATGGCGGCAAGTGGGAGAAGTACGACCTAGTGAAGTTGCGTCTCAAGGTGGAAAACCATGGGATGAAGTTAACTGCGCTCGAGAATGTACCGAGCAGCTTCTACGACCACATCATGCTTAACGGACCGCGACGTGACGAGCAGATCGAAAACATGATCTACACGATCAGAAATATCGCTCGCGCGGGTATTCCCATCTTTGGCTACAACTGGGAGCCCTCCTTGGTCTGGCGAACGCCGTATGAGTTGATTCGAGGCGGCTCTCCAGCCACAGCCTTCAACGAGAAGATGGGCAAGAGTTACCCGCTCACCCATCACCGGGAGTACACCGAAGAGGAGATGTGGGCCAACCTCGAGTATTGGATCAAGATCATCACTCCAATCGCAGAAGAAGAGGGAATTCGCCTGGGAATCCACCCCAGTGACCCACCTGTGCCCTCCCTTGGTGGAGTACCGCGACTCTTCCGCTCCTTCGCTGCCTACAAGCGCCTTATCGAGATCTATCCGAGTGATAGCAATGCCATCGAGTTCTGTCAGGGGAGTTTCTCGGAGATGCAAGATGACATCTACGAAATGATCGAATACTTCGTCTCACGACGAAAGATCCTCTACGTGCACTTCCGTAATGTCTCCAATCCGGTCCCTGATTTCAAAGAGGAATTCATCAACACGGGCTATGTTGATATGTATAAGGCGATGAAGATTTATCACAAACATAATTTCGATGGTTTCTTCATGGACGATCATGTGCCACACACCCATGGTGATACTGAATGGGGACATCGCGGACGGGCTTTTGCCAATGGTTATATTCAAGCGATGATTGAGGCCGTGTCGAAACGATGAAGAGAATTCTGATTGCAGAGTGCGTCCAAGAGATTGCATCATTTAACCCCAATCAGAGTGAGCTAGATAGTTTCCGCCTCTCGACTCCAGATCAACTTTTCCCTGAGCATCGCCCTTTGCGTACTGAGATTGCCGGCGCCCTTGCACATTTTGATACTCGCCAAGATATCGAGTTAGTTCCTGGTTATGGAGCTCGGTCGATCACCTCAGGGGGGCTTACATCAAAGAGCGCTTGGGAGTTCATCTCCAACAACATCCTTGATTCGATTCGTGCCGCCGGCACGATTGATGCGATTTATTTTTCGCTGCACGGTGCGATGGGAGCCATTGGCCAACTCGATCCTGAGGGCTTCTTGCTCGTGGAAACGCGGAAGATTGTTGGTGAAGAGATTCCGATTGTTGCTTCCTTTGATCTCCATGGAGTGATTACCGATCCAGTGCTGCGAAATTGCAATGCGATTACCGTCTATCACACTTACCCGCATATCGATCTCTACGAAACTGGCGAGCGATCTGCGCGGTTGCTGTTGAAAATTCTTGATGGCGAGGCAAAACCTACGACTGCGCGCGTGCGCATTCCTGCTCTTGTTCGTGGTGATGAGTTAAAGACAAAGACAGGATGCTTTGGTGAACGCGTAGCCGAAACAATCGCTATTGAGAATTCTGCAGCAGGGCTCTCCGGTGGCATCTTTATTGGTAACCCGTTCACCGATGTTCCCGATTTGGCGTCGAACGTCATTGTCTGTACCAATGGTGACGCGAAATTAGCAAAAGAGAGCGCCGAGAAAATCGCGGCAGAGTTTTGGCGTGATCGAGAGAAGATGCAAGCCTTCCTCACGCCAGTCAAAGAAGCGGTGCGTAGGGCTGGTGATGCGTATGCAAGCGTAGGTGGTACCACCATCCTGGTGGATGCCGCTGATGCGACAAGTTCGGGAGCATGTGGCGATAGCAATGTGGTGTTGGCAGAGTTGATTGCTCAGGGCTTTCCAGGGAGCGCTCTCGTTGCGATTACCGATGCACCGGCAGTCGCTGCTGCCTTCAAGGCTGGAATTGGCGCGAAGGTCACCACCACAGTGGGTGGTGCGATGGACCCTAGATATACCCCGATTGAAGTTACTGGGGTAGTGCACATGCTCACCGATGGAGAATTTAATAACGAGGCTGAGGGGGAGCCGTGGCATGCCGGTGATTGTGCAGTTCTCAAAGTACAAAATTTCACGCTGGTGCTAATGAGTAAACCGGTGAGCCTACATAACCGCTCGCTCTATTACGCACACGGCCAAGATCCAAAGAAGTTCGATCTAGTTGTGGTGAAATCACCACATTGCCAAGACCACATGTATCTAACCTGGGCCACTACGTATATAAATGTTGATGCACCTGGTGCAACAAGTGCCAACCTCAAATCCCTTGGCCACACCATTTGTCAACGGCCAGTCTTCCCGTTGGATGACGGAGTGGAGTTCACTCCTGAAGCAGTGATGTACTCGCGCTAATTATTCGCTTTTCAACGTGCCAATAAGATAGCTAGCTAATTGCTGCTCTGGTTTTGCCTCGCCACCATGTTCTGAAGTAAAGCCCGCAGTGCCATCCTTGCCACAGAGCGCCTTGATGACTACGGCGCCGCCAGGATGCTTATCTATCCACTGGGTGAGGTCGTAGACCTTGCCATCGACCACGCTCCAACAATCCTGAGGCGTGTTATGAGTAGCAACCTCATTCATGGTGATTGTTCCCGCGCTCGAGCCTGCGGAAACTTCTTGTCCTCCCGCGATTCGAGACTTCCAGACTGCTTCAGCTCCAGTGTGGCCAGTAAGTATCGAAAGTCCAATTACTACGATGCCAACCATGGCAGTGAGCATGCCAAGAGGCCCTAAGTTTTTTCCACTGCTCTGTGGTTTCTTTTTATGTTGCCGATAGAGCAGGAGAGTGAAGACTGTAAGTATGAGCGCAGCAACAAATAGGTAAGTTCCTAAATCAGAGTGTCGTTGAGGTAAGCCGACCCGTTCTGCAAGTGCCTCACCAGATTCTTTTGCAACAAAGGTAGCAATAGTTCCTATGATCACACCGATTGCGCTCAAACCAAGATATGTGGTTTTGAGGCGAGGTCGGAAGATTGTGATAATCACACCAATAGTTGCTAATGGAAGTAGCACGACAGCAAAATGGACAACTAGTGGATGGACCGGCAGTCCTAGAACGGTGTCGAAGAGGGATTCCACA
>CAYQLC010000034.1:7742-10684 GCA_964418325.1 uncultured Bifidobacterium sp.
TTAGATTCGTTTAGATTCAACTAGGTTTACAGACTGGCGCTCATTTGTCGAGCGGCTGGGGGTTTGCTGTGAGCAGACCAGGGCGATAAATGCGATAGATTTACCTCGTGAGCGCGGTCATCTCGGCAGAGAACTTAACGAAGAAATATGGTGATTTGGTCGCTGTCGATCATGTGACTTTTGATATTCCTGCGGGTGCGATTACTGGTTTTGTCGGCCCCAATGGGGCAGGTAAGACCACCACTATCCGCATGCTCCTTGGCCTGGTCAAGCCATCTGCTGGAAATGCGCGGATATTAGAGCATCCGATTTCAGAGCCTGAGACCTATTTACCCTATGTGGGGGCGATGATTGAAGGCCCGGCCTTCTATCCTGCGCTTTCAGGTCGTGAGAACCTGCGCGTGCTTGCTCGCTTGGGGGACTTCCCGTACGAGCGAGTAGAGGAACTTCTTACATTGGTGGGCTTGGCCGATCGGGCCACGTCAAAATTTAAAACCTATTCCCTGGGCATGAAGCAACGCTTGGGTATAGCGGCAGCGCTTCTTCCCAATCCCAAGGTGCTGATTCTCGATGAGCCAGTCAATGGCTTGGATCCTGCCGGCATACATGAGGTTCGTAACTTACTTCGCAGCTTGGCTGATTCTGGAATCTCAATTTTCGTCTCTTCACATATCTTGAGTGAGCTCGAGGTGATTGCTGATTACTTAGTAGTTGTTGATCACGGCAAGGTGCTCTTCCAAGGGGCAACTAAAGATTTGCTTGCTGCACACAAACCGCGCCTTGCGGTGCGAGGTAGTGGTGCGGCAGATCTCAAGCGACTTACGGAAATCGCCGCTACGGCCGGCTTTACCAGCGAGGTAATCGATAACCAACTGGTCATCGTGGCCCCCGAGAGTTTTGCAGGGGAATTGAATAAGGCGGCATTCGACAGTGGAATCATCCTTACTCAACTCCAGATTACGCGTCCTACTTTAGAAGAGAGCTTCTTTGAGATCACAGGGGGCGAGAAATGATTCGAGTATTTCGCTCTGAGTGGCGCAAGCTCCGGCGCCCTACGCTCTTTGGTGGCACCCTAGGCATCGTCTTTGGTCTAAGTGTTTTGATTACTGCGCTGCTCTTTGTCTTGCTTGATGCCGACAGTGGAAATGGCCCGCGTGGTCGCGTCATCACGCGCGATACTCTTGCGCTACCAAGTGGTCTGTACCTTGGTTTTACTAATTTTGCGGGATTACTTGGGACGATTGCGCTCTCGGTTTTTGCTGCGCAAACCGCCTTGGAATACACCAATGGCACCCTGCGTAACTTGCTTGTTCGCCAACCTCGTCGGTTAGTGCTACTCGCGGGCAAATATGTGGCGATGTGTAGTTTTGCTTTGCTTACGGTTATTGTCAGTGCGATTGGCAGTATTGGAATTTCGCTGCTTTTGGCGCCGACCAAAGATATAAATACTGATGCTTGGTTCTCAAACGAGTCGTTCCAATTGCTCTATTCGAACCTTGGCAATGTCTACCTCTCCGCAATTGCTTACGGAACCATCGGTATGGCAGTAGGAATCATCTTGCGCTCGCCGATCTCCTCGATTTCTATATCACTAGCGTGGATTCTTATCTTGGAGGGAATTCTCTCGTTCACCGTTGATGGTCTTGATAAGTGGTTACCAGGACAATTGATGAGCTTGATCGCAGAGAGTTCAAATAGCGATATCAGCTACACCTACGCACTCGTGGGAACCGCGATTTACCTAGTTATTTTTGGTGGTATCGCGACAACCCTCTTTGCTAAGCGAGATGTCTCTAACTAGTTAGAGCAGGCTTGCGGGTGAGTTTTGCCATCAGTTTCTCCATCGGACCTTGTGCGAACCGATTGATCCACCAGCGCGCAGCCCATATCTGAAGCAACCAGATGGCGATTCCGATGAGCAGAACCGCCCACATATCGACCTTTTGAAAGAGGCCAAGGCCCCAGGGAGCAAAAATCACCATTTGCAGAACTGATTGAATCAAGTAGGTGGTTAGTGACATCTGTCCAGCAGCTCGCATCCAACTCATCTTCGCTGCAAAACGGGGGAGTAATCGCAAAATCGTCGCGATATAAGCCATTGTTAGTAGCGGTGCTCCAACAAGTGAGACCAGGACAGAAATCAAGTAAATGGCTTCAGATGTATCGGCAGCATTCTCATTGCTGAGATAGATTGTTCCAGCCACCAGTTGAAGCGGAATTCCATAACCGTAACCGATTAACATCCAGCGTTTGGTGTTGATGACTGCCGAATCATTCGAAAGTGCGGATGCTCGGGCAGCACGCAACCCCAGCAAGAATGCAACGAATGCCAAGCCTCCCATGATGAAGACCCCCGACCCAAGGAAGCCAATGACCCATAGTTCTAGTCGTGGTGCGATAGATTCAAGATAAGTACCCGTGCGCATTACTTCATCAAGCGCGCTGGGTGGTAGCGCCTCTAAATTGGGATCACTTCGCTCGGCAAAATAGATGCCAGCGGCAACCAAAGTTAATAACAGTGTCTGCACTATAAAAATTCCTACGGCCCATCGTTTGATGGTCTTGTCTTGGCGGAAGAAGAAGAGTGCAAGTAGTAATCCAAAGAGCCCATATCCAAAGAGGATGTCGCCATGCCAGAGGAAGGTGAAGTGGAGGGCTCCGAAGATCATCAAGAAGATACAGCGCTTGAGCCAGCGCCGGCGGTTGCTCTTCTCGCCCTGAACGATGTAGTGCGAGCTATAGCCATAGAGGAATGAGAAGAGCAGGTAGAACTTTCCTTGGAATAGCGCGAAGAGGATAAACGAGGCACCTCCATTCGCGAATCCTTCGACCCACTGACCGCGTGCGCCCTCGGCGCTGTCGACGGCGAAGAATTGGATATTGACTAAGAGAATTCCTAGAAGGGCAAATCCTCGGAGTACATCAGGTGCAATATCACGCTT
>CAYQLC010000035.1:0-9885 GCA_964418325.1 uncultured Bifidobacterium sp.
TTGGCGGAGACGAGAGGATTTGAACCTCCGAACCATTTTCATGGTTACCTCATTAGCAGTGAGGCGCACTCGACCGGGCTATGCGACGTCTCCAAGTGTTGGGATAAGTCTACCCCCTATCAAATACCCAATTTCTTGCGGTCGATGAGGTGGACCGGGTGGTAGCCGTAGGCAGATATCCAATTCGAACAATCGGTAAGCGCGCCATACCCTTGAATCTCGCGCACTACTTTTGTTTTTGGATGGAACTTAGCCAACATCTGACTCGTTGGATATGGAGCAGTGGTGTCAGGCGCGGTGAAGTTATAAGTGTGTGAACCGGTGGAATTACCGGCAAGAATTGCCAGTATTCCCTGTGCAGCATCGCGCACATCGAGATAACCCCAAAGAATCTTCGCTGCCACTGTAACGGTTTCTTCATCACCATCCCGCTGAGCAATTGCATGATCCTCGATGGCTTTCATCGTGTTACAGAATGGAAAACGCAACCCTACATATGCAGTTTTCGAACGATTAGCCCACATGTCTGCGGTTCGTTCATTTACTTCCTTGCATAACGCATAACTCTCATAATGATGAAGTGGTAGTGACTCATCAAAGGGCGCAAATTCTGGAGAAGTCCACGGACCCGACCAAGCAGTTCCATAAATAGAGAGTGAAGATGCATAAATAACGACTTTTACGTTATTTGCTGCAGCTTTCGAAAAAACTTTATATGTACAGGTGACATTGTTATCAAATACTTCAAAATCTTGATCGTCAAAAGGTCGTGGAATAGACCCTAGATGCACTATCGCATCAACTGTGAAATCAAGTGAATTTACAAATACATCGTCAGTTAACTCGCCAAGAACAAAATTCACTCCCGCAGGAATATCTCCACCCTTACGATCAGTAGCAGTGACTTGATGACCAGCTGCCGCAAGAGTCTTCATAACCTCGGTACCTATTAGGCCGGTTGCGCCTGTGAGAAGTATCTTCATAACTCGTGAGAGTACCAGCGTGTAACGAGGTAGTGAACATAAAAAATCCCCCGCAGCTTTCTGCGAGGGATTTCTTACTTACTTCTGATTAGTTCACTGCATCCTTGAAAGCCTTTGATGGAGAAACTTTGATCTTCTTGCCGGCGGCAATCGTCATCGTCTCACCGGTACGAGGATTCCGTCCCTGGCGCGCTGGGCGGGATACGACCTCAAATGAGGCGAAGCCCGGGATGGCTACTTTGTCGCCCTTAACGAGTGCGGCTTGAATGGAATCAATGATTGCCTTGAGGACGTTATCGACCTGGCTGGCTGGCATCTTGGTCCGCTCTGCTGCTGCTGCGACGAGTTCACCTTTGTTCATGTATCTCTCCTTGCTAGAAGATGGCAATGGCTTAATAGCGAGGTAGCCAGAAAGCCTTGACTTGAACCATAGCCCCAGAATCGGCCTAAATAGCGGAGATTCACCCCAGAGCCCGCTCGGGCGTGTTGAAAATGGCTGGTCGTAGCCTTTTAGGAACCCTCAGCCCTCTACAGGCCAGTTTCGCCCCATAAATTCAATGCTCCGATCCATCGCTTTGGGCCAACCAGCAGCCAGATTGTGGCCCTCACCCTTATATATATGGAGGGTCACATCCTTGCCCGCCGCCTTGAGCCCCTTAGTAGCAGCTCGCGCCCATCGAATCGGGCAACTCTTATCTCGATCACCGTGGTGGATCATGATTGGTGCGCTCACCTGCGACCAATAATTCTTCGGTGAAACACTCGCCCAGAAGGTCGGATTATCTTCCGGCAACCCTACAAACTTCACGATCGGGTTGGCACGATCGGGGTTACCTCGCCCCCACTTGTTGAAGTTCTCGACGTAATTAGCGCTCGTTGGCGCAAAGAGCGTATAGGAGGAGAAAACTCCTTGCGCACTCGTTGCTACAGCAACATTAAAACCAATGCCACCGCCCATCGATCGTCCTATGTAAGCAATCTTGTTCTTATCAAGCGTTCGAATTTTTGAATTCTTTAAGGCCAATCCAGCGTTGACGACATCCGCGCTGTAATCCATGCGAAACTTTAATTGGCTCTCTGGGTCATCATCACCAAAGGAATGATTTCGATAATCAGTATGTAGGACAACAAAACCTCGTGATGCTAAGTAATCCTGCTCTCGGCGCATGCCTTGGCCGTTCTTATAAATTCGTGTATCGATATAGCCATGTCCTAACACCACACCAGGAAATGGGCCTTTACCTTTAGGCGTGTACAAAACTCCTGATACGCGTAGATCATCGCTTCGATAGGTAACCGAGTGTTTTGTGTATTTACTAGTTTGGGTAAGCAACTTGATTAACTTTAAGTCTGAACCATTAAATGTCTTCTGCGAAAGCGCATCGAGCGTGACCTCCTGAGGAGTCAGCGCTTGTGCGGTGAGATTGGAAGTAGTTAGCGAAAAAAGCAGAGTTGATGCAAGCAGAACAATAAGTTTTCTACGCATCATTTTTTATTCACTATTCGAAGCGTCGACTACCTGCGCCTAAAGTGATAGTACGAATGAAGGAATAGAAAGCAAGTCCTTCTTTTCCTTGTTCGCGCTCGCCGTAGGAAGAATCCTTCGTTCCACCAACCGGCGCGTGGAAATCAAGACCTGCGGTAGGAGCATTTACCTTCACCATGCCGGTCTTCAACGATTGGGCAACTCGAATCGTTGCCTCGAGATCGCGACCATGCACGCTGCCAGTAAGGCCAAAACGCACAGAATTAGCCCCGTCTATTGCCTCACCAACACTTTTTGCGCGAATAACTCCGGCGATTGGTCCAAAGGTTTCCTCTTGATTCAGTTGATCGTCAGGCCCAAGGTCGGCGATCAGAGTGGGTGAGTAGAACCAACCATCGCGATCAACTGGACCGCCGCCGGTGAGAACTTTTCCGCCACGGGCAATTGCACCTTTAGCCGCGTTCTCAACATCTGCACGCGCGCTGTCAGAGATCACTGGTCCAACAAGTACACCTTCCGTAGCAGGATCATTAGGCGCCAACTTTTCGACGCCAGCAACAAGAGCGTCAGTGACTTCCTTGTATCGAGCATCATCGCCAACGATGATGATTCGACTTGTGGCCGTGCACTTTTGACCGGCATAACTCATAGATGCATTCGATAGATGAGCAACAGTCAACGCAAGATCTGCATCGGGAAGAACAATCGCAGGATTCTGTCCCCCCATCTCTGCTTGCACTGGCTTGCCACACTTCGCAGCTTGAGCCACGATCTGCGAACCCACTTCAGATGACCCGGTAAAAGAGATGACATCAGAAAACTCGATGATTGCCTGACCACATTCAGCGCCACCAACCAACACTTGGAATAAATCCTTTGGTAGCGATTGCGCAAAAACCTCTTCAATTAACTTAGCTACGCCGATTGCCATTCCACTGGGCTTCATCACTACTGCATTACCAACGGCGAGCGCAGGAGCTGCCTTCCATACCGGAATCGCAATAGGGAAATTCCATGGCGTAATTAATCCAGCAACGCCATATGGTTCACGAACCGCCAAGAGATAACCTGGGGTGGTCGGCGGAATGACAGTTCCGATTGGATCAATTGCCGCTTGTGCGTTGTAATCCAAAATGGCAATCGCACGCGCCACTTCACCTTTCGCCTCAACAATTGGCTTTCCCACTTCGCGAGTGATGAGCGCAGCCATTTCAGCGCTTCGCGCACGAAGTCCTTCGGCGCAACCACGGAGTGCAGCAGCGCGAGCCATCGCATTCTCCGCCCACCCCTTCTGAGCAGCGCGGGCACGGAGTACTGCTGCTGCGACCTCGGCAGCGGTTAGCGCTGGCGCCTCTAGAACGACATCACTTGGTTTTTGTGGGCTGGTGCTGGTGATTACTCGACTCATGTGAGCAGATTAGCCAAGTTCGCACCCCGAGATAAACTTGAGTTTTAGGAGGTTTATCTCATATGACTTTTGACGGCGAGAAACCAGTCACCACCTCCTACGACCTGCCAGTTTCAGAACCCTTGCGCCAGTTGATGCGCCGTGGCTGGGGTGAACTCGAGAGTGAAGGGGTCACGATCCATGAGGGCGCGCCCTGGTCGAAGGAACGTCGCGCCAAACTAAGCGCGCTCTTTCCCGGCACACGACTTCTCATTCCTGCCGGCCAATTTAAAGTTCGAAATAATGATTGTGATTATGCCTTCCGTGCTAACTCTGCATTTATCCATCTCACCGGAATGGTCGCCGGCGATATCGTTCCTGAATCCATCCTGCTCTTCGAGCCGACTTCTACTGGCCATGAGATAACGCTCTTCGTACATCCAAAAAATGATCGGAACCTTGAGAGTTTCTACCGCGACCGACGCCATGGTGAATTTTGGGTAGGTCGCTACCTTTCTCTCGCTGAAATTAAAAAGAAGTATCAAATCAACGCGCGAAATATCAAGGAACTTGATGAATTCTTACTTGCGAAGAAAGAGACCTTGTTACATCGTGGTGAAGATGCAAAACTCGATGCGGTAATTCCTGCCAACGAGAGCGATAACAAACTGACAATTGCGCTCTCAGAGCTCCGGCTCATTAAAGATCAATTCGAGATTGGTGAAATGCGTAAAGCCGTTAACGCTACGATCCGCGGTTTCACCGATGTAGTGAAATCTCTCCCAGAAGCGATGAATAACCCACGCGGTGAACGCGTGATTGATGGAACTTTCTACAAGCGTGCCCGAGTTGAAGGAAATGAATTGGGTTACAACACCATCGCCGCTGCAGGTGCACACGCCTGCGTGCTCCATTGGATTCGAAATGATGGTCCTGCCTTATCCGGTGATCTTTTGCTCTTGGACGCCGGTGTTGAAGTGGAAAGCCACTACACGGCAGATATCACACGCACCCTTCCTATTAATGGAAAATTTACGCCCGCACAGCGAGAGATATACGAGATTGTTCTAGCCGCACAAGAAGCCGGAATTCGTGCCGTGCAGCCGGGAGCCAAGTATCGAGATATTAATAATGCATGTATGAAAGTTTTAGCTGAAGGTCTTGAGCGTTTGGGTGTACTCACCGTTAGCGCAGCAGAGTCACTCGATCCAGATGTCGGATTACACCGCAGATGGAGCGTGCACGCATCGGGACACATGCTGGGTATTGATGTTCATGATTGTGCAAAAGCACGTAGCGATCAGTATCTTGATGGTGAGTTAGCAGTAGGACACGTCCTAACAGTTGAGCCGGGGCTCTACATCCAGCCTGACGATCTGCTCTTTCCCGAGGAATATCGCGGTATCGGAATCAGAATTGAAGATGATGTACTTGTCACTGAAGAAGGCTGTGAAGTTCTTAGCCGCGAACTTCCGCGCGATCCCGATTCACTTGAAGCGTGGATTGGCTCTCTTCAGAATTCATAGATGTATTTGGCACAGGACACGGAGCCCCATCACAACAATTAGTTTTCATATGGCAATGCGGACATAACCAGCGAGTCGCGACTGGGTCGTAGGCGACGCCACAGAAATCACAGGGCATCTGGTTATTTGCGCTCACGGCTATATGTTAACTAGCGAAAGCCCGCCCAAGCCCTGCTGCGAGTATTCCTAAGATGAGTGTCGCGAAAAGATTGGCCAAAAACTTCCGTGGATAGAGCTGCTCTCGGTTTAGGTCAATAGCAAATGCTGACCAGGTGGTAAATGCTCCAGCAAACCCAATTCCCATAAAAGCAATTAGCGCATCCGAACTCTTCGACAAGAATCCCAAAAGAAAGGAGCCCACGATATTGACTAACAAAATCCCCAGGGGAAATGTGAATCTACGACGAAATATGTAATCGATGTAATAGCGAAGTGGTGCACCGATAAACGCTCCTAGACTGATCAACAACGCAATTTTCATCGCGCACCAGCACGTATCACACGAATTAGCGCAAGCGAGAGAATCAATGATGCCGCAATATAGAGCCCAGCCTGCGCAATCGTTAAGTCATAGAGCAAGAGTGCGAAAGCTGAATAGGTGGTAAATCCACCGGCAAATCCAGTGACAAGGAATAGCTGCCGCTCGAAAGTAAGCGTAAGGCGGTAGATGCAAATAGCTGCTACCGCTACACCAAATAAGTTAACGATAAGAGTGGCAAGTGCGATATCTGGAAAGATTAAATCCACGCTATAGCGAGTTAATGCACCCACTGCTCCGCCCACTCCTACTAGTAGCAGGTGGCGAAGCTGGGGGGATTCCACTTACGAAATATCCTCGCGCTTACGAATCTTCGAGCCCAACCAACGCACTGGATCGTATTTCACATCAACCACGCGCTCCTTCATCGGAATGATTGCGTTATCGGTGATGCGAATATGTTCTGGGCAAACTTCGGTACAACACTTGGTGATGTTGCACATACCAAGTCCATGGCTCTCTTGGGCAGTTCGCTTTCGATTGCGCAACGTGTCGAGTGGATGCATGTCTAGTTCTGCGATTCGGATGAAGAAACGTGGTCCAGCAAAGGATTTCTTATTCTCTTCATGATCTCGGATGACATGGCATGTGTCTTGGCAAAGGAAACACTCAATGCACTTGCGGAACTCTTGGCTTCGCTCTACGTCTATCTGCTCCATCCGAGCTTCGCCTGGCTTGAGATTTGCCGGTGGCGCATATGCCGGGATTTCCATCGCTTTCTTGTAATTAAACGAGACATCAGTAACTAGGTCGCGAATTACCGGGAAGGCCCGCAGTGGAGTGACGGTGATGGTCTGGCCCTCTTCGAACATATTCATTCGTGTCATGCAAGCAAGACGCGGTTTGCCGTTGATCTCCATGGAACAGGAACCACACTTACCCGCTTTGCAATTCCAGCGGACCGCAAGATCAGGAAGTTGCGTCGCCTGAACACGGTGAATGACATCGAGTACAACTTCGCCTTCGTTAGCTTCAACAGTGACGGTGTGGAAGTCGCCACCATCCTTATTTCCACGCCAGATTCGTAGATTAATTGGACGTGCCATTAGTTGGACCCGCCTTTCATTCCGGCTAACTCTTCTTCGGTGAAGTACTTAGATAACTCACTCTTCTCAAAGAGACCAGAGAGTTCATCAGGCAACAACTTTGCCTTAATCTGTTCACATTTGATGGAATCACCATCAACAGATGTGGCGTTATTGACTTGGCGCCACTTCGAATCCATCTTCGGGAAATCCTCGCGCGTATGCCCACCGCGTGACTCTTCACGAACAAGCGCAGATCGAGCCATTGCCTCAGAGACGAGAAGCATATTTTCCAGATCAAGCGCCAGGTGGAAGCCAGGATTGAATTCGCGACCGCCAGTGACCGAAACGTTCTTGATTCGCTTACGGAATTCTCCCAATTTCTCCAGCGATTGCTCTAGTTCCTTCTTTGTACGAATGATGCCAACCAAATCATTAGTTGTTTGCTGTAACTCTTGGTGAATCGTGTAAGGGTTCTCGCCTCCAGTGTGAGTAAATGGCGCATTCAAACGTTCTTGCGCTCTCTTCACGGTTGCTTCAGAGAGAGATGGCTTGCTTGGGTTGCTCTGCAAGTAAGCGACCGCACCCATTCCAGCGCGACGACCAAAGACAAGTAGATCAGAGAGCGAGTTTCCACCTAGACGGTTGGAGCCATGCATACCACCAGCAACTTCACCAGCGGCAAATAGTCCTTGTAAGCCAACAGCTGCGGCGGTATCAGGATCTACTTGGACGCCACCCATGACGTAGTGACAGGTCGGGCCGACTTCCATCGGTTGTTCGGTGATATCCACGTCAGCAAGCTCTTTAAATTGATGCCACATACTTGGTAAGCGACGCTTGATTTCTTCGGCAGGCAAACGCTTGGAAACGTCAAGGAAAACCCCGCCATGAGGTGAACCACGCCCTGCTTTAACCTCAGAGTTGATTGCACGAGCTACCTCGTCACGAGGTAACAACTCTGGTGGGCGACGATTGTTAGCTTGATCTTTGTACCAACGATCTGCCTCTTCCTCGGTATCTGCATATTTATCTTTGAAAACTTCTGGAATGTAGTCGAACATAAAGCGTCGACCTTCGGAGTTGGTTAGCACGCCACCATCTCCACGTACCGATTCGGTGACAAGGATTCCGCGAACAGATGGCGGCCAAACCATTCCAGTTGGATGGAATTGAACGAATTCCATATCAATAAGTTTGCTTCCAGCGCGGAGTGCTAATGCATGTCCATCGCCAGTACCTTCCCAAGAATTACTGGTTACCTTAAAACTTTTTCCGATTCCACCTGTTGCGAGGATGACTGCGCCTGCTTCGAAGAGTAATTCAGATCCACTCTCACGGCGGTATCCATAAACACCGGCTGCTTTGCCATTCTCAACAAGCACGTCAGTGATGGTCACTTCAGCAAATACGCGGATATGAGATTCCATATCTCCATGGTTCTTACCATCTTGCTGTTGTAAAGCAACGATGCGTTGCTGCATCGTACGAATCAATTCCAAACCGGTGCGATCTCCAACGTGCGCAAGGCGTGGGTACTCATGGCCACCGAAATTTCGTTGTGAGATCTTTCCTTCTTGAGTGCGATCAAAGAGCGCACCCCACATCTCAAGTTCCCACACGCGCTCTGGAGATTCTTTCGCATGAAGTTCGGCCATTCTCCAGTTGTTGAGGAATTTGCCACCACGCATCGTGTCGCGGAAGTGCACCTGCCAGTTATCCGATGAATTGACATTTCCCATCGCAGCAGCGATTCCACCTTCTGCCATAACGGTATGTGCTTTACCAAAGAGGGACTTACAAATAATCGCTACTTTGAAGCCTGCTTCACGCGCTTCTACTGCAGCACGAAGTCCGGCGCCACCGGCACCAACAACTACTACATCGTATGAATAACGTTCGATACTCATCTTTTAGGCCTCGTTTTTCTCAGAAGAAGAAGTAGTTTGTGATTGCGCCAGTTGAAACTAGCCGAACATAGAGATCGGCGAGCGCCACACCGAAGAGTGAGACCCAGGCGAATTTTGCGTGGTGATGATTAAGAATCGAGATGCGTGTCCACAATTTGTAACGCAATGGATGTTTCGAGAAGTGGCGAAGTCGCCCACCCACTGTGTGTCGACAGGTGTGGCACGAGAGTGAATAAAGCCAGAGCAAAATTGCATTGGTAAGAAGCACTAATGAGCCAACGCTCATACCAAAGCCACCATCTTGCCCGTGGAATGCCAGGAATGCGTCATAAGTGAGAATGACGTTAAAGACTAATCCCGCATAAAAGAACCAACGATGTCCGTTCTGCAAGATGAGAGGTTGCTTGGTCTCACCTGTGTATTTCTTGTGTGGCTCTGCTACTGCACATGCTGGTGGTGATTGCCAGAACGAACGGTAATACGCTTTGCGATAGTAATAACAGGTAAGCCGGAATCCGAGTGGAAAAATCAAAATTAATAGCGCTGGCGAGATGGCAATTCCTCCCAGTGCAGATGGCCCAAGCGTTCCGAATAATTGTGAACCAGGTACACAGGCATCAGAGAGACATGGTGAATAGAAAGGTGAAATCAATTCACCCTCTTTGACGAAATAGTGCTTATTCTCAAATGCACGGAACGTTGCATAGATAATGAAACTGACGAGCACAAATACAGTCGCAGCGGGCTGTAACCACCAGCGATCTGTTCGAAGCGTCCGCTCTTTAATTGACGCACGGTGTTCTGCGTGAACTCCAGCCATCGTTACCTACCCCACTCTTGGTCCCGCAAATGAATAGCCGTATTTTCTCGCTCTTTTAGGGGGTAACGCCATACAGATGGTGGGGTAGCACGGGGTGAAGTTGCCCACAAGAGGGTGGAAATTCTGGCGGAGGGCGAGGGATTTGAACCCTCGAAGGTTTCCCTTGCCGGTTTTCAAGACCGGTGCACTCGGCCGCTATGCGAGCCCTCC
>CAYQLC010000036.1:0-9340 GCA_964418325.1 uncultured Bifidobacterium sp.
GTGCGGCGCTCGCGCCATAACCAATCAAGAGGGGCTTTAGAGGCAAGTACTCCCGCTCCTAAGAAAATCGCCAGCTCGCCTGGTTGAAAGCCTTGCCAAGAAATCTGCCAGTAGGTGGTTTGCGTGTAACCAACGATCATCGTGATGATAGGAAAGCGCACAATCACTCGCCACCCGATCGCAAGTAGGACCCAGACTAAAAGAATTTCTGGGAAGTTGAAATCAGGCCAGAGCAATCGCGTCATGCCATTGAGGGCAATGGCTAATGCGAGGACTTGAGCCCAACGCTTGAGTCGTAATCCGTAAAGTCCCCAGACTATTCCAGAGGCAATCATGAACAGTGGCATCGAGAAGCGAGTGAGGGTTAAGCGTGAGTTTTCAATCAATATGTTGCTCATGCCGGTGGACTCGAGTGCAGAGAGGATGTGATCAATAATCATCACTGCGATAGCCAAACCCCGCATCGCATCGAGGAGTTGCAGTCTCGACTTCACTGAGGGAGTGCTGGACACATCGATGAGTATAAACTTCTAATCGTGTCCCTCTCGGTTTACGTTCATATTCCTTATTGTGTGAAGCGGTGCGGGTACTGCGATTTCAACACCTATACCCCTGGGGAGCTAAAGCAGGGCGGCGAATCGGTCGCCGCGGTCTCTGAGGGCTATATCGATGCACTCCTTGCAGAGATATCCCTTGCGCGACAGCGTCTTGGTAAGCGTGAGATTTCGACAATATTTTTCGGTGGTGGTACGCCCACCCTGCTTCCGCCGGCACATTTAGGCCGAGTACTTGACGCTCTTGATGATTCTTTTGGTCTGGCTGGTGATTGTGAAATCACGACCGAGGCAAATCCGGATTCGGTCGATGCGACATCACTACAGGAACTTCGTGAAGTTGGTTTTAACCGGATCTCCTTCGGCGTGCAGTCAGTGAAGTCGCATGTTCTACAAGTTCTCGATCGGACACATAATTCTGCACGAGTAGGTGAAGTAGTTCAGGCGGCGAGAAGTGCAGGTTTCTCATCGATAAGCCTGGATCTGATTTACGGAACTCCTGGGGAAAGTTTGGACGATTTCATGGAATCAGTTGATTTCGCCCTCACACTTCCAGTAGATCATTTGAGCGCTTACGCCCTCATCGTTGAGAAAGGGACGAAATTTGGTGCAGCAGTTAAGCGTGGCGAGATCATCATGCCCAATGATGACGAGACTGCTGAGAAGTACCTGGCCTTGGATGCGAAAATGAGCGGAGCTGGATTTGATTGGTATGAGTTAAGCAACTGGTCTAAGGCTGGCCATGAGTGTCGACATAACCAGGCTTATTGGTTGAGTGCTGATTGGTGGGGCTTCGGCGCGGGGGCACATTCACATGTTGAAGGCGAGCGCTGGTGGAACATCAAACATCCGCAGAGTTATATCGATGCTGCTGGGAGAAATACCTCGCCTGCTGCGGGTAGTGAGATTCTTACCGGCGACAATAAGGCGCTCGAGGACGTGATGCTTCGCATTCGGATGCGGGAAGGTTTACCCATCACTAGCTTCGCACCTGAACAACAGGCGAGATTGCTTGAATTCCATAATCGTGGACTTTTTGAAGAAGACTCATGGGAGCATGGGCATGCGGTGCTCTCACTGCAAGGAAGGCTGCTTGCTGATCAAGTAGTGCGTGATCTACTTTTCTGAGTTGTTTCGGTAGTATTGGGATATGCAAACACTCAACCTCATCCTCACTGGTTTCCTTGCGCTGATCTTCTTGCTCTCGGGAATATCCAAAGCAAGCGGAAATGAAAAAGGCTTATCGGGAACGCGTGAGGTCAATGTTCCTGATGGGGTTGCTCGCCTTGTTGGATTCTTTGAAGTTCTCTTGGCACTTGGGTTGGTGATAGGCCTGTATGACTCCTGGTTCACCAATGCCATCCAATGGCTTTCACTCGTAGGCGTCTGGTGCACCATGGCAGTGGCCTTGATCCTGCACTTCCGCGCGAAGAAAGCGGCAACGGGGCTGCCCGCCTTCATCTTGCTCACCTGCGCCTCGGTTGCGCTCGTAACTATCTAACCTTTCCCCCTAAAATTGGCACTCTCAGCAAGTAAGTGCCAACGCTGACCAGAGAGGTTAGGGGGTCTGCCATGGAACGACGGATGGAAATCCTGCGCGCCATTGTCGAAGACTATGTGGCAACCCATGAACCCGTGGGATCGAAAGTTCTTGCCGCACGCCACGGCCTGAGCATCTCACCGGCGACTATTCGAAATGAAATGGCGGCCCTTGAAGATGAGGGACTCATTATTCAACCTCACACTAGCGCCGGCCGAATTCCCACCGACTTGGGGTATCGAGTTTTTGTTGATCGCCTCTCCACGGTCAAGCCGCTCTCGCCGCCAGAGCGACGTGCGATTGATAAATTCCTTGAAGGCGCAGTGGACCTTGATGATGTCGTCGCCCGAACCGTGCGCCTCTTGGCCCAGGTCACTCATCAAGTGGCAATCGTGCAGTATCCCTCACTCAAACGATCATCAGTACGTCATATCGAGGTAATCTCACTCGCACCAACTCGATTGATGTTAGTGCTCATCGCCGACACTGGGCGAGTAGAGCAACGAGTTCTTGATCTTGCCACCGCGATGAACGAAAGCGTGCTCGCTAACTTACGGGCAAAGTTAAATGCAGAGACTCAAGGAAAGAAACTTGCTGCACTGCCGATGGTTTTAGATTCTCTCGAAAAGAATTTTGCTCCAGGAGATCAGGCAAATGTGCGTACTGTCGTATCAGTCATCCTTGAGATGGCTATCGAAAAGAATGAGGAGCGAGTTGTCATCTCAGGTACATCGAATCTTGCTCGCCATGCTCCAGATTTCAATGAAAGCGTCCACCCAGTTCTCGAAGCTCTCGAAGAACAGGTCGTACTTTTACGCCTTCTCGGTGAGGCAGTCGACGAGATGAAAGTTCGTATCGGCCACGAACAAGAAGATAAGAAATTACAGAGCACTAGCGTCATTACCACTGGGTATGGTCCAACAGGTGATGCCGTCGCTACGCTGGGAATCATCGGCCCCACTCGGATGGATTACCCAACATCAATGGGCGCCGTCAGCGCAGTGGCTCGGTACGTTAGCCGCTTTTTACAAGAGGAAATCTAATGTCCCAGGATCACTATGCCGCCCTGGGTATCGCTAAGGATGCATCGGCTGAGGACATTAAACGCGCTTATCGCAAGTTAGCTCGCGAGCTCCACCCCGACGTCAATCCCGATCAACGTTCGCAAGAACGCTTCAAGGAAGTCACGCATGCGTACGAGATCCTCAGTGATCCTGAAAAGCGCAGAAATTACGACATGGGTGGTGAAGGTGCATTCGGTAGCGGTTTTGGCGGCGGCTTTGGTTTCGGCGACATTATGGATGCATTTTTCGGTGGCGGTGGATCGCGTGGACCGCGTGCGCGAATACGGCGCGGACAGGATGCATTAATACGTATTGATCTCACCTTGGAAGAGGCGGCATTTGGAACAGAGCGAGAGCTCACTGTTGAGACAGCCGTTACCTGCGATGTATGTACCGGTACTGGATGCGCACCAGGAACTTCTCCATCCACCTGCGAACTCTGTCGTGGTCGTGGTGAGGTACAACAAGTAACACGATCCATTCTTGGCCAAATGATGACCTCTCGCCCTTGCGCAAATTGCCAGGGTTATGGCACGACTATTAAGCAACCGTGTGGCGAATGTGCAGGTGATGGAAGAGTTCGCTCTCGTTCTACCGTGCAGATTGATATTCCGGCAGGTATCGATGATGGCAATCGCATCCAACTTGCGGGCAAAGGTGAAGTTGGCCCAGGAGGTGGTCCAAGTGGCGACTTATATGTTGAGGTACATGTTCAGAGCCATGAAAGCTTGGTGCGCGATGGTGATGATCTCCACACTCCGCTTGCGATTTCTATGGTCGATGCCGCTTTGGGTACTAAGGTCGAAATCGAGAGCCTCGATGGTGAGTTAGAACTCTCCATCCCACAAGGAACTCAAAGTGGCACCACAATCCCGATTCGCGGCAAGGGTGTGACGCGACTTCGTGGAGCAGGTCGCGGCGACCTTTTTGTTCATGTTGAAGTAGTCATACCGACAAAACTCTCTGAGAAAGAGGCAGATTTACTTCGCGCTTTTGCAGAACTTCGAGGCGAGAAGGAGCGAGTATCTGTAAGCAATACCCAAGGCGGTGAAACCGGGTTCTTCTCTCGACTGAAAGAGGCGCTGGGTCGTTAGCAGTGTTCACATTATTTTTTGTTGCTCCTGAGGAAATTAGTAGCGATGAGATTCAATTACGCGGTACACAAGCCCACCACGCAATCACTGTACTTCGAGTGCAAAAGGGCGAGTTGCTCCGACTTGCAAATGGGATTGGCGATTGGGTTGAAGGTCCCATCACTGCCATTGGAAAAGATATGTTGACGATAGATGTACAAACTCGTGGCCAAGATAAGTCCGCCAAAGCGACAATCACAATCGCTCAGGCAGTGCTCAAAGGTGAGAATCAGAAAGCAGCGTTGGATCAACTTGTACAAGCTGGCGCTGACTCCATCATCCCGTGGCAAGCACAGCGTTCGATTGGCACACTCGATAAAAATGAGAAGTGGCGCGAGGTGATTCACGCTGCAGCGCGACAATCACGACGAGCTCGAATACCAGAGCTTGCATCGATGACTAATCTTGAGGGAGTGCTCGCAACTCGTTCGCAATTTGATCTCACGATTGCCTTCCATGAAAGTGCGACCGTTTCGCTAAGTGCGATAAACAACATTGCCGATGCTCATACGGTGTTGGCAATCATCGGCCCCGAGGGTGGCTTGAGCAATGAAGAGTTAGCGCAGTTGCAAAGTTCAGCAATACCCTTGGTCAAACTTGGTGACCCAGTTATTCGTGCAGATCTTGCTGGTGCAATCGCTTTGGGCGCGCTAAAAGTTCTGACAAAGGAGTGGTAAAGAATGACAGAGGCATCAAGCACGGAGTGCATTTTCTGCAAGATCATCGCAGGAGAAATTCCCGCACCACATCTTGCAGCTAACGATCAGGCAATTGCAATCGCAGATATCTCACCAGTAGCCCCAACACATTTCTTAATATTGCCACGCAGGCACGAAGAGAATGCAGTCGCGCTGCATCGAAGTAATCCCACAGAGCTAGCTGCACTTTTTGCTTTAGTTGACCAGTTGACCTCGCAGGCGGGGATCGAGGATTACCGTCTGGTTTTCAACACTGGAGCGGGGGCCGGGCAGAGCGTGTTTCACGCCCATCTCCACCTCATCGCTGGCAGAGCCTTTACGTGGCCGCCAGGCTAGACTGTTAGCAATGGACAAAGTCACAATTTCGCTCCCCAAGGGGCTCTCGCCGGTGGCGCTATTTGGTCCTGCAGATATCAACCTTCGCGCACTTGAGCGGGCCTTTCCTGCGCTTGATATCACTTTGCGTGGCCAGGAACTTCACGTTCGAGGTGAGCGCGCTGACCTCATATCTTTTGAGAAATTGATTGCGCAATTGATTCTTCTTGTCGAACGAGGACAAGAGGTAACGGTTGATGGCTTGCAGCAGAGTCTGAAGATGCTTCGTGGAAACTCACTTCCTGGCGAGGTGCTCTCACTCAACATCCTGAGTAACCGTGGCCGGACAATTAGACCAAAAACACTTAATCAAAAACATTATGTTGATGCGATTGATAAGAACACCATCGTCTTTGGTATTGGTCCAGCAGGTAGCGGCAAGACTTACTTAGCAGTTGCTAAAGCTGTGCAAGCGCTTCTTTCTAAGCAGGTGAATCGAATCATCCTCACTCGCCCTGCTGTCGAAGCGGGAGAGCGACTTGGTTTCCTTCCCGGAACGCTCCATGAAAAAATCGATCCATATTTAAGGCCACTCTTTGATGCGCTCCACGACATGATGGATCCCGATTCAATCCCCAAATTAGTTGCAAATGGAAGTATCGAGATAGCGCCCCTGGCATATATGCGAGGTCGCACGCTCAATGATTCATTCATCATCCTCGATGAAGCTCAGAACACATCACCAGAACAGATGAAGATGTTCCTTACTCGATTGGGATTTGGATCCAAGATGGTTATTACTGGAGATATCACCCAGGTAGATCTACCAAGTGGGATCAAATCTGGTCTGCGGGTTGTTCGCGACATCCTTGGCGATGTTGTGGATCTTGATTTCGTTGAGCTCACCAGTGAAGATGTCGTTCGCCATAAAATTGTCGCTGATATTGTCGAAGCCTACGAGAAATTCGATGAGCAAAGCTCGTCATCTCGCCCAAGGCCGCTACACAAGGATCGCTAAGTGCCCATAGTTTTTGAGAATGAGAGCGATTTTCCATGCTCGGAGAGCAATCTAATCTCCCTGGCAGAGCATGCGATTGAATTTATGAAGTTGGATCGACGAGTGGAATTATCAATTCTCGCTGTCGATGAGGATGAGATGGAGCGATTGCATATCGAGTGGATGGATGAAGAGGGGCCTACTGACGTGCTTTCGTTTCCTATTGATGAACTCCGACCTAATCAAGAGTTCGTTGAAGGTCAGGCCACTTTGGGAGATGTAGTTCTCTGTCCATCTGTCGCGCAGCGGCAAGCTCAAAGCGCCGGACATTCGACCGAGATAGAATTGGAAATCTTGCTGGTACATGGGATTCTCCATCTTTTGGGTTTTGATCACCGCGAAGCAGAAGAGGAAAATGAGATGTTTGGGTTACAGCGGATGATTATCAGTGAGTGGAAAGATTCATAGATGAGCATTGCTGAAATTTTCGCTATTTTGACACTTCTCTTCTTTGCCGGCTTTCTTGCGGGTACCGAGAGCGCATTGAGTTCGCTTTCTCGAGTATTCATCGAAGAGCAGAGCGTAGGTAAGAAACGGTCTGCTCGAGCGCTTTTGAAATTCTCAAGTGAGCCCGCCCGTTTTTTAAATGTAGTGCTCTTGGTGCGAAAAACCTCAGAATTTGGCGCCGCCGCTCTTGTAGCCCAAGTGGCGCTCAATCAAATAAACAACCAACGAGAAGCGTTGGCAATAACAGTCCTCATAATGGTCGTCGCTTCTTATGTATTAGTGGGGGTGGGCCCGCGGACTCTTGGTAAACAGCATCCTGAAAAATGGGCACCGCCAGGAGCAATCATTGCTGTCTTACTTGCGACAGTACTCTCTCCAGTAACCCGATTACTCATCGCTCTTGGAAACGCGTTGACTCCAGGAAAAGGATTTAAACAGGGACCTTTCTCAACAGAGGCAGAATTTCGAGATCTTGTCGACCAGGCCCGCGAACGAGGTTTTGTCGAAGAAGATGAACACGAAATGATCCATTCCGTCTTTGAATTGGGCGACACGCTAGTTCGTGAAGTGATGGTGCCGCGCACCGAAATGGTCTACATAGAGAGAGATAAAACGCTCCGCCAAGCGCTCTCGCTCGCCCTGCGATCAGGCTATTCGAGAATTCCCGTTATTGGAGAGGATCTCGATGACATAGTAGGAATCGCCTACATCAAAGATTTAGCCAAGCGAAGTCACGATTTTAGAGAAGCTGAGCAGAGTGAGACTGTAGAAGAGTTGATGCGTCCAGCCAGCTTTGTGCCCGAAAACAAGATGGCTGATGAATTACTCAAGGAGATGCAATCAGAGCAGATACACCTTGCCATAGTCGTTGATGAATATGGTGGCACCGCGGGGTTGGTGACTATCGAAGACATTCTCGAGGAGATAGTTGGCGAGATCTCAGATGAGTTTGACGATGATGATGATGAACAACTCGAGCAACTTAGTGAGCGAAAGTATCGGGCAAAGGCTCGGATCCATCTCGAAGATCTCGAGGGAGAGTTGGGAATTGAATTTGCCGACGAGGATAAGGAAGCGGTCGATACCCTCGGCGGATTGCTGGGAAAACATATCGGTCAAGTACCAATCCCTGGTAGTGAGATTACAATTGGTCAGTGGCGCTTTACTGCGGAACGTCCCGTTGGGCGGCGCAAGCGCGTAGGCACAGTATTGATTGAGAATGAGACTCCGAGAGAAGAGGGGGAGAGTGACGAATCATGAATTTTGTGAATAGTGAAGATGCCAAACTTCATACTCTTGCTAAATCCTCCCTTCAACGAAATAAAGCTGTGCAGTGTGCAGCTCTTCGAGATGGAACTGGACGGACTCATGTAGGTACGTCAATAAATATGTCATCGCTAAAACTTGATGCACTTGAGGTAGCACTTGCGATGGCGCTCTCGAGTGGGGCAAATCAAATCGAGGCTGCAGTTGTTGTAGGCGATAAGCCAAACGAGAGTGCGCCACGGAATATTCGCGAGATCTCACCGCAAGCGGCCATTTGGTATGTCAACGAGGATGGAAGTATTCACTCGCTTTAGCCGATAGAATTCTCCAATGCGCATCGCACGCTTTACCCCACCAAAAGAGGTTTCCGCCTCACCGTTATTTGGAGTGGTTTCGGGGGATGAAGTCGAGATCCTCGCGGGTGATCCTTTGTATTCTGGAATCGCTAAAACTGGGGAAAAAGTATCGCTGAGCGCTGTGAAACTTCTTGCTCCGGTTATTCCACGAAGCAAAGTAGTTTGCGTTGGTAAGAACTATGCCGATCACGCTAAAGAGATGGATAGTGCAGTCCCAGAGCAACCAGTGATTTTTATCAAACCCAACACCTCGGTTATCGGCCCCGATGATGCCATCGTCTGGCCGGCGATGAGTCAGCGAGTCGATCATGAAGCTGAGCTTGCAATAGTCATTGGCAAGATTTGTAAAGACGTTCCGAAAGAGCGCGTGAAGGATGTCATCTTCGGTTACACCATTGGCAACGATGTGACGGCGCGAGATCTTCAAAAAGTTGATGGGCAATGGTCGCGCGCAAAAGGCTTTGACACATTCTGTCCATTGGGTCCATGGATTGAGACTGAGATTGACCCAAGCGACCTTGCCATATCTGCTGACGTGGATGGTGAAGTTCGACAAAATGACCGGACTTCTTCAATGATTTTTGATATTCCTACAATTATTAATTTCATCTCTCAGGTGTACACACTCCTTCCTGGCGACGTCATTCTCACCGGAACTCCTGCTGGCGTTGGTGTGATTCCTGTGGGTAGCACTGTCTCAATTACCATTGAAGGAATCGGGACCCTCTCGAATCGGGCGGTGGCACATGTCTGAGAGTGGAATTCGACCGATCAAAGTTCGCTTTGCACCATCGCCCACCGGAGATCTTCATGTTGGCAATATTCGAACCGCACTTTTTGATTGGGCGTATGCACGTCATACCGGTGGCATATTTCTCTTCCGCATCGAAGATACCGATCGCTCTCGAGT
>CAYQLC010000037.1:0-9055 GCA_964418325.1 uncultured Bifidobacterium sp.
CTCTTTCGCAGGCTGCCGGGGTGCCGCTGGTGGCGGTTCTGCCCATAGCACCGCAAGGACAAGCGCCCAGATCAACCGCGAAATCTGGCCAGCAACGCATCGCGATTGCAGAGAGGTTGTGAGATTCAATCCATTTCTGCAACGCAACTCGGGTGCTCGCGTTGATGCGCGCTTCTTTCTCTGGAACGTTTTTGAGTGATGGTTGGGCGTCACAAGCTTCTTTGTATTCCGCACTCTCTTCATCAAGGGGAATAGCAGCAATATCAGCGAAGATTTCTGGGATTGACTTATTGATGATATTTATTCCGAATTTGCTGTTGAGTGCGTCAGCATCGTAATTGCAGGGAGTAAATCCTGCGGGCGCTTCACCAATTGCCCCAATTGTTCGACCTTTGAGAAGTTCTAGCGATTTCTCTACTTTTAAAGCGTCTGCAAGTTCGCCACTCTTGGTGGATGGTTGACCAACATTTGGCATGACTCCAGAAAGCGCACTTTTAAGTCCTTCCCGAACATGTTCTTCTTCTGGATTTCCATGGAGGTGAGTGATCCGCTTGCCGTTAACTCGAAGTGCATGGGCCGCTAAGTTAGAGCCGCACATTGAATTCAAAAGTAAACGATCCCCAACCTCACCAAATTCGCGAACCGACCATAGTAAAACTTCACCCTCAACTCGCGAGAGCAAAGAAATTGCCGCAGATGCATCGGCGAAAGATGCATTAAAGAGAATATAAAGTTTCTCGTTGTGATTGAGATTGGCTTCTGCACTCACCGTATCTTCGGGGGTCATAATCAAACTCGTCGGCCCATTAATTGTGGCACCAAGATCGGCGAGTAAAGTGCGCGCTGAATTATAGAAACGTTCAGCGGCTGCGACATCAAATGTTGGCCGCGCCAATGCGATCAGTGTGCAACTACTCATCAGTTCCACCCCGCAGGCAAGATTTCCGTCATCAATACTGGACGTCCCTCTGCGATGCTTTTCTGAGCCGCCAAGCCTGTGGCTACGCTGCGGAGTCCTTCCTCTAGGCTCACTTCAGCCACTAAAGATCCGGATTCGATGGCCTGATGAAACTTTGTATGTTCGATGTATGAAGCCCCATAATGAAAACCTTGATACTTGATCTCCGGGTCCCATACTTTCTTTATTTCGATGCTTTTTGCCTCAGATGCACGATGATCCCAGCTAGAGAAATTTCCGACATCAGCGCGTCGTCCATACCGCACTTCTAGTGACGGTAAGAATGATTCGACTTTACCTTCATCGCCTACTACCGAAATCTGCTCTTTGTCGATGGTATTTTCAACGAACATACAAAGGTCAAGCATGGCACGGGCGCCACTTGGATATTCCAGAATTACATAGGCGGAGTCCAACATATCGGCTCTTTGACCATTGTATGTCTCATTCAAGAAATTCACTCTTTGTCCACCAGATGCGAAAACCCGAATGGGGTTTTCCTTTGTAATATGATCCATCAGATTGAAGTAATGACAGCACTTCTCAACAAGTGTCCCGCCAGTTTTTTCGGTGAAACGATTCCAGTTACCCACTTTCGGATAAAAGGGTTCGCGGTGCTCTCGAATCGCAACTTGATGAACATTTCCAACTCCACCCGAATGCACGACCTTAATCAACTCAGCTACAGGCGGCATGTAGCGATACTCAAGCCCCATCCAGACAAGACTTTTTCTTCCTCGGGACCATTCAATAACTTTTGAACAGTCTTCAATAGTTGTGCACAATGGTTTTTCGATGAAGACTGCCAGGTCTGTCTCAAGGGCATCTTTCAAAATATCAACATGTGTGAAGTTGGGCGTCGCGATAATGATCGCGTCTATCTGATTAGATTCAAGTAGTTCTTGATGATTGCTGAAACAGAGCAGGTCTTCGCCTATCGCACTCTTCGCCTGCGCAATTGAGTTTTCATCCGGATCACTCACTGCAACCACACGAGCCCCCGGGATATTGCGTAGGTTTTCGGCATGCTCACGCCCCATCGCGCCTATGCCGACAATCCCGTACCTGACCACGCTTACCTTTCGTCGGATGAGCTGAAAGACGAGAGTTGAGAGGTCTGACCTCTCAACTGGCGAGAGTCTTCTCTCTATAAAGGGGGTCGTCAATGGCTTTCCGCGCCACTTTTATAACGATTTGATAATCCCCTGATGGGGTGTAGCTAAGCATCTAGGGTGCTTCCATGTCACGAGAGCTAATTTCCATACTCCCTCAGCCCCTCGATGTTTATCAAGCATTTGCCGACGCTTTTTTGACACAACTCAGGAATCACCAAGGAAATACCAATACTCTCAATGTCATTCTGCCGGTTGGGCCTACGGCGCAATACGAAATAATCGCGCGAAGTGCAAATACTGAGAAGCTCTCCTTTGCCAACTGTCGAATTGTTCTTATGGATGAATACTTGGATTGGCATGGTCGTCCCCTACCTTCGTCTCACGCCTTAAGCTTTAAAGGTCAATTTGAGAAATTTATTTCATTACTCGAACCTACGCTCAGACCCAAAGAGGAACACTGGATCATCCCAGATCCTTTTGAAATTGCGCGTGTTGATCGATTCATCGAAAAACATGGTGGGATTGAGACTTGTTACGGAGGAATTGGTGTTCATGGCCACATTGCTTTTAACGAACCACCCGTGTCGCGTTATGGACAACTCTCTTTAGAAGAGTTTCAGCTGAGTGGAACTCGAGTAGTAATACTTGCACCTGAAACAATAACCATCAATGCTTTACGCGGAAATCATGGAAAGTTCTCTGACTTTCCAAACCTTGCAGTGACTATTGGTATGAAACACATTCTCTCTTCGAAAAGCATTCGGCTATTCGCGGATGGCGGTACTAGACAACATGAAGCCTTATTACAATTTGCAGACGGTCCCATTTCTGTGATGTATCCGATTACTCTTCTGAAAAAACATAATGATGTGAAAATCGTCGTCGACGAACTCACCGGAGCTTGTCTAGCTTTATGAAAATCTTTGCTGAGCAGTTGATCAATCCAACAGAATTACTCCGTAATGCCCTGATTTCTATTGAGGATGGAGTGATCACATCCATATCAACCGGGACCCCTCAAGACGCTGATCTGCACTCACAAATCGTGATTCCTGGATTTGTGGATATGCACTGTCACGGAGGAAATGGGTTCCACTTCTTCGGCACCGAACCCCAAGCGATTCAGGAGTCGGCGCGCTTTCACTTGATACACGGAACTACGTCAATCGTGGCTAGCTTTGTAGCAACACCAATTCCTGAGTTAATCAATCAAATAAGTAATCTTGTCAAAAAACTGCCGTTGCTCAACATTGTGGGTATCCATCTTGAAGGACCGTACCTATCTGAGGCTTACTGTGGTGCACATAATCCAGACTTTCTTACTACGCCTAACGTGGCGGAAATACAAACACTCTTGGATGCTGGCGAGGGTTGGATCAAGATGATAACTATTGCACCAGAGTTAGAAGGAGCTCTTGACTCAATTTCATTCTTGGAAAAACAGGGAGTAATTGCCGCTATCGGTCATTCTGATGCCGATGATTCGGTCACTAAGTCTGCAATTGATTCTGGTGCAAAGGTAGTAACACATTTCTTCTCTGCAATGCGACCGATACATCACCGCATCGGTGGAATGACTCTCACTTCCCTATTTGACGATCGTATCTATCTTGAGCTAATCCTCGACAATGTTCATATTGCAACCAACGCAATCGCCATTCCACTGCACTTTGCCTCTGAGAGAATTTTGGGAATTACTGATGCACTCTCTGTCGCGGGACAACCAGATGGTGACTACACTCTTGGAACAACCCCGGTGGAGCTTCGTAATGGTATTGCAAAGATTAAGGGTAAAGATCTATTGGCAGGAAGCACGCTTACTATGGATAGATCTTTTAAATCCGCAGTCACGAAACTTGGACTGACCCCTCATCAGGCTGTGCAGGCATTTTCATCTCGACCTGCGTCAATATTGGGATTGAAGAACGTGGGAGACATCAAAGTAGGAAACGATGCTGATCTTCTCTTCCTTGATGACGATTTTTCACTACAAACCGTGGTTTTTAAGGGAGTTCTGCAATAGCTGGCCTAATCCGGCCATTAACCTCCATCGAAGGCCAATCTGAATTCCAAGTGATGAATTCAAACCCGTCGGTAGTTGTAATAACAGTGTCCTCTACCTTCAAGCCTTCGGCTGAAGGATTCCAGGCAATCGCATTGTTAACGCCAACAATCTGATCCGTCTTTTCGTGTGCAGGGAAATCACGTGGCATATATCCGGTAGGACCGCCTTGATGATGCTTAGTCCATTCATCTCGAGCAAAACCCTCTTCGAGATAGCCGAGGATTCCAAAATTGAATATTTCTGAGAGTTTGTTACCTGGAATGGTCTTTTCCAAGAATTTACTCTCTACTCTCAGAAGTCGTTGGTACTTGTCATGTAACTCAGAATTGATCCCACCGAAGTGGACCAAACGAGTTACGCTTGCAATGAGACCTTTTCTTCGACCGCAGACAACTCCCATGATCAGATTTCCACCACTACTGTGTGTTGGGAGTGGATGACGAAATCGGCTTATTCTCTCCTCTCCCGCAACAAGCATCACAACTGGTTCGACATCTCGTTCCCACATCTCCTCAGCAATCTCTCCCGCAATTTCAATTTCAGACATTCCAGGCTCCAGGTCCATCATCGCTTCACCTAAAGCCGCTGAGCAATCACTTCCTAGTTTCCTAAATCGTGCCAATTCGAATTCATTTAGATTGCGACGAAGCACCTCGATCTCTGTTGCAACGTTGACGCGATCTATCTCAGGAACATCCACGCCGATGCGAGCACCTTTGGGTAATTGTGCCTCTCTACCCTCAAACCAATTGATAACAATGAGCTCTTCATCGCCAGTCAATTCTTCCTCAAGTAAGCGTGGCGCTTCGATTTTATTCGTAACGACAACAATCCGATCACGATAAACAATCACATCTAGACAGGAGAGTTCTAGTGTTGTCGGAACATGGGCACGACCGCCGATAATCCACGCCACATTGGCTCCCTTTTTCAGGACGATGGCATCAAGATCTTTTGCATCGAGCAGAGCACTTATTCGACCTCGTTTTTCGCGCTGTTCAAGGGTCGTCATGGGAGGAATTTAACACCTTCAATACCAGACATTATGGAATCTAGTACCTGGTTCAGATTCAGCTTTTGAACAATCCGATGAGTTCCTAAAGTGGTTTCAGTGAAATAGGTTCTCCCATACTCCTCACCGTCTGCAGTGATTAAATGAACCTGACCAGGAGCGCTAAATACAAAAAGTTCTGGCCTTGAGAACATTAAGTACGCGATGGAGTCATGAGGTGTAATCCAATCTCGGCCCCAGAGGTTCCGCCATAATTCAATCTCTTGAGCGAGCATCTGGCCTGTTTCTCCTACGCTTTTAATTCGCTGGAAGGAATCCTCAAACATCTTGAGTTGTGAGGTGATTTCGATTCCGACTACAGACATTGTGAATCCTGCATCAAAGACGGTCTTTGCCGCAATCACATCACTCAAAATATTATGTTCTGATTTACCTTCTGCAAATCTTCCACCCATTACATACAAGTGCTCAACACGCGATGGGAATTGTGGATCTCTCATTACAGCCTCAGCGATATTAGTGAGTGGACCAATCGCAAGAATCGAGACTCTTTTTGAGAGATCAGATGTTAGTTCGATAAGATGATCGCAAGCAGTCTTATCATCGACAGGAAATCTTGAGGACTTTGTAAGTACCGAACCCTCTAACCCCGAGACCCATACTTCTTTGCCTGACAGTGTTTTCTTAGCTCCTAAATAAGTTGCGATCTCAGTCCTAGCCAATTTACAGTACTGACCAGCTATCTCAGCGCGAAGTTTGACATCGCCATAAACCGTGGTGATAGAGAGGTCAATTTCATTTTTATCTCCAATAATCTGCAAAAGTGCTATCGCATCATCGACATCGGTTCCGATATCTGTATCAATCACTAGATGACGCATTTGTATTTCAGCCCAGTGGCTGGATTTCATCCCAGTGAGGAGGTACTGAAGAGCTACTTTGGATAGCAAAACTTGCCCAATGAATCCCAATTTCCGCTGATTCCCGTGCTCGTTCTCCTTGAGCTAGACCCACGAGCATGCCAGCAAGAAATGAATCTCCTGCGCCGGTCGCATCAACTATTGGTACAGGTTTGGCAGGTAGTTGCTCTTTTTCATGACCATTAAAAATTTCTACTCCCTCAGGACCTTTGGTGATGACCGCTATTTGAAATCTGTCGCTATCAAATTCAAAGTCAGTGACATCCTTGATAGAACCGACAATATATTCGGCGTGAATATCTTTGTCCTTTATTGCGTTGACTCCCACGACAGTGGTTGCGCCGACAAGCTGAGCAGACTCCAACATAGTTCGGTAAAAGGCGCGCCAAACTGGGAAGACGACGACATCGTTCTTGTCAAAAGTGACTGATGATTCAATCTCTGAGAATCGATTCTCTTCTAGTGCAAATACAGTTCGCTCCCCATCATCATCCACGGTGATAATTGCATGCAGTGATGGCCCTGGGAGCACTTTTACATCAATCTCTTGGATTGCAGTTCTTTGTAGGTTCTCAAGAAGTCCACTACCAATGTTGTCATCTCCCACATATGAGATCAACCTGGTACGTACACCTGAGGAAGCAACTGCGGCGGCAATGTTCAGTCCCGAACCACCCGGTCTTTCAGATCGATTCTTTCCTTGAGCGAAGCCACCATTTTCGGGGAAATTAGCTATGTTTATGACTGTATCCCAAGATGTGGGGCCAACAATTATCACTCGTTTCATGAGAGTCATAATCTCGCGAAGGCGCTCTCGAGTGCTGGAGACATCAACTCCAGTGCCGTCCAATCAACATCATTCAACCAGGGAATTGTAAAGAGCTCTGTGGAATTCCAATTTCGTGATGCCACAAGAGCTGCGGATAATGCTGCGACGGTGTCGGTATCGCCACCTAGTGAACAAGCTAGCCGAATGGCTTCACTCACTGAACTTGAGCATCCTGCGACATACACAACGGCATCCAAGGTTGTATTAGCATCATTAGAAACACCACTTTTGAAGTCTTTCGGATCAACAGTTCCTTTTCGGTGTACTAGCCCAGCGAAGATATCTGCGAGAGCCACGGCCGCATCAACGCCATATTCGCGATGAGTGCTAGCGGAGAGAATCCGTACCCATTTTTGACGCTCATCTCTTTCGGTAAATATCAATCCAAGTAAAGCAGTTCTCATCATTGCGCCATTGGTTAGGCCTATCGAATTCACTTCGAAGTCTTTTACTGGAAGACCAAGAGCAGCTCGAGTTGTGGGTCCTAGTCCACGCAATTGGCTTTGATTCTGACGAATGAGAGTTAGAAAATCCTTTGCGCTCTCTTCAACATTTCTGGCTCTTAAAGATAATAATGTCAGAAGGGTCAAGCTTGTATCATCACTGGTACTACCAAAGGGCCAGTCTAACTTTTTTCTGAGTACATTCGGAATCTCACTCGTCCTTTCGGTGAATTCATAGAATGCACCGAAAGCATCTCCCGCTGCGTATGCAATCAGCGCAGTAGCAAGTCGTTTTTCGCTGTCACTCATATCCTTCCAATCTTTGGGTAGATTTCCAGCGATAAGCAGTGACAAATTCACATTCAAAGTCTAGTTAACTCGGCAAAGAATTGTTAGGGTCTAGCCATGCTTGATGATCGAATAAAGTTATCTCTGGACGACAAGAGTTACTTTTCTGATCCCTATCAACTATTTGATGATTTACGGCGAGAATCTCCGATATATCGAAGTGAAGTGATTGGTGGCTGGCTTATCACTCGCCATGAAGATGTTGATGGCATTCTGCGTAATTCTGAGACTTTTTCCAGTAAAGGTAGAGTTACTCACCTACTGAATCAGTTGGATCCTGAAATTCAACCCCGGATTCAATTACTTCACTACCACTTTGCGCGAGGCCTTGCCCACTCAGATGCTCCAGAACATCGCAGGCTACGTGGGCTTCTAGCCCAAGCTTTCACACCAAGAATGATTGAGGGGATGAGAGGACGGATTCGCGAACTCGCAGAGACGATCATCGATCAGTTACCTTCAGAAATAGATCTCATTAATGATTTATTCACACCACTTCCTGCACTTGTTGTAGGTGAGCTTCTGGGTTCAACCCCCGAGGACATTCCTGACTTGATTCGCTGGGCTCATGCAATTAACGGTCTTTATGAAAAGGGTGGCCGTATCTCCCCTGATAAGGCGCTGCATGCAGAAGCAATGTTGACCGAGATGCGAAACTTCGTTGGACGATTGATCACGGAGCGACAATCTTTGAAGTCGGTCGGAAAACTAACTGGTGATGAAGATGTCTTAGCCGCCTTAGTGATGCAAGAGGCTGACGCCTTAAGCGATGATGAGATGTTGTCTACCGTTGTCTCGCTCTTTGTTGCCGGACATGAGACCACTACGCATTTACTGGGTAATGGATTTTTTGCAATTCTGAACCGCCCAGAGTGGGTTACCCATATGAAACAGAATCCGAGTTTGATTCCTCTCGTTGTCGAAGAATTTGCACGATTCGATGGATCCGTTCCTCGATCCTGGCGCATACCAAAGGTTAATGTTGAAATCTCTGGAGTGAAGATTTCTGCAGGTGAACTTGTGCTTCCAATGCTCGCGGCAGCAAATCGAGATCCTGCTGTATTTTCGAATCCACAGATGTTTAATCCGCATCGTGAAACTAATAAGAAACACTTTGCATATGGGAAGGGTGTCCACGTATGTATTGGTGCTCCACTTGCGCGAATTGAAGCACAAGAGATTATCGCAGCGATACTGAGTCGCTTCTCTTCGATTGAATTACGTAGTGGTCCTAGTTCTTTGAAATGGCGCGAAGACTTAGCCCTACGAGGTCTGCTGAATTTGCCAGTTAGATTAAATTAGATACTTCAATACCAAATCGAGCGAGTTCTGCTTTTCCGCCATCAATCTCGGTGAGAACGAATG
>CAYQLC010000038.1:0-4230 GCA_964418325.1 uncultured Bifidobacterium sp.
CCACAGTTTGGAAACAGCATCTCGCACTCACACCGTCGTACCCGTCGACGCTGGAATCCAAATATCCAAAGAATCCGAACTCTCGTTAACGGTGTAACACCTAAGCGTCAAAATGTCTGCGCTTCTTGCCTCAAAGCTGGCAAAGTCTCCCGTTAATTCGCAACTGCTTTCCGGGTTCTAGCCGACCTTTACTAAATCGACTACGAAAATCAGGGTCTCGTTCGCACCGATTGGTCCTTGCGCTGTCGCGCCATAACCCAGCGCTGGTGGAACGATCAATAAACGTCGTCCCCCTTCGCGCATGCCAGGGATACCATCTTGCCAACCCTTAATGACGCCCGTTAACGGGAAACTCGCGGTCTGTCCGCTAGTCCATGAGGATTCAACGACCTTTCCCGTCGACCACGCCATCAGCGTGTAATGAACAGTGACCGATGCGCCAGCACCAACGGTTGCGCCGCCGCCTTTCACAATGTCAGCTGAGAACAGTGTTGTCGGTGGTTGTCCTTTTGGCTTACCCAACTTCGCACCCGTGCTCGTATCACCAGTAACCTTGATGAATTTCGTATCGAGATTAGCCGGAACAGTGATCTTTGTAATTACCCAAACATGCTTCTTGCCAAGCCGGCCGCATGTCAATGTCTGTTGGCCTTCCTTGGGATCTTTGAAATTACTTTGAACGCCAATCTCACTAGGTTTACACGATTTGCCTGGATTTGGTGCAGCGCTTTGCGCGGCTGGCGCCATTGCCGCAACCATAAAGGTAGCCACAAATAAAGAGAGAGTTGGAACTTTCCATGACATAACTTTTCTCATCTGTCTTGCTCCCTATTTCTCGTGTTTCTCGTGTTTCTCGTGTTTTGATGCTGCTACCAGTGCCAGGAAATTTCTGAGAGAGGCAAAGCTACTCCTCGCATAGTGATTTCTTCGCCAACTACTACACGCCCAATCTTAATCCACGAAGTGGGAACTTTGGTTAGCTGCTCCTCACCAACGGCAACAATAAATGAGTGTTCCTCGCCACTACGCAAGAAAAGCTCCAATGAGGAGTTTTCAAGTTTCTCAGCAAACTCCCTCAAATAGCCCAATTGTTCCTCATCGACATCAATATCTATTCCTACTCCGCTGGACTTGGCAAGTTTTCCAAGATCACTGATGAGGCCATCGCTGACATCCATAAGCGCAGCCACTCTGTCTAATCCAAATTCGAGTAGATCTTCTGGATGGAAATCTGGCCGTTGGAAAAACTTCACCAACTGTGAGTCGGCCTTTACTAGTCCTCGAGTCAACAAGAGGAGTCCACCGAGCGAACGCCCAGTTCCGCGCGTGAGAAATAAATGATTTCCCACCTTGGCGCCGGAACGAAGCACAGGATGGGTAACGCCACCGATTGCGGTGATAGCGATTGTGAGTGCACTTCCCGCTACGAGATCTCCTCCAACAACGCTCACACCGAATTTGCTGGCGATTGATTCGATACCGCGTGCGATATCCAGTAAATAAGAAACTTGCTCATCGCCAGAGGTCGAAATCGCAACAGTTAAATAACTTGGCAGGGCACCCATTGCGTAGAGATCGGCGAGATTGGCGATTGCAATCTTCGCTCCGATATCAAGAGCAGAGCTCCACTCTCGGTTGAAATGAATTCCTTCAGTTGCAATATCGGTGGTGATTACCTCTTTCGGATATGGACTTGCGACGACCGCACCATCGTCTCCAATGCCAACCTCAACCCCTGCGTGGGAGCGGTAAATTTCGGCAAACGCAGCAATGAGCGCTTCCTCGCCCAGCTCGCGTACCCGCACAGTCTCCTCCAAGTCGTATAAATAACTTTCCGACTGAGCCTATCCTGCGATACCGTTGCCCCACATCAGCATAAAGGGGGCGAGGGAATACCATGTCGATCCAGACGTACATTCTTATTCAAACTGAAGTGGGAAAGGCAGCGGCTGTAGCTAAAGCTGTTGGTGCAATTCCTGGCGTCAATATCGCTCAAGGCGTCGGTGGTCCATACGATGTCATCATGCGCGCAGAGGCTGGCTCCATGGAAGAGTTCGGCCGCACGATTCTGGCAAAAGTTCAGGCAGTGCCGGGCATCACCCGCACGCTCACCTGCCCAGTTGTCAATGATTAAGGGTTACTAGAAGCGTCTAACGGCGACTTAATTCAATCAATTCAGTAATAACTTGCCGATAAGAAACTCCAGTCGCATCCCATAATCGTGGATACATCGAAGTTGCTGTAAAACCAGGCATCGTGTTTAACTCGTTCAAAATAATCTCACCATTATCGGTCAAAAAGAAATCTACCCGAGCAATACCTTTGCCATCAATTAAAGCAAAGGCATCGAGTGCGAGCTGCTGAATTTCTCGCTCGACTTCTGCGGGAATTTTCGCAGGCACAATCAACTCAGTCGAATCATCGAGGTACTTGGCTTCGAAATCGTAGAACTCATGATTGCCGAGCACTCGAATCTCTCCTACCCGAGAAGCTCGATTCCCCAAGATTCCACATTCCAACTCACGACCAGGAGCATAAGCCTCTACCAAGATTTTCTCGTCAAAATCCTTCGCAAGAACCACCGCACTATTTAGTTCGCCCCAGGATTTAACTTTCGTGATGCCATTACTCGAACCAGCGCGTGAAGGTTTCACAAATATCGGGAGCGTGAACTCTTCTTGCAATCGAGAAGTGATCTCTTTTTCATAACTCCGCCATTCGTCCCAGAAAAAAACATCGAAATCAACGGTTGGGATGCCAGCCTCGATGAATAACCGCTTACAAGTCGCCTTATCCATTCCGATAGCCGAAGCGAGCACGCCTGCACCAACATAGGGAATATCGAACATTTCCAGGAGTCCTTGAATCGTTCCATCCTCACCAAACGGTCCATGCAACACAGGAAAGATCAGGTCGATATCCAGGTTTTTGCTGCCAACAAAAATGCCCTCACTATTGAGGTCAACCGCTGGCGCATCGGACGGCACTACCGGCAACTTCCCATTGACTATTCCAAGGTGTGCGGTAATCCCCTCAAGGTGAACCCATTTCCCATTTTCGGTAATGCCGATGGGAATAGGTTCATAACGATCACGGTCAATTGCCGCTAGCAGACTCATGCCGGAGAGCACGGAGATGGAGTGTTCACTGCTTCGACCTCCACAGAGCACGCCTACCCTGAGTTTTCTCGCAATATTTCCTGAGCTGCTCGTGGTCACGTACTAAGGGTACTGGTATCTAAACGGCGAATTAATGTTCAGAACGGGTGGTTCGACTCATCAATCGCCGCACCACCTCTTTAGGCGGCATTCCGTTGGCGACAACATCGACAACCGCTTCGACAATCGGCATATCTACGCCATATTCCCGTGCTAAATCGAGCACTGCTGCGGCAGAGGAGACGCCCTCTGCAGTCGTCTTTGTCTCGCTCTGTGCTTGTGAGAGACCCAAGCCTCTTCCCAGTCGCTCACCAAATGAGCGATTACGTGAAAGTGGCGACGAGCAGGTCGCTACCAAATCACCCATGCCAGCAAGACCTGCGAAGGTCATTGGATCAGCGCCCAAGGCCACTCCTAATCGAGTGGTCTCCGCAAGGCCGCGTGTAATCACCGTAGCTTTGGTGTTATCACCCATCCCTAATCCACTTGCCATGCCGACGGCGAGCGCCATGACATTCTTGATGGTGCCTGCGACTTCACACCCAACAACGTCGATCGAGGTGTAGGGGCGAAAATAAGGAGTCGCAAATGCATCCTGGAGTTCGACTGCATTCTCTTCTTTAGTACATGCGATAACAACTGCTGCTGGTTCGCGCTTGATGATTTCACCAGCAAGATTCGGCCCGGTAGCAACGGCAATCTGTCCGCCATCGATATTTAGTTCCTCGATGATTACCTCGCTCATTCGCGCGTGTGATCCACGCTCAAAACCTTTGAGCAAACTGACGACGATTGCATTTTTCGGCACATGAGTTCCCCAACTTTTTAGGTTCTCACGAAGCGTCTGCGCTGGAACCGCTAGTACTACTACATCAGCGCCATGGAGCGCTGCTTGCGCATTAGTAGTAGCTGTAATTCGCTCCGGCAAGACTATGCCAGGATGAAACTTTGAATTGGTGTGGAGGGCATTTACCTCAGCGATAACTTCAGGATTTCGCCCCCACAAGCGAATCGTGTGGTTATGCATATTGTCAGCAAGTATTTGCGCAAAGGCAGTCCCCCAAGAACCTGA
>CAYQLC010000038.1:4330-8870 GCA_964418325.1 uncultured Bifidobacterium sp.
GCCATATCGCCACCTTACTCGGATAAGAAGAAGTGGGGGCCGCGAAAACTCGCGACCCCCACCGGAATTACTTGCGAAGAGAGGTTACTTCTTCTTTTTCTTTGCAGCCTTCTTTGGAGCTGCCTTCTTGGCGCCCTTCTTTGCAGCCTTCTTTGGAGCTGCCTTCTTAGCGGCCTTCTTTGGAGCTGCCTTTGCTACTGGCTTTGGAGCTGGCTTTGGAGCTGGCTCCATCTTCCGAGTACCTGCAACGATCTCTTTGAGAACCTTTGCTGGGGTAAAGCGTGCGACAGTCTTTGCCTTGACCTTTACTGGCTCACCAGTAAATGGGTTACGAGCAACGCGCGCTTTGCGCTGAATTTTGCGGAACTTTCCGAAGCCGGCGATGCTTACATCTTCGCCTTTTGCCATGTTACGAGTAATCGCATCGATGACGATTTCGACCGCGTGGGTGGCTTCTTTCTTGCTGTCGTTGAAGTGTGGCACCAACGACTTGATGAACTGGGCCTTATTCATGAATTCCCCTTTTTTATAAGTGTCGAGGTGAAAACCCCAACATTGAGCGCAAAAATACGTACCGGACCGCAAGACGTCCATCACCGCGTTGGCGTGTCGGAAAAGAAAAAAGGCGAATTTTTCCCACTCTCAACAACAAGTTGAGGGAGATTTGGGGCGATTAACTCCGGGCTGGCAGGGTTTTGACCTTGAAAGCAGGGCGTTTTTCCTCGTATTTGGCTATTTCTTCATCATGTCGAAGTGTCAGACCGATATCGTCCAACCCTTCCATCAACCGCCAACGGGTGTAGTCATCGAGCTCGAAAGCGACTTTTTTCCCAGAAAAACGGACTTCGCGCGCCTCCAGGTCAACAGTTATCTCCATCGTGGGATTGGCTTCAATTGCATCCCATAGCTCCTCGATGACTTCCTGAGGGAGGATTACCGTCAATAACCCGCCTTTAAGAGAGTTATTCCGGAAGATATCTGCGAATCTGCTTGAAAGCACAGCAGCGAATCCATAATTCTGGAGGGCCCAGACTGCATGCTCGCGAGAGGATCCCGTACCAAAATCGGGGCCAGCAACCAAAATCGTTGCAGATTTGTATTGCGGTTGATTAAGGACAAATGTCGGGTCTTGTCGCCACGCATTAAATAGACCATCTTCAAAACCAGAGCGAGTTACTCGCTTGAGGTATTGCGCAGGGATGATCTGATCGGTATCGACATTGCTGCGACGCAAGGGAACGGCTGTTCCGGTATGAGAGATAAATGCTTGCATGAGGTCTCCTAACCTTCCAAGTCATCGGGGCTAGAGAGAGTGCCCCGCACTGCGGTTGCTGCGGCAACTAACGGGCTCACTAAGTGAGTACGTCCGCCCTTGCCTTGGCGCCCTTCAAAGTTTCGATTACTTGTCGATGCACTTCGCTCACCCGGTTTCAATTGATCAGGGTTCATTCCCAGACACATCGAGCAACCTGCTTCTCGCCACTCTGCTCCGGCGGCTAGGAAGACCTCGTGTAAGCCTTCACGTTGCGCTTGCTCACGCACGCGCGCAGATCCTGGAACAACTAGCATGCGCAGGCCCGAGGCAACCTTCTTTCCTTTGATTACCTCTGCCGCTGCTCGAAGATCCTCAATACGTCCGTTGGTGCAGGAGCCAAGGAACACAGTGTCAATCTTCACCGATTTAAGCGGTGTGTGAGGTTGTAGACCCATATATTCCAGAGCGCGCTCAGCGGCATTTCGAGAGCCTTCATCAGCAAAATCTTCCGGTGCCGGAATGATGGAATCAAGTGGCGCACCTTGACCTGGATTGGTGCCCCAGGTAACAAAAGGCGAGAGCGTATTGGCATCAAGATCAACCTGCACATCAAAATGCGCATCGCTATCTGAATACAGACTCTTCCAATACTCAAGGGCGCTCTCCCACTGCGCACCTTCCGGTGCATGTGGACGCCCCTTTATGTAATCAAAAGTAGTTTGATCTGGCGCAATCAAGCCTGCTCGAGCGCCGGCTTCAATCGACATATTGCAGATTGTCATTCGCGCTTCCATGGAGAGCGCACGGATGGCGCTGCCTCGATATTCGATGACATATCCCTGTCCGCCGCCGGTGCCAATCTTTGCAATCAAGGCCAAGATGATGTCTTTACTTGTTACGCCTTTGCGCAGCGTTCCTTCGACATTGACTGCCATCATCTTTGGTTTTGATTGCGGCAGAGTTTGAGTGGCCAAAACATGCTCTACTTCGCTGGTGCCAATACCAAAAGCAAGTGCGCCAAAGGCGCCATGAGTGGATGTATGTGAATCACCGCAGACAATCGTCATTCCAGGCTGCGTAATTCCAAGTTGAGGGCCAACGACGTGGACGATTCCCTGTTCGATATCACCAAGTGAGTGAAGGCGGATCCCAAATTCAGCAGCATTCTTGCGGAGGGTATCCACTTGTAGTTTTGAGACCGGGTCTGCGATGGGCTTATCAATATCGATAGTTGGCGTGTTGTGATCTTCGGTCGCTATGGTGAGATCAGGTCGGCGAACTTTTCGCCCTGCAAGTCGCAAACCATCAAAGGCCTGCGGACTGGTCACCTCATGAATCAAATGAAGATCGATATACAACAGGTCAGGCTCGCCTGGAGCGCTATGGACCACATGGTCTTCCCAAATCTTCTGAGCTAGGGTCTTTCCCATCGCGTCACTTCACTTTCGCAATCAAAGTTTTGGTGATAGTTGCCGTCTCACCATATGAGATGTTAATATCATATCATGAAAAGCTCGGCTTCCGCCAAGGGTAGTGGCGTTGGCGTACTCGACAAAGCCATGGCAATTCTTAATGCATTGGAATCTGGTCCGCTTACTCTTGCCGAGTTAGTTGCCGCAACGGGAATTGCCAGACCAACCTGTCATCGACTTGCAGTTGCCTTAGAGCATCATCGTTTTATTGCTCGAGATCTTCATGGGCGGTTTACCATCGGTGCGCGCGAAGGGGAATTAGCGCAAAGCGCCGGTGAAGATCGACTGCTTGTTATTGCAAACCCGGCATTGACTGCCTTGCGTGACGCGACCGGTGAGAGCGCGCAGATTTACCGACGTCAAGGAGATATGCGGCTATGTGTTGCAGTGGCAGATCGGCATTCAGGGCTACGAGACAGCGTGCCGGTTGGTTCGGCGCTCACAATGAGCGCAGGTTCGGCTGCGCAGGTATTGCTGGCGTGGGAAGAGCCTGACCGGATAAGTATGACGTTAAAAAGTGCACGCTTTGATGCAGCAACCCTCACAGCAGTACGCCGGAGAGGGTGGGCACAAAGTGTCGGTGAACGAGAGGCTGGGGTTGCCAGCGTCTCCGCTCCAATTCGCGGACCACACAATCGGGTAATCGCTGCAGTAAGTTTGAGTGGACCAATCGAACGATTGGGAAGACAACCAGGTCGAACGCATGCCGCAGCAGTTATCGCTACCGCTGCTCGCATTTCGGAATATCTGAATAAAAACTAGATTTCTAGGAAGTAGCCCCGAAGGGATTCGAACCCTCGTAGCTGGCTTGAGAAGCCAGAGTCCTAGGCCGCTAGACGACGGGGCCATGTGCAGTAAATATTTAGTTAGAACCTTTTCGCTGGGGTACCAGGATTCGAACCTAGACTAACGGAATCAGAATCCGCTGGGCTGCCAGTTACCCCATACCCCACTAGCAAGCACCCAAGGATACCCGTTCCGCGCGCCTCTTTTACACCGCCGCAAGCCGGGCCAGCGTGCGCTCCCGTCCAAGGATCTCCATCGACTCAAAGAGAGGTGGCGAAATATGGCTGCCAGTGACCGCAACGCGAATAGCACTAAATGCCAACCGCGGTTTGAGTCCCATCTCATCGATAAGCGCAGAACGCAGCGCTGCATCGATATTTTGGTGATCCCAGGTGGCAAGTGGAGTAAGCACTTCGATGGCGCGTGCGATGATCTTCTTCGAGCTATCGTCAAGATACTTTGCTACTGATTCCGGATCAAGATCGACCTTTTCTGTGAAGAGAAAGGCAAGCATCTCGGGAATCTCGGAGAGTTTGATGATTCGCTCTTGAATAATCGGTAGGGCCTGCTTGATGATTCGCTCGTGTTCTGCGGCAACCGGAGTGGCGACTACTTTGGCACGCTGCATGAACGGTAGAGACCAGTCATAGAAATCATCAAGTGATAATTCTCGGATCTTGTCACCATTGATATTTTCAAGTTTCTTCATATCGAAGCGGGCGGGGTTGGCATTGACTCGCTCGATAGTAAATAACGTGCTCAGTTCAGCAAGCGTGAGATTTTCCCGGTCATCCCCTGGCGACCAACCAAGTAGCGCTAAGTAGTTGCAGATTGCCTCGGGCAGGAATCCTTGCTCTCGATACCATGCGATCGAAGTCTCACCATTTCGCTTGGAGAGTTTTGCGTTATCTGTACCCATCACAAATGGCAAATGAGCAAAGAGTGGGTAATCCTCTGGTTTGACGCCCATCGCTTGATAGACGCGAATCTGTCGCGGCGTCGATGACAACAAATCTTCTCCGCGCAG
>CAYQLC010000039.1:0-7839 GCA_964418325.1 uncultured Bifidobacterium sp.
ACCGTTTCCATCTCCTTCGATATCAACCTCCCTGGCAAGAACACGGGCTATCTCGTTGTGGGTGATTCGACCAATAACAGCGGATGGACCAGCCACCGCGTTCCGATCATTTCTTTCAAGAATGGAGAAGGTCCAACGGTGCTCCTTGTGGGCGGTACCCACGGTGATGAATATGAAGGACAGATCGCCGCAGCTTCGCTCTCACGTTCGCTCAACATTAATGATGTGACGGGGCGCATCATCATCATTCCCTGTATCTCCATGGAGGCAGGTCGGAACGGAAATCGCTTGTGGAATGACGGTGCAAACTTCAATCGAGTATTTCCAGGACACGAAAATGGTGCGATTCACGGAAAGCTCGCCCACTTCTTAAGTTCAGAACTCTTTCCTCAGTGCGATGGTGTGGTAGATATGCACTCAGGTGGACGAAGTATGTATTTCATCCCAAGTTCAAATATGACCTGGGTCCATGACAAAAACCAACGCGCTAAGTTGATTAAGAATATGCTCTCCTGGAACACCGAAGTACACATGATTGGTGGCGAACAGCCAAACACCGATCCCTACTCATTGCTCAATCGCAATGCGGAAGCTCAAGGCAAATCTGTGTCAACAGGCGAATTTGGTGGGATAGGAACGACCACTCCGCAAACCATGCGAATTATCAAAGAGGGCCTAGAGAATTTCTTGCGCGCCTTTGGAGTCTTAAAGGGCAACGTGAAATCTCGAAGTGAAATGGGTCGAGGGGAAATGTCCATTATCGATTTCCGAGATGGGAATAGTTTCATCAATGCACCACGCGCCGGTATCTACGAGAACTTGGTTGCTTTAGGCGCTCACGTAAAGAAAGGTGACGTTGTAGGACAGATCCACGATGTCGATCATCCCGATGTAGCACCGGTTCCGGTTCGCAGCGCAACTGACGGCGTTGTTGGCGTGGTTCGCGGATTTCCTCCAGTAGTCACTGGAGATTGTGTATGCGTAGTAGGTAAGAAGTGGGATTCCTTGGAAGAGATCGACCGTGAAGAGGTGAAGGCATGAGCACTACTGTCTCCTGTTCTATTGATCTCGACTCCCCTGGCAAATCAACTGGCTATTTAAAAATAGGTGATTCAACCAATCAGAGTGGTTGGGCTACATACATGGTCCCCATCATCAAATACAAAAATGGCGAAGGTCCAACAGTTCTTGTGCTCGCCGGCAATCATGGCGATGAATATGAAGGTCAGTTTGCCGCTCGGGACTTGGCCAACAATCTAGATATCAATGAGGTCACTGGGCGCATCATCATCATTCCCTGCCTCTCGCAGCCTGCAGCTAAAGCTGGTACCAGACTCTGGCCAGATGGCACCAACTTCAATCGAATTTTTCCCGGAAACGAAAATGGCGCTGTCCATGGCAAGCTCGCCTATTACCTAAGCACTGAACTTTTCCCGCAAGTTGATGCGGTCTTCGAACTCCACAGCGGTGGACGAGGCCATCACTTCATTCCTTGCTCACATATGGTCTGGTCAAACGATGTTGCACAACGCAAAAAGATGATTAACGGAATGAAGAGCTACAACACCTCACACCATATGGTTTTCCCTGAGCAGCCAGGTACCGACCCAACAACCTTGTTGCCCGGACTCGTTGAACGACTTGGTAAAAATCTAGTAACTACTGAGCTCGGTGGCTCCGGTGTTGCAACTTTCGAAAGCATAACCGTCGCAAAAGATGGTCTCCGTAATGGACTTCGTTATTTCAAAGTCATCAAAGGTGCGAGCAAGACTCGTGAAGAGCTTGGTCTATCTGCACCGGTCTTCCTTGATCTACGAAGCGGACTCTCCTATCACTCCGCCACCCACGTAGGTTTATACGAAAACATCAAAGGCTGTGGTGATTCCGTGGAAAAAGGCGAAGTGATCGGCCTTATTCACGACATGGATCATCCCGACACACCTGCTGCTGAGATCAGAGCGCAACAATCGGGTGTTATCGGAGTAATGCGTGGTTTCCCACGCGTAAATATCGGTGATGTAGTTGCGGTGCTTGGGCCGGCCTACGCTTCAACAGATGAGTTCCCTGAGAACCCCGCCTAGCCTCGACTAGAAGTTCTTGATCTCACGATCAATGACCTCGAGCAACTCCTCAAATCCACCCATAGCGAGCAAGCTCTGCTGAGATTGATAAGTATTTTGCTCATAGGCCCTCCGATTGGGTACATATATATAGCCAGGTCCGTTGGTCATATCGAGGAAGAGCAGCATAAGACCTGGATTTCTTCGGCGTAATTCCTGAGCCATCTCAAGGTAGGCCTCTCCGCAATGAGAAATCATGATGGCATCACCCATGCGCCAAATCCATACCGGATGTAAGACTGTGCCATCACCTTGCACATAATCGATTCGCATCTCAAATTGTTTCCGAATTCGAAAATTCAGAAAGGTCTCGCTCGCGGTGAGTGGAGCCCATCGAGAACGCATCTGCTCCTCATCGAGCAACTCTTTATGAGCTAACTTTGCAAGCACCTTTTTTGATTTAATGATGGGATTTGGCTCAACTGATACTGACTCCCACCCACCCAAATTGGAACCAGATGTGATTACTTCGGTAAATCGATACTCAGTCGCTGGAGGCAACATCCCAGCTAATGTGGCGAGCGTTGCATAGCCAAGCATCTCACCATTCTTATCGGCTACTGCGACATCAGAGGCGTACTGAATTTTCGGTGCAACATTTCCGCATGCACCTAAAAGAAAGATCATCGGTGCTCCAGTTGCTTCTTCGACGATTTCGCGAGCACGTCCAACATAATCTGGACTAATGAGGTCACTTCCCCAACCAACTGAAGTGGGATGACAGCCATAATTAACTAAAGTAGTTACGTTCACACCGGATAAGTCGGTAACTCGACCGACAACCAAAGTGTCATCGGCTACGAGGGCAGGGTTGTACCCCACTACGACTTGGTCGCCAACGGGGAGATCTCGAACGGTACCGAGCGTGCACTTGCCATATCCCCACGTGATGTTCACCTCGCGCGCCGATTCTTCTGCGATGCGACAAATATCAATAATCGACGCGATGGTTTTTTCAATGAAATCTGGAACTAATTCTTTACCTTCACGAAGCGCTTCATGCACACAAAATGGTGGTCCTTTGTGAGTTTGGCTCAGATTGACGAGTAAGTCATCGATGTCAACGCCGAGTTCTCGCACGACGCGACTGCGAAAGCGAATGACATCGCATTCGTAACAACCAATCCAGCCAATATCGAGACCTACGATAAATCGAGTGCGCTCTTCCGTTCGGATAGCAATCGCTGTAGCGGTAAGCGGTCGATGTACTCCCGTCGAGAGCGCGGAGGTGCTCTTGCCCCACGGATTCGCAGAGATTCCTATTGGTGGCGTGATATCTACCTGTGCGACGCCAAGAACGGTCCGCGTTAATGCAGGTGCAGCGTGATCGATTTCAGGTCGCGCGCTCATCACCGTGGGATTCGTGGCAACCGAGAGATCGCTGCTGAAACCTCGTCTGTGATCAATTCCAGACCGCCTTCAGCAAGTAGGGTCTGCCACGCTTGATAGCGCAATCTCTTGTATGCCTCAGGTGTTGGTAAGTACATATACCCCGGACCGTTCGTGCAATTGAGTACAAAGATCACTCGATCCGGATGGCGTCGTCGTAGTTCCATTTGGAAATAGGAATATGCCTCACCCGGCTGACCGACAATCACTGCATCGCCCCACTGCCAAATCCAGACTGGATGGGTAGCGCGGCCTCCTTCTAATACATACCCCGCGCGAAGTTTCATCGCCCGAATTATTCGAGTCTCGCGCGCTCCCTCGTCGACATCCTTCCAACGCTCGCGCAGATCTTCGATAGTAGGAAGATTCTGAAGCTTCACTTCGATATCCAACCGAGTCGCGTTGGTAATTTCTGGTGCCTGATTATCGATTTCCTCCCAGTCGCCCAGCAGAGCTCCTGACTCCACTGCCTCAAGAAAACGCATTTTCTTCCCCGAGGTGATCATCTTTTCGAGAGTTGCCATGGTGGCATAACCCAAAATTCGACCATTCTTATCAGCAACTTCTGTATCTCCAGAGTTACCATCACGAGGCGCAAGGTCTCCTGATGCCCCTTGCAAGAAGAGCATCGGCGCACCAGTCTTTGCTTGCACGATATCCCGCGCTTCGCCAACGAAATCTGGTGAAACCTTGCTGTTCTTCCAGGCAAGAGTGGTGGGATGGCATGCGTAATTAACAATTGTTCCAATTATCTTTCCGCTTGAATTGCATAGACGGCCAACAGTCAGAGTGTCATCTGCAGGTTCTCCTGGATTAAAGCCAACGATGTCTATCTCGCCACAGGGAAGTTCTCGATTGATTGCTAGATCGCATTTGCCGTAAGACCAAGTGATAGTCGCGGGTATTGCACTCTCTGCCGCCTCTTTACACGCCGCAATGATCTCTGCAGTAGCAAACTTGTGATACTCCGCCACGAATTCTCCACCCTCAAGATGGGCAACATCAGAAGCGGTAGTGGGACCTGCATGGGTATGGGTCAAGTGAAGTTGTAATTGATTCTCTTCTATGCCTAGCTCTTGAATTACTACGCCACGGACTGCAAGGTCATCGGTTTTGCCTTGCCACCAACCCCAATCGACGGTAACCAAGTATTGGAATTTCCCTGATTCGGATTTGACTGCAACTGCGGTGGTAGTGATGTTGTTGTGAATTCCAGTAGCGACATGAATTTTTGCTGCGCCCCAACTAGCAGCACGAATCCCAACAGGTGGGTTGATTACCCGCTGGGCCATTCCGGCAGTCAGCGCTGCAGCAAAAGGAGCGTGAATCGATTTCGCTTTTGGTGGTTGTAAATCCGGACGTGCCATTACTTCGCTCCTAAAATTCGTTTGATTGCGGTATCGGCTGCATCTATAACTGAATCTAGGGAGCCAGCTGCTAATAGCGTCTGCCACGCTTGGTATGCAGGTGCGTTATAGGCGCTCTTGATTGGTAAATAGAAGAGCCCTGGCGCATTGGTTAAGTTGAGTACGAAGATCACTTTCCCAGGATTTCTGCGTCGCAATTCGGTTTGAATAAATGAGTATGCCTCACCAGGTTGTGCAACGAAGACCGCCTCGCCCCATTGCCAGACCCAGACCGGATGATCGACTTCGGCTTGAGATTCATAGCCAATTCGCAAGCGTTCGGCGCGCATGATGCGCTCCTCGAGCGCACCTGGATCGATGCCTGCCCATTCTTCGCGTAATTGAGCAATTGACTTGAGTTCCTTCACGCGCACTTTGGCATCAATGCGCTCCTCATGGCAGACATCAGAACCACGCACCGGCATCTCATGCCACTCGCCGAGAAGCGCTCCCGATTCAACAATTCCATTCCAACGAAGTCCATGGCCCGGGGATTGCATCGACGCAAGAGTGGAGAGAATTGCATGTCCAAGCATCGTGCCGTTCTTATCGGCAAGTGAGGTATCACCGCTGTATTGATTACGAGGTGATAGTTCTCCTGAAGCACCTTGCAAAAACATCATCGGCGCACCTGTCGCTTTTTCAACCAAGATACGCGCCATACCGATGTAATCTGGCGAAACCGCCATGTTGTCCCAGGCCAAAGTTGTTGGATGACAAGCGTAATTTGCGATGGTGCCGATAACTTTTCCGGAGCGATTAGAGATTCGACCTACAACAAGAGTGTCGTCAGCGACGATGTCTGGATTAAATGCCACGACTTCTTGCGAACCACACGGCAGATCTCGATTGACCGCAAGATCACAGTGGCCATAGCCCCATGTGATATCCACATCCTCAATCTTTGAGGCTGCCTCTTTGCATGCCTCAATCGACTTCGTGATGATCGCCTCCCGGAATGCCGGGATTAACTCTGAACCTTCTTTTTGCGATCGATGTAAACATGGAAGCGGGACAGCGTGAGTGTGGCTCGATGCAAAGAGAATCTTGTCTCGATAAACCCCGACGCCATCAGCAATGCGATCTAGCAAATCATGCGCACATTCGACGCAGCCCAGGACGCAGAGATCGATGCCAACAATAAAACTCTTCGTACCGCTCTTATCCTCACGCGCTACCGCGGTGAGAAAGAGACCAATATGGATTGATTCGGATCGGAACTTCTTGGCAGCGCCCCAGATCCCAGACATGATGCCCACAGGTGGAGTGAATTCGCGCTGAGCGACGCCACATCGAAGCGCGCTCATCGGCTCGCGCCAGGTATTTTGCTTGGGGGTCAGATGCGCATTGGGTGATTCAGTGGAGGCCATTTCACTATTCAATCACTGGGCAGATTGACTGTCTACGAATCACCTCGAGATCTCGGAGTTATTCGGGAGTGCGAAATCTTAGGCGCAGATACATACTCATTCCCAACGCCATGACTGCACCAAATGCGATTGCTCCACGCGGGGAGAGAAGTTCAGCGAGGAAACCAAGTGCAATACCGCCGATTGCGATCATGGTCTGCCACGCGAATATGTAGATGCCCCATGACCTGCCGTAGTAATCAGGCGCTGCGTAGGTGCGCATTCCCCCATTGCCGGAGATGTTGACTCCCATGGAGAAATAGCCGCAACCAAATAGCGCAGCAAGGAATAACCAATAGTTAGGAGCAAGTGCAGCGCAGAACCAAATCCCGGCCATGAAAAAAGCGCGCTTAGTCAGTAAATCGATCGAAGGTAGAGTCTTATGACGCGCGAAGGAGACCGCGCCTAAAATCGCACCAGCTGCAATCGACGAGCCCATCAATCCAAATCCTGATGCACTTCCTTGAAAGACTTGCTTTGCCATCAACGCTGAAGTGAATTGCATATCCTGGCCCCACATGGCAAGGAACGAGACAGCAAAGATTGAATAGAAGAGTCGCTTCTCTCTAAAGACGTATGCGAAACCATCGCGAAGTAAAACGGGAACGCCATCCTTGCGCACGTGCTGATATCGATAATCAACTGGTCGAATTGAAGCTAGCGAGAGTGCACAGAGTAAGTAGCTCAACGAATTGAAGAGGATCGCCTCGCCAATTCCAAATGCGTCAATGACGACACCGGCAAGTGCAGGACCAAAGAGTCGGCCGATATTTATATTTGCAGAATTCAGACTGAGCGCACTAGGTAATTTATCCTCACCAACAAGTGTGACGTAATAGCTCTGCCGAATTGGACCATCAATCGCGTTGGTAACACCCAAAAGGAATGCCGCCACAATAACTTGTGCGCTAGTAACTCGGTCTAAAAGCACAAGCGATGCCAAAGTCGCTGCAATGCCAGAAGCAACAAGATTACATGCAATCAGAGCCCGCTTTGGATTTACTTTATCTGCGAGCTTTCCAGCATGAAGGCTAAAAAAGAATCCAGGAAGAAATTGTGCAGCTACTACGACACCGAGTAGCTGAGCGCTATTAGTTAAATTGAGAATCAACCAATCCTGCGCGACTCGGTGTGCCCAATTTCCAGAATTAGACATTGCTGTTCCAAAAAAATAATTTCGGTAATTGCGCTCACGAAGTGCGATAAAACGATCAATAATCTTTTTCTCGTCGCGCGACACATTGTCAACGTACCTGAGAAAGATGGGAGAATTCGAGAGTACCTATTCGGGAAAGCCGAAAGGTTACAAATTGTTACTTTATTTCCACCTGATAACCGGCTAGGTCCTTAGAAAATGGCTGGCTGTGACGGAGATTTTCTTAGCAATTCTCCGTGACCAAATCCAGAAGAAAATCGTTGCCAGCGCCAATTCCCATAAGTAGCATTTCGAACCATCAAGGCCATATCGGTCTTGAAGTATGTGCTTAGCCCTCCGGAAAGGTACTAAGAATGACA
>CAYQLC010000040.1:0-6997 GCA_964418325.1 uncultured Bifidobacterium sp.
TGCAGGAGGTTCTGGTGCAGGAGGTGCAACAGGTTCTTCTTCTGCAGGAGGTGCAACAGGTTCTTCTGGTGCAGGAGGTGCAGGAGGTACAACAGGTTCTTCTTCTGCAGGAGGTGCAGGAGGTGCAACAGGTTCATCTTCTGCAGGAGGTGCAACAGGTTCATCTTCTGCAGGAGGTGCAGGAGGTGCTGGAGGTGCTGGAGGCACGGGCGCTGGCGGAGCTGGAGGAGGCTCAGCAACTGGAGGTGCAGGAGGCTCGGGTGCAACTTCTGGTGCAAGGAATATCTGATCCCCAATTGGGTTCTGTACAACGTTATTTGCTGGTGGCGGAGCAACTTCTCCATTTGCAAGAACTATCTGCACATCACCCTGTATTGGTTGCACTAAATCGCGACCATCTTGCAGCGGCATAACTATTTTTTCTGCTGACACAACACTTTGAACTTGATTATCTTGAAACACAATAATCTGATTCGGTTCGGTGATGGTATTTACATTATTAATCTGCGAAACGACATTTTCTTTATCAGTAAAAACTCTCGTAACGTTTTCTCCGCGCTTAACCTGAATTTCAAGCTCGCCAGAGTCCTTAACAGTAACTTCGGTTTTATCTTTTGCTACAAATTGAATTGATTGATCTTTTGTAACTTTAACTTGCAGACCAACGCCCTCTTTTTCCAATCGAGATCTAAATTGATGAACACTAAGGCGCTCAAAACCTTCAGATGCACTTGCGGTGGAAGTACTCGGTGGAATATTGATATAGGGAACACCGGTGGTATCGCGAACTACAAAGAATGCTGCTAATCCTGGGATACCTAGGGTGTACCAAAGAGTCCTACGCTTACCCATCGGCGATGGAGCAGATTCAACTATCTCGGTTTCAAGTGTGAGCCCGCTTGCAAATTCAACTTTACGTTTTCCAGATTTAAAATTATTTTCAAGTTTGGTTCCATTTTGCAAGATCATCCCGGTGCTACCGGACTTGCTTTGGCTGACTGCATTTACCCACTTGGGATGTGAAATCTCTACGCTTGCGCCATCTCCGCCTTTAGCACTCGCATCAATCTGCACGCCATTTTTATTCTTGCGGCGAATTATCTTCACGGCAGAACGGCGCTCCATTCGAGGGGCAGTAGCGCTGAGGTCCGCTACTACATGGACAAGGTAGGCAGAAGTATCCCCAGCCACTGCACCTCATGGAAAGCAGGGGTGGGGGTACCCCCACCGCCCCTAAGCCCCTGTTAACAAACCCCCAGGCCCTGGCCATGGGCGGGTAGATGAATGTCCAGCACGGTGCCGTGATCCATGAACTTACGCTTCCATAACTCAGGAGCGAGCTCATCAAGAATCTGACTTCCCAACCCCGGTCCGGCTGCCGATTTATTACGTCCGTTGTCGCTGATGGTCAGGTGATAGTAGTTGCCTTCTCGCACTCCCCTAACCTCAACTTGTGTTGCAAGACCAAAACGCACCGCAGATGAAACCGCCTCTTCAACCAATTGCGACACATCATTTAAGAAATCTAAGGAATAACTCTCAGTATCGCTAAGAGCAAGCTTGATCTCCGCTATTCCTAACCAAGCCCGCGCAAACTCATCTAATTTATCTAAAGGGGAATTCTCATGCGATGTGAAGTCTGCCGAGATGTCGCGGTTAATGACAATCTGCGCCATCTTCACCATCTTGCGTACTCCAATTGAATCGCCTGATGTCGCCGCTTGTTGCAGTTGTAACGCAATAGCGGTCAATTCGGCTTGTAACGATCCATGTAGATATGTAGCAATATCAGAATCCTGATTCATTTTCGCCAGGATGTGTAGGTGCTCTTCCAGAAGATCATCAGTTACAGATCTATCAAGTAGCTCAAGTATCTTCGCTCGATCAGCAAAAATCTGGTTAATAAGTGTCATCAGAACCGTTAGCAGTGGGTTCATGAGAGCCAACATCCAAAAGATGTAAGCATTGGGTCTACCAGTACCCAGACTTTCGATAATTTCCATGCTGATTGCTGTTGGCACTATCGCAATCAAGAGTAGAACTACTGGATGCAGCCATGAGCCAATAACAATATGACGATCACGTAAAACATCCTCAACATAGAGAATGAGAAATATCACCAGCGAAGTAGGAATTGCTGCAGCTAGCGCAACTAATAAACCTTGAGGAATTCCGATACCGATGAAATGTGTACCTAGAAAGAAAAGTGAGATTGCAACGTACGGAACTTGTCGCGCCAGTAGTGCATCCAGCAGTAGGCGACTAAGTCGAAACCTCAAGACGTGATTTGATCGATCCAGCCATAAGCGGTGGCTTAGTGGGCGAATTCGCTTCTCGATAATCTGCTTAATGTCTTCAGCAACCGATGCAGCATCCTGATCAGATATCTCTGTCTCATCGAGAGAAGCAAGTCGACCACGCAAGGTTGCGGTGACCTTATCGATGTAACTAGACACCTCACTCAAACGCTCCGCTGGCTTGGTAGTGATGTAAATCTGCCGCTCTCGCTTAAGAAGCAAGAATCGTCGATAGAGATCCTGATACTCCTGGATATAACGCTCTTGTCCTTCAAGGATAAACCCGATTGCACCCATAGCGATGGTCACTGTGATAGACGAATTGAGCACTCGCAGGAAAATATTCACATCATCTTGTAAGCCAAATAACGGTGGCATCAAGTTGATTACCAATCCGCGAATCCCGCCAGCAATCGCAGTCAAAAGAAGTATCTTAAGTAAAGGCTTAGTTTTCCGTTGAATTCTCGGCAAGAGCACCAAAGCCACAAAGAGCATGAAAAGCCCGAGTGCAATCTCCGAGATGATCCCTATGCCCAACCAATTCAAGCGTTGTACAAAGGTAATGTCACCTTGAGGAATTGTTATGGCAACTCCGAGGGGCCCAAAGATCGAGAAGATCAAGAATGTCTTCAGCGTGAAGATATAGCTTCCCGTCACACGATCAAAGATTGATGTGATAGTTGCGGGTAACACGATCAGGTGGATTTCCCTGCCAAGCGCATATACGCACGGGTGAGATGGACTCGTTGATTTTGCGTGGAGTCTCGCGGTAGCTGCAATTGCGTATAAATGCGGGCAATCGTGTTCTCTACAGCCTTCTCGCTAACTCCTCGTTGCCGCGCAATCTCTGCGGTAGTCAAGCCACGGGCAACCATGCCAAGAATCTCAATCTGCATGGTGGTGAGTGGAATCGGTTCACGCTTCGGGAAAATCTTGCGCACCACTCGACCGAAACGAGTCTCATTCACGATATAAATCTGCTCGATTATTTTCCGAACATCATCAATATCTTGCTTACATAGATAGAGCGCTCCGGCAGGTAGCGGCGGCAACTTTGTCGTCAATAGGCGTGGATCTCGGAAAGTTGAGAGGATGATGATGCCGACATTCGCCTGGCGAGATCGCAGCGCATGCGCCACATCAATACCTGTTGGTCCTGGGCCCAAATCAAAATCGAGCATCGCGATATCAAAAGGACTCTGGGCTTGAATACGTAACGCCTCTTGCGCCACTCCAGTTGCCCCCACCACCTCGAAATTCTGAGCGCGGACAGCAGCAGCGAGAGTGGTCCGAATAAATGGATCATCCTCAACGATAAGTAGTCGCGCTGGCCTCATGAAGTGGAGTCTGCCAGTTTTCCTGCTATTTCTGAACTAGCTCCCGACACATATCTCGGAAGGCGCGAGTATGCGCATCAACATCGGCCTCAGTCGTGGCCGGTGAAATCAGCGCCATGTTGTGAAAGGGCGTGAGTAAGAAACCCTCGTTCAAAAGATAAAGATGGAGATACTGCTCTAATTCAAAATTACCTGCATCGGCAGCTTCACGCCCGGTGCGTGGTGCGCGGGGTGTGAAGGTGTACTCGGCACGAGCGCCAAGACGATTCACATGCCACGAAAGTGCATATTCTCTGATGACATCTTCCACTCCATCGGCCCAACGATCTGCCAGCGGAATCATTCGTGCATAGGCCGCTTCCGTTAACACTTCAGTAAGCGTTGCGCGCATCGCTGCAAGGGAAAGCGCATTTCCAGCAAGCGTGCCGCCAATTCCACCAGTATCAACAAGATCAAGTTGCACGAACTCTTTGATCTTTGCCGCAACGTCTTCAGTCATTCCAAAAGTTCCAGTTGGGATCCCACCACCAATTGCCTTACCGATGGTGAGAAAATCTGGCTTGAGGCCAAGTCCCCCTGTCATGCCACCTGGACCATAAGAAATCGTATGAGTCTCATCAATAATCACATAAGCGCCATACTGCTTTGCTAATCGCTGTAACTCCTCGAGATATCCCGGCTCCGGTAAAACAATTCCTACATTTGTCATAGCCGGCTCTAACAAAATTGCAGCAATATCACCGGTCCGTAGCGCCCGTTCCATAGCGCCTAAATCATTGAACTCCACCACGGTCGTCGTTACATCAAGAGGTACCGGTGCGCCGATATTTCCCTCGCGAGCCACGGTGTGATGATTGCTATCTAGCGTTGCAAAAGTTTCATCGACGCTTCCGTGATAACAGCGATCTATTACAACAATCTTCGGTCGTCCCGTAAGCATGCGCGCATAGCGAATAACATGTCGATTAGCATCAGTAGCAGAAACGGTGAATTGCCAGAGCGGCAATCCAAATCTACGCGCCAACTCAGCGGAGACAATTAAGGAGTCTTCGCTTGGCAACATCATCGTGATGCCTTTATCAATCTGTTTATGAATTGCAGCGATAGTTGGATCAGGTGAGTGACCGGTCATCGACCCGGTATCGCCAAGGCAGAGATCTACATATTCATTTCCATCGACATCATGAAAACGCGACCCCTTGGCCGTCGCCACGAAAATAGGGAACCCACCAGGCCATTTCGCCATCCACGACATCGGAACGCCGCCCGGCATATGCGCCTTTGCCTGCTCGGCGAGCGCAGCAGACTTGGGATGGAGCGTGCCAAATCGCTCTTTCTCGCGCGCCATCAACTTTGCTAGGTGATCAGGGTCAATCATGGATCAGTTATTTTCCCAAGAACTCGCGAAGGGCAGCAACAGCTAACTTGTGATCATCCACCTGTGGCACACCGCTCACCAAAATGGTTCCACAATGGCCCTCCCCAACTACATGGAGCGGATATCCCCCGCCATGGAGCGCATGGGTCTCCTGGGGCAGATTATTCATCGCATACCAAGAGAGTTCATCGATTCCCTCTTCTTCTGCAGCAACCCGCTCATACATCGAGGAGTGTCCATCGCTTGCAACCACTCGAGCCTTCCGATCAATCCACCAATCGTTCTCTGGTTTTGTTCCCGGGAGTGAGACATGAAAGACCTTCCACTCATCGATACGTACTTCGATGGCCACAGGTAGGTTTTTCGACCGTGCAAGTTGGACCGCTATTTCACCCAGTGCGACGGCATCACTTATCTCAAGTTTAGGGAGAATTAATTCTGCTTCTTCAGCAAGTAATTCATGGCTGCTAAAGCCACCGCTCGTCTCTCGTTTTATACTCATCACGTTCGCCAATCATGCTTTCGAAAAGGTGAACTGCGCCTGCAAAAGATTTGACTTGCTTAAGTCATAACCAAGATTCTGCGCATTCGGTGGCGCAGTCTGTGGTTCGATGCAGACACCTTCGCTATCTAATGTGTAAACGACCCACCATGGCGTTGGTGAGGTGACTTCGAGTTTCGCGCCACCCTTCCACAGCGCGGTCGGCGTCCCAATGGGGTTATAAAAGACATCATCCCAAGGTTGTGGAGTTATCGGAGAAATAAATTCTCCGTTTGGCATCAACGTTTCATCAACTTTCAGCATCTTCTCCGCGGTAAATATCACCTCTGCTTTTTCAGCGCCGCCGCCAATCTCGCGCGGGAACCAGGTATGAATACCTGCCCAGCCAGGAAGATCACAATCGCCTGCGAAATATTCCAATTCATAATTGAGCACATTGCCTGATACTGAAACGCGCAGCTCAGCGCTAGCGCCGTTATAAGGAGCGGGAAAATCAACGCGACTTACGCCATTGCCACAGTCTTGCCAAGGCATCAGAAATCCCAATCCATGAATGGCGTGGGGCGGAATAATGTTGGTGGGCAACTGCTCTTCTCGACCATCTTTATGGCGAAACTTTCCGTGCAGGACTCGACCTGCCCACGGAATCATCGGATACCAACCCCACCAGAGGATGTTCTCTCTCTTTTGCACGGAGAACTCATAACCACCCCACTGCACAGAGGAGAGGCGTGCGCCATTCTCCAAATCGATTTCTACGCGGATCTGGTCACCTTCGATAATCTGTTTCATATCTCATTCCTATAGGGTGGTTGGGCACCTTGTCTAGAGCAGGTGATTGCCGATGCTTGTACAGCTCGATGAAGTATATGAGAGAGCTCCGCGGTAAGAGCACGCTCGAATCCATGAGTCACGATTCCTTCGGCGAGAATTGCCCCGACGGTGTCGCCAGCACCTACCGTGTCAACAACATCAACTGTAATACCGGGAACTTCGATCATGTGTTCGCTGGTAATTCCCACCAATCCTTGCTCACCACGAGTGATGACGACGAGCTTTACACCGTGTTCTAGCCAACTCTTTGCTACTTCAAATTCATTTTTATCTGGATAGAGCCAATTGATGTCATCGGTACTTGCCTTCACTACATCAGAGATTTGTAGGAATCGTGCGACCGCTGCCTGATAACGATCTCGATCACCGAGCACGCTTGGACGGATGTTTGGATCGAAGATGATGGGAACTCTTCCTGCGGCACCTTTCATCCACTCAAAGAGCACTGACGCCCCGGGTTCCACGATGGTCGCGAGCGTGCCGAAGTAGATCGCGTCAACCTCCTCTGCGGCTGCATCAGGAAGATTTTTCTTGTCATAGGCGAACGTTGCGGTACCGTCGATCAGAAATCGATAACTTGCGCTCCCATCAGCTGCAATCGTGACATTCGCAGTGCAGGTCGGTAAATCGTGTGTAGGAGTAAATCGCA
>CAYQLC010000041.1:0-6256 GCA_964418325.1 uncultured Bifidobacterium sp.
ATTAAAAAAATTGGGCCCACACCCGAAGGTGCAGGCCCAATTTCTACTTACTGACTACTGGTTATGAACCAATCGACTCGAAGGTATCTGCATCGAAGTCTTCAGTTGGGTACCAGTTTGGATCGCTTTCGCGAGTGAGATTGAGGATCGCTTCACTTGGAAGTCGCTTCAATCGTGCAGCCATATCACCAAGGCGGATCATATCCATCCACTGTGGGAAGGTGAACTTCACGTGTCCAGCACCTGCAGTCTCCGTTTGAGTAATGGGGGTTCCGGAGGAGGTGAACTTGGTGTACTCGTCTAATGGCTGACCCCAGAAGGCAGCAAATTTCTTTGCAGGCGCCTTCTTCTTCTTCGCCTTAGCAGCAGCTACCGCAGCAGCGTGTTGAGCGTTTGCCCGCTCAATCTGCCACGCCATCATTGGCTGGAATTCAACGACCTCTTCGGTGTTGTTGAAAGCGATCGTTGGTACGTTGATCTGACCAGTCAAAGTGTCGAGTTTTTGTAGCTTGGCAAGGGCGTCAGCATCTGCCTTGAGTGGTGCGGCCTTCTGGAATCCAGCGACTAGTGCGAGGAGTCCATCGATGCCAGCTTCACCGGAGAGTGCGACGTTGTACGTTGCACGCTCATCTTCGGAAAGCTTCTTTGCATAATCAACCTTTTGGTTATCCGCAAAGTTCTTATTTCCGACTTGAGTCTCAAGGTCGTAACGAGCGAAGGTCGCAAAACCTGCGATGTTGACCATATTCTCAGCAACGGCTAGGGCTGGCTGGACTGCAAGTGAGAATCCAGTGCTTGCTGAGGTTGATGCGCTTGCTGCAGCAATGCTTGAAGTATCAATCGGAGTTCCCGTTACGCCATCGAAGCTAGTGCTTCGCATCGGCATTCCTGAGAGTAGGCCGACCATCAAGAGGGCGCTGCGCGCTGGTAGGGCTGCCTTAACTGCAGCAGGTACCAAAGTCGCTGTCGCTGGCCAGGTATCTGCACCGGACTTCGTCAGACCACCTTGAATCGCAACAATTGCTGCTAACACTTTGCCGAAATCAGCAGCTGCCTCACCGAATCCTGCTGGACCTGCGGTGTAGCCAAAGCCTTTGATCGTTGGATCAAATAACATCTTGAAAAGCCAGACTGCATCGGTGCCATAGCCACCATTACTTCCGACCACTCGGTCGACGTTATTGAAGGCCATGAGGGGAAGCGCTGCATCGATCAACTTTGGATTGGTCTCTGCAAGTCGTTGGGTGATGGTGCCACCCAGAGAAGCTCCCCAAGCAACTGTTCGCTTAATTTTTGGGAACTTCTTCTTGACGATGCCAAGGAGTTCGACATTGGTCTTTACTGCAGATTCCGGATTCCAACCAGGCACTGCAAAGCCAGAACCGGTGAGCGCATACCCTTGATTGAGGAAGGCGTTAGCCAACGTCATATCATCAGGAGCACCTGGAGCAATAGTTGCGCGAAGATCATTGCCTTGGCCACCTAGTAGTGGAACCTGAGCTGGAATCTTTGCTACATAGGTATAGCCGTGTGACCAGAGTAGAAGAGTTCCATTGAAATCATCAGGAACTCGAATCTCATACTTTGCCTTGTCGCTGGTTTCACCAGTGCACGTGGTAATTCCACTAGCAGTGGTGCATGTTGGCTCCGAAGCAGTTGCAGCGCTTGGGAATCCAAGGACCGCACCAACAAGCGCTACCGAGAGAAGGAGCGCCAAGTTGCGGCGAGTCTTATTAAGAGTAAGTCTCATTTCGTTTTCTCCTTTTCCTTATCGATTAGCTATTTGTCGGGACGCCATCAGCTGGCATCGCTGGACGGACGAAGGTTGAGATGGCGACATCGCCATTAGCAGTGCTGGAGTCTGCTGTGTAGATCACAGGCTTACCCCCACCTACTGGAGAGATAACTCCGGTCGAGTTGTAACGACCAACCCAATACCCGGTGTAACCCACGTGATTGCCCGAATCCAATTTCGAATATCCGGCAGATGCAAAAGTGCCACCCTTGCTCTTGAGAGCAGAGATAAGTGAAGCGCGCGTTGGGTTCTGGCCAGCTGCGCGAAGCGCCTGGACAATCAACATCGCTTGGTTCATACCAACGAGCACATTGTTATCCCATGCAACACCCTTGTTATACGCAGTGTTGATTTCGATGAACTTCTTGACGTACTCATCTTCGGTGTCAGTGGCTGCTGGGAGGAAGGAGAGGCTGAGCGCGCCGGTTAGTGAACGGAGCGTTGCAGCACGAGCCTCAGCGGTGGTTGCACCAGCAAGTGTGAGCAAGGTTGTTGGATCTGCACCAACGGATCCGATGATGAACTGTGGAGTCCACGAGGTCGGATAACCAAGAGCTGCGGCAGTACGCATTGCAACTGCAGTCGCGCTGGTTACACCGAAGAGAATAATCACTTCAGCACCTGAGCTCTTGAGCGCAGTCATTTGCGCGGTAAGACCAACAGTTGCCTGGGAAAGTGATGCATAACGTTGGGTTCCGCCAGCAACGAAGTTAAGGCCGGCAGCCTTGAAACCAGCTAGACCATCCTTACCGAAATCATCATCTTGATAGAGGATTCCGACTTTCTTACCTGCGAAATTGTCCTTGATGTAGCGGGACATGATCTTTGCTTCCATGATGTAAGAAGGAAGGTACATAAAGGTGGTTGGGTACTTCTTCGGATTGGCAAAGCCACTAAATCCGGTGTTCACGAAAAGATCTGGAACATTCTGTCGAATGATAGGGGTTCGCTTGAGGGCTGCGGTGTGGGTGGATGTTCCGAGATTTCCCACAAGAGCGAAGACCTTGTCGCGCAAAATTAATTTGTTTACCTTGTTGACGGCATTTGTTGGAACGTACTTGTCGTCTTCGAGCTTAAGCTCGATCTTGCGACCGTAGACGCCGCCCTTCTCATTGATGTAGTTGAAGTAGGCCCGCATTGCAGGTCCGACTTTGTTGTATCCCGGTGATGCTGCGCCGCTTTGCGCGCTAGACATACCCAGAACGATTGTGTCCTTCGTTACACCTGGTGTCGCTGCTCCTTGCGCAGGTAGACCAGATAACACGAGGCCTGTGAGTGCAACGAGAGCTGCTCCCACACGGACTCGATTCTTAAGTGCGCGAATCATGGATGTCCTTCCATTCGTGACTTCGATCTCTTATCTGCCCAGCCCTAGGGATTAGAGCGGGTTTGGAGTCCTGAGCCTACCTACCACCACCCCTATCTACCCACCCCAAAGAGGCCCCGTTATCCAACCTTTACCCGAGAAAACCCTGAGTACTTTGTTATCTTCGCGCGCCCATCAGAGGTCCGGCGGGCCTTGAGAGAGGTGCTTAACCCTTGCCGTGGCGGCCGTGGCTACGGTGGCGGAGCTTATGAATCAACTCCGAAGGGCCCTCAGGGGCCAGGGCGATGCTCAAAAGAAGTAGGGCGCTCACGATGATGCCCGGCAGGTAGGTCGCAACCCCTAGCGATGCCTCCTCCGTCCACGTCTCGAAGAGGACCGGAATGATGACAACAATGATGGCGCCACCAAGGGCGCCCGAGATATGCGAGATACCACCAAGAATCGCGCCGGTGAGAAGAAGGAATGAGAGCGCGAGGGTAAAGCCCGATGGAGATACCAACCCGACCGTTGCTGAGAAGGAGACTCCAGCTAAGCCCGCAAAGCCTGAACTTACGGTGAAGGCGAGCACTTTGCTACGCGCTGGATTAATTCCCGAGAGCGCCGCTGCAGTTTCATTGGCGCGTACTGCGCGCCATTGTCGCCCTAAACCACTTGACGTGAGATTGACAGCAACGACTACTGCGATGATCGCGCAGAGGGCACAGATCCAAAAGAGCCACTGATACGGAGTGACAGTCTCTGCAAATCGTCCAGGTGCTAGACCAATATCAAATGGCAATCCTTGCTCTCCACCAAGAATTGGAATCGCATTTGCTAATGCCGGTATTCCTACTGCGAATGCCAACGTCGCACCGGCTAAGTATGGGCCGCTCAGACGTCCTGCAGAGATTCCGATGATTGCACCAAAGAGCGCTGCTGCAATAACAGCGATAAAGAATGTCAACCAAATAGGAACGCCAAACTCTTGCACCACAATTGCTGATGAGTAAGCACCAACTGCCATAAAGGCGCCTTGACCCAAGGTGATCTGACCCGAGAATCCGGTGAGTAGAACTATCGAAATGATTCCAACAAGATAGGCAGCCACTTGTGCACCTTGGAAGATGCGGTACTCATCGACGAAGTTGCTCAAGAAAAATAAAAGGAGGCCAACAACAACAGCGAGTACTACTCGTTTTGTTGCGCTTGGACTCTCGGATTTACGCACGGCGAGCACCTCGCGCCCCTAATATTCCCTGCGGTCTCACAAGCAGAATGATGATGAGTAATACAAAAGCGGTCATAAAGGTGTACGAACCACCAAGGTATCCAGTGACAACCGACAATCCGATACCAAGCGCTAACCCACCGAGTACCCCACCAATCAAACTATCAAGACCACCAATAACCGCTGCGGTGAAACCGAAAACTAAAAGTAAATCAAACGAGTTCGGCGCGATAAATGTCGTGGGCGCCACAAGAACACCGGCAAGACCGCCAGCGCCACCTGCAAAAGCCCAACCGAGCGTTCGAATCCGACTGACTCGGATTCCAGAGAGTCTGGTTACCTCTGGCGCAAAAGCAGCTGCACGCATTGACAGACCCAAACTGGTGCGTTGGAAAATGATTGCTGAAATCGACATCGCCACCACAACGGTGAGCAAGACAAAGAGATCAAATTGCGAAAACGGAATCTGATTTCCGGCGATTGATATACCTTCACGCGCGAAAGCGGTGGGGTAAGGCTGGTACTCCCCGCCCCAGATTAATCCCATCACTCCTTGAAAAATTCCAAGTAAGCCGAGCATCGCAATGACGGGAGCAACAGTTACTGTTGCAGCAGAGGTTGCATGCTTGACTATGTAACGCACAATCACTACTTCGACGAAAGCTCCCACGAGGATTCCTGCCAAGATTGCCGCGATTAGCGCAATCCAATAATTGCCCACCGCCTTTTCGATGGTGAGACCTATATATGTAGAGAATGCGGCTTGACCTGCTTGTGCGAAATTCACCACTCGAGTGCTTCGCCAGACCAAAATCAGCGCAAAAGCAATCAGGCTATAAATCGCTCCGATACTTACGCCGGCAATGAGAGTGTTAATCAGAGTCATCAGTTCACCTAATATCCCAAATATGCATGGCGCAGCGCCGCGTTCTTCATGATTGCTTGAGCATCATCAGCAATCACTACCTGTCCTTGGTCTAGCACAATTCCTTGAGAGGCGATTCGCAGCGCACTCATCGCATTCTGCTCGACTAACAATATTGTCATCCCCGAACTGCGTTGCAACTCGGCAAGTGTCTGAAAAATCTGCTCTACAACCAAAGGCGCCAAACCTAAGGACGGTTCATCGAGTAAGAGTAATTGTGGTCGCGCAACCAGCCCTCGTCCGATTGCGAGCATTTGGCGCTCACCACCCGATAACGTATCGGCCCGTTGTTTTCGTCGTTCCGCAAGACGCGGAAAGAGCTCATACACCTCGTCAATTGATTTGAGAACATCGCTCTTGTTGTGGCGCAAACGCCACACGCCCCCCAGCGCAAGATTCTCGGCAACAGTCAATTCCGTAACTACTGATCGCCCCTCTGGGACATGCACAATGCCAGAGCGGACAATCTGTTCAGTTTGTAAATGATCGAGAGTGAGTTCATCCCACAGAATGCTCCCTGAGGTCGCACGTTTTAATCCGGAGATTGTTCTGAGTAATGTGGATTTACCCGCGCCGTTGGCACCGATAACTGCAGTAATGGAACCTTTTGGCACATTAAAGGATGCGCTAGAGATTGCTCGAATCGCACCATGATCAATAGTTAGGCCACGAACGCGCAACGTCATGATTCACTCACCGCGGTACCAAGATAGGCGGCAATCACCGCAGGATCCTGGCGAACTTTTTCGGCGCTACCACTAGCGATAACCTCACCAAAATCTAAAACGTAGAGTCGTTCGCATACTGCCATCACAACATCCATATGGTGTTCCACGAGAATAACTGAGCAATCACGGCGCAGGTTCTTAATAACTAGCCCAAGCCACTCAATATCTTCCTTACCTAAACCCCCGGCGGGTTCATCAAGAAGAAGAATCTTGGGCTCTGAGATGAGTGCGCGCGCGATAGATACTCTCTTTGTCTCGGGGTAAGCCAAGGTAT
>CAYQLC010000042.1:0-6193 GCA_964418325.1 uncultured Bifidobacterium sp.
CAGGCCGCCAGCAAGGAGGGCGAGGGCAGCGCCCAGCGCACCATTAAATGTGTCAACGATGAAGATGCCCACACCGAATGTGGCAATCACCAACGCACCAATCAATAGTGGCCATTTACGAGTCTGCAAATAGAGCCAGATACCTAACGCAGAGCTCACCGCTGAAACAAGATAGGAAGGGATGTTCTGATCTTGCACTTGAAGATATTGCGCTGAGATGAAGTACGTGCCCATTACCAATAGATAGCCCCAGAAATCTTCCTGCAACGTTAATCGTACTGTGAGCCAGAGCCAGATTGAAGCGAGTGCTAACCAGGCAAGCAGAAGTGGATAGTCATATCGCGAATCAAATATCTGTTCGTTGGCGGCAACTAGTGTTGTGAAAATTGCAATGTACAGTGCAACATGGCCAATCGGAGTCTGCACTCGTAAGTAGCCAAAAAGCGTGACTAAAGTTCCAGCCAAAAATGCCAATGAGTACGGACCATCATTTCCTAATGCAGTGCCGATTGCCGCAGTCGTAGCAAGCGCGCTCGCCGGGAAGAGTAAACCAGCAACTCGTCGCTGCGCATTTTTCAGATAATTCAAACGAAGAGCAAGCAGCAAGAGTAGAAGTGCGCTTAGGGCAAAAATAGAAATTTGCCCCACCTTTGTTAGGCGCTCCCATTGTGAATTTAAGAGAATTGCAGCAGCAATCACGGTGAATGCGCCGCCAAGATAACCCCCAATCTCAGCGAGAATTGATCGCCGAGATTGGCGCATATCCGCTATACCGAGATCTTCCGAGTTATATCGAGCTCTAATCTCATCAGCGGTACTGGTGCTTAATTTTCCTTCGTTGATCAGCGATTCAAGTGTGCGATTTAACTTATCGCTCACTTAATAGACCAGCGCACATCAACAGTGACAGTGACATCTTGCTCACCAAGATCGATCTCAGTTGGTGGCGCTGCAGCCTCTGCAGTTGCGGCCTTTGCAACACCAAACATTGGTGGGTTATATGAGGAGGAACTCTCACTTACCCAGAGAATCTTTCCAAGATCAAAATCAAAGAGTTTGGCATAGGCATTAGCTTTCTTCTTAGCCTTTGCTACCGCTTTCTCGCGTGCTGCATCTTGTGCATCGTCAATATCAAGAACAATTGGCGTAACTCCGGTAACTTGGATGTTATCTCCACCAGCATCGACCGCTGCATCAATAATCATTCCAGCGTTTGTCTCATCACGAATAAGAACAGTAAAACTCTGACTTGCGCGATACCCCTTCAATTCCTGTCCCTTTTCTTGCGTCCAGGTGTATTCGGGATAAATGGTGAGGTTCTGCGACTGAATATCTTTTGAGGCAACTTTCTGAGCACGCAGGGAGGCGCGGAATGCAGCAGCGCTTGTACTTACCGCCTTGGAGGCAGCCGAATTAGTCGCACCGACAAAGGAGATCACGGCATTGACACGTACCGTGTCGGGGGTGACCTTCACCGTGCCGGTTCCTTGCACGCTTACACCAGAGGAGGCGGCGCTAGCGCTTGCCCCGGTAAATCCGATGGAGCCGAGGGCCAGAGCAGCTGCAAGAAGGGAAGCCGGGATAATTCGTCGCGTTTTTGTAGTCATGGCGTAATCCTCTCGCACTTTTCTTAAAGTTTCCTCATAGTGGGACAATATATATATGTGTGCTCAGGGGACGATTCTCTCAAATTGCTCAACTGATGCTTTAAGGAGCGCTGCAGAAAAACTTCGCGCAGGGGGATTAGTCGCCTTTCCTACTGAGACGGTCTATGGATTGGGCGCAGATGCCACAAATGAGAGCGCAGTTGCGCGGATTTATGAAGTAAAAGGGCGGCCACATGATCACCCGGTGATTGTGCATTTAGCCGATATCAATCAGGTAAGTGAGTGGGCACACGATATCCCTGATTACGCAATCACTCTCGCTCGTAACTTTTGGCCAGGGCCGATGACGTTAATACTTCCGCGAAGTGAAAAAGTAGGTGATTTTATTACGGGAGGGCAAGAGAGCGTGGGGATTCGAATCCCTGGTAATCCTCTTGCGCTCCAATTCCTCACCCTCGCCGGCGTTGGCGTTGCCGCGCCAAGTGCCAATCGTTTCGGTGCGATATCGCCAACGAGTGCGCTCGCCGTGCGTGAGGAAATTGGCGAATATCTTGATTCTGACACCGATCTTATTCTCGATGGCGGTTCATCCGAGGTGGGCGTCGAATCAACAATCATCGAATGTCTGGGAGCTGCGCCAAGAATCCTGCGCCCGGGCGCAATAACAAAAGAGATGATTGAAGCGGCCACTGGGTTAAGAGTCGATGAGAGTGCATCGAAGGTACGTGCTTCGGGCACGCTTGAGCAGCACTATGCGCCACGAGCCAAAGTCCACTTAGTCGATTCTGAGAATTCGATAAACAGAGTGATTCCGGGCGATGGTTTCATTGCCCTCGAGCAATTTCCTACGCCTACAGGCGCAATCCGCCTGGCAAATCCAGCAAATGATGAAGAGTATGCGCGCGTGCTTTACGACGCCTTACGCGAGGGAGATCGGAAGAAGTTATCTGCGATTTACGTCATTCCACCAACAGGTGATGGTGTGGCGGTAGCGATTCGGGATCGGTTAAAACGCGCAAGTTCATAGCGCGATTCACGAGGAAATTTTCCGCTCATTGCATGATAATTAATCCATGGCGGCACGGAGTCTTCTTCGGTTCCTAGCACTTACTTCCTTACTCTTCGCCCTCCTCCCCGCGACATCAGCGTCAGCAGCGGGCCCCTTGGCAGTTACGGCGCCAACAATTTCGGGCACCCTCGCAGTCGGGCAGACTCTCTCCGCATCTCCAGGAAGTTGGACGCCAACGCCGGCTAGCTACACCTATCAATGGTGGAGTTGCTCCAGCCAAGTATTGAGTGCGTGCACCCTAATAAGTGGAGCCACTAACGCTACTTATACATTGGGGCTTAACGATGGCGGAAATTTCTTCTATGTTCAGGTGACTGCCCTTTCCGCAGGTGGTGGAACCACAGCTAATAGTGCCATTACTGGGCGAGTACTTACCCAACCAACAATTGTGGTTGCTCCCACTATTACTGGTTCAGTGCTCGTCGGAACGACGCTCACGTTAAGTAGTGGAACGTGGAGTGGTGCAACGACACCTATCTTTTCCTACCAATGGCAGCGCTGTTCATCTACTGATGTGAGCACTTGCGCCAACATCGTGAATGCAACATCAACAGGATTTACTGTCACTTCATCTGAGGTCGGGTTCTATTTACGTGGTCAAGTATCGGTTGCTGCTAATGCATTTAATCTTGCTGGAAGCACCTTCTCCGGATTAACGAGTCAAATTTCTTCTGAGCCCATCACCACTGCACTTCCAACAATTACTGGATTAGTTGCTGTTGATGAAGTATTGACGGCAACTCGAGGAACCTTTGCAGCATTTCCAACCCCAACGTTTACCCAGCAGTGGCAATCGTGTACTTCGACAGATATCACTACTTGCACGCCAATTGAAGGCGCGACCGGGTTGACCTACACTGTGAAAGAGAGTGATGTCGGAAAGTTTTTCCGAATTATGGTGACCGCATCAAATAATCTCGGCGTGAAGGGTTCGCCAAGCGCATTAACAACAGTCGCAATCAAAACAGCCCTACCAGTTAATTCACTCTTGCCAAGTGTTAGTGGCACTGTGGTAGATCGACAAACATTAACTGCCACCAGTGGGACATGGACTGGCGTTCCAATTCCCACTACTGCAATCCAATGGCAGGTTTGTTCTGATGCGCCTGGTGCCAGTTGCTCTGACATCACTGGTGCAACGACAAATACTTTGAAATTAACCTTTGCCGATCTCGGCAAATTCTTCCGGGTTAAAGTGACTGCCACGAATCGGATTGGTGTCGTCACAGCTAATTCAAATCTTTTGGGACCAGTTACAGCGGCTACTAAATTAGACCGCGCGCCATCGACATTTGGTTTCTTGCAAGTGGGACAAGAGTGGATTGCTACTCCAGGAATATGGAGCGGTGCGATTTCACCCACCTATTCGTATCAGTGGCAGCGCTGTGCTGATGAAAAAGGCGCCTCATGTACCGATATCGCTGGCGCCACTAAGAAAAATTACCTAATTCAGGATGGCGACAAAGGTTTTTATATTCGTGTGAAAAATTGGATAACCGATCAATCACTTCCAGCCTATAGCGAGATATTGGCGGTGAAAATCACTGCAAAGCCGGTCCTGCCAACCGTTGCCCCCACGCCGGCCGCTGCGCCTAAGGCGAGCGCTCCAAAGCGGGTAACAATCACGTGCGTGAAGGGCAGGAGTAGCCAGAAGGTAACGGGTACTTCGCCAAAATGCCCTTCCGGTTTTAGGAGAAAGTAGTAAATTTTCTGCCATGAGGCGGAGTGCACGGCTGTTTATAATTTCGGCAACACTTAATCTCGCGCTGATCTTTTCGATACTGCCATCGAATGGTGCTATCTGGTCGCCGAATATCACCCCGCCAGGAAACAACATCATTGGTGTCAATATCGTTGACTCTTTCTTCAATTCGGGGGAGAACGTTTCTTTGCTCACGGCCCAAGGAGTCCCGCGAATAAATCCGGACGGAACGCCAAATGCCAGGCTCTGCACTGCTATTGGTGTGGATCCATGTAATAAACCAGATCAAACCTACGTAGCCAATCTTTTATTGCCAGCATGCAAAGCGGCTAATGAACAGTGGTGTATCGAAAATGTATCGATCCGTAAGAAAGATGAGCCCACAACGAAGAGTGCCACGCTAATTCGGCAGGTTGATAGTGCGTTGATTGCAAACACTCCTGGAGATGGATTACCTGGTGGTTCGAGTATCAGTTTATGGCGTGCCGAGGGAATGAAAAATAGTGGCGGCGCAGATACATATGCGGTTTATGTCGTGCTCAAAGCAACAAAGTTTCCAGGGCGCGGACCAGTCTTTGATGAATTTACCGCAATGGTGCTCCCATATTCAGATAAGAGTGGGTTCCAATATGAACGACCATTCTCAGACGAGATGACTTTGCCGAATGGGTCCATTCGAATTGGTACGCGAGGCTCCGCTGGAGAGTGCGCGTGGACAGAGACAGGTCGATGCGGCTTGATGGAAGATTTTCCCGAGGGCGTACGAGCATCGTTGACCTTGCGGGTAAGTAATCAATTAACTGGTTGGTTGATGGGTCGTATGGCAGATCCGTTAATTACGGTGGAAACTTTTGATGCAGAGCAAAACAAGATTGCGATAGATGCCGAACCCGTAAAAGTTCCAAAATTCTATGCGGTCATTGAGCGTTCGAAGGCAACTCCGGGGATGATGCAGAATATGCCCCGCAACTCTGATTTCACCGGAGTCACTAATAGCCGCGCTAACGAACAGGGCGCATTCTTCACCATAGATAATTGGAAAGATGTCGCGAAGGATACTGCTGCTGGTTTAGTGAGTACATGGTCGGCCACTACCATCAAAAGTGGTTTTGGTTCACAATGTCTAGCTGACACAACTAAATTACTTGGCGTTGTCACAACTAACGCGATGGTCTACGAAGGAACTGCGCCAGCTTTCATGGATGGCTCCCTCAATTACAAAGTTGGTGGGATGCACCTTAATCCTGATGGTTCGGTATTCCAGGGAACTTATGACCTTGTGATGCGTAAAGGCACTGCCCAGTGTTTGTATGGATTTACCGACGCACCTATTTCCGCCACAGTCACCATCGTTGATGCTGGCAAGGAGGAGCGAGTACAAACGTCATCGCTCCAAGAATTAGGTACGGGAAATGACAAGTGGCTTAAACTCTCAGCGCGCGGCTTCACCTTCTCCAGCCCGACGCTCAAAATCAAACTCAATCAAGAGAAGCCGGTAACGACTCAGCCTGCTCAACCTGCCCAGCCATCATCGCAAGCAGGATCTTCACAGAGCGCGAGTAGCGCGCCAGCAGTTAAGGCGCCGGCAAAACGAATCTCCATTAGCTGCGTCAAGGGCAAACTCACCAGAAAAGTCTCAGGCGTCGCTCCCAAGTGCCCCGCGGGATTCAAGAAAAAGTAGGTGTAATCCCACCTCATTTGAGGTGGCTGGGGACTGAGTAGTTTTCGATTAGACTCTACCCTCGTCGCAAGAATTTGCGCTTGGGGCCTTTAGCTCAGTCGGTAGAGCAACGGACTTTTAATCCGTGGGTCGTC
>CAYQLC010000043.1:0-1548 GCA_964418325.1 uncultured Bifidobacterium sp.
GTTTTGATGTAAATGGCTTCGCAAAAACCAATGATGAAGAAGATTCTGACGACGATGACGACGATGACGACGATGACGACGACGACGACGACGATGACGACGATGACGACGATGACGACGATGACGACGATGACGACGATGACGATGATGATGATGATGATGAGGTTGAACTAACACCACCGGAGCCGAACTAACATGAAAACAAGAATCAGAAATACTGCAAAGGTGCTCGTCCTTGGGCTATTAGGTTCACTGCTTTCTGCGATACCTCTAGTCCTTACTATTGATTCATCACTCGCATCGACGCTCGATACTCTGCAATTCTCGAGAGATAAAGTGACATCCGCTTTTAAAAATACTGGTGGCCGGGATTATGCAGATTGTTATCGAGCAGCTGGTACCTGCACCGTGCAGCGGAGCAATTCATTTGAAATTGATGTCCCTGCAGGTGGATACATCAAATTAGAACGGAGTGTTAATCCAAGCGCACCATGGCGATTAACTTCGTGTACCGCTGCAGGCTCATGTTCTTTTGCTGATCGACGTGGTCAGTCAATTGGTTACATTTATGCGTACAAGCCAGGTGAGTATTTTCTCTACCGAGCTCCCAATTCTTCTTACAACTGGGTGTTCTCCCTCGGCGACGCCAATCCCTTTCTTCTATCAAATGGAGCAAATATTTCCTGGTCTTTCAATGGCCCTGGAACCGGTCGCGAAGGCGAATACTCCGCAAGGCCATCTTCAGTAACTGCCGCAATTACCGGCGAAGGGCAGGTCGGGAGGGTACTAACCGCTGCGACCACGTATGTCGGAGTAGATGCCCAAGTCAGCTATCAGTGGAAGCGCTCAACCAGATCAAATATGAGCTCTGCCGTGGATATTGCCAGAGCTACGAATTCAACGTACACAACGACTTCAGACGATGCAGGTAAATTTGTTGCAGTAACAATTACCGTGACGAACTTTTTTGGTTCTAGAGATAACACCTCGGATGGTTTTGAGATTCAAGCAGTACCTACTCAACTAGATCCAACATTTAGTTCACCCACTTCGACATACGGTGGTTTCACGGTCAATGTCTCAAATTACGATGCGACGTATACCTATGCAGCAACTGTTTCCGTTGGTTCGGTGACTGTAGGAACCCCATCTGGCGCCACCCTTCCTTTGACAGTCCGTGGATTGAGTTCAGCTCGCGGAGCCACAGTTACAGTGACGACAAATAAAACAGGTGCAACCGAAGGTCGATCAACGGTGGCGGGAACTTCACTTACTTCAGCCATCACAACGTCGACGGGACCTGTCGGTAGATGGATCGCATCCTCGGTAGCACGCACTTCAAAGACACTTCTCATAGCTAATCAACAGGGCTACCTCTACACATCTTCTGACATAGGAGTTAACTGGGTTCAGCGAGCTGACATTCGAAACTGGAGCGCAGTCGCGCAATCAGATGATGGCACCGTAATGTTTGCAACCGTTGCTGGTGGACAAATTTTCAAATCAACCAACAGCGGATCAAGCTGGACTGCTGTTGCAACAGATCAA
>CAYQLC010000043.1:1648-6123 GCA_964418325.1 uncultured Bifidobacterium sp.
AATTTTCAAATCAACCAACAGCGGATCAAGCTGGACTGCTGTTGCAACAGATCAAAATTGGCGCACAGTTGCGTGTGATTCAGATTGTTCTGTAGTTGTCGCAGCAGTTTCTGGGGGGAAAGTTTGGCTTTCCACTAACTCTGGAAGTACATGGACCGAGAAGTTGTCGAATGCAACATGGCGTAGCGTTGCACTCTCTGACAACGGCGCCACGATATTGGCTCTCCCGTTTAACGGGCAGCCTGCAATTTCCACTGACACAGGCGTCAATTGGGGAGACGGCGGAAATATTTGGCAAAAACCACAATGGGTGGGCGCTGCAGTGAGTCCAGATGGCGCTCGGGTGACAGGCGCCCAATTAGGTGGACCTGTATTCGTAAAAACCCTTGCTGAAGCCGATTGGTCATTCGTACCGGGAGATAATCTGGTCACGGCGATGGCATATGCCAAGGATTTTGACTTGGTAATGCGCTGTGGCGCCGCAGGACAAATAACTGTCACTGGTGGCGGTGGTCGAACCGATCTCACTGCTCCAGAGCAAGCTCCGTGGAGCTCCTGTTCAATTAGCGGCGACGGTTCTGTTCGATTTGGCACCACAAACACTGGTCTGCTTTACCTATCTCGCGATGCTGGCGCCTCCTGGGAAACACTCTCTCTCACCACGGGAAATATCAAACGTAGGGCGCTAGTTGCTAGCGAAAGTGGTAATCAGATATTTGCCGCAGTCTATGGCGGGAAGATTGAATACTCGTCAGATTCTGGAAACACGTGGTCAGTCGCGCTTGATGTTTCGCAAAATTGGATCGCGATGGCTGCTTCAAAGAATCTTCAGAAGATTTACGCCCTTGGCTACCGCGGATATATCTATCGGTCATTAGATTCTGGCGTTACTTGGTCGCGCATCAACGATAATGGCGGACCACTCAATTGGATTTCTGTTGCAGCATCAGAAGATGGCAGCAAAGTTATTGTCGCCGAAATGGGTGGGAATCTGTACACCTCCACGGATTCTGGGGCAGAGTTTGTACCGCGTGAATCCAAGCGAAAATGGACAAGCGTCGCATCATCAAGTAGCGGCTCTAGATTAGTTGCCGTAGTGGATGGTGGCTTCATCTACACTTCCGCAGATTCTGGAGCAACTTGGGCACAGCGAGCCACCTCACAAAAATGGAGCGCAGTGGCCTCATCAAGTAGCGGCCAACGACTAGTCGCAACTGTCGCTCAAGGCAGGATCTACGTCTCGTCAAATAGTGGTGCAACGTGGAGCGCAAAAGCTTCCGATAGAAATTGGCTTAACGTCTCGGTATCTGCAAGTGGCAAGAAGATGGTTGCAGTGGTCGGCAGTGGACGAATCTTCACCTCCAGCAATTCAGGCTCCACATGGACAGCACGTGAATCAACACGTAATTGGCGAGCGCTATTCATGACCGGTAATGGAAACCGTGTTTTTGCGGCAGACTTCGGCAAAAAGCTTTATTCCTCGTCGAATTCCGGGGAAACATGGACCGCTTTATGAGTTTTACCTCGGAAGGCCAGAAGCGACGGGCTACTTCTAGAGTAAAATCGAGCCATGGATAACGCCGGCAAGCCCTCGAAATTTCGGGCTGCTTTAAGCCGCATCCGCAAAGTCGTCGATAGACAGCCTGAGATTCCGCTGACCCCAGAACAAAAGAGCAAATTAAAAAAACATCGTCGGAATATCGTCATTACGATGATTATTCCAACATTCTTCTTCGTGACTACGCCTATCATCGTTTTTCGCCCAGCTAAAGCGACTGCAGAACCTTGCCAAGGGGTAACCAGTCAATTTCAGTTAACTGAGCAACCCGTCATTATTCCTGCTGAAGATGGCCGTTCTATCAAAGGCCCTGAGGGCATCGCGATGATGCGTTCCTATTCGATTGCTGGTCAAACTCTAGACACCATTCCACTGGGTTACTCCACTGCCAACAAACCAAATGCAGATCTTCGCGCAATACCTTTAAATGAAATAGTCAAACGTGTATCTGATGATCCAGATCTCCAACCACAATTGAGCCAGGTACGTAATCTGGCATATGCAATTCGGTATAACGGTGATATCGCCTCGTCAATTCTCTCGCTCACCGCACGTGAAGGAACAATTGCAACCTGGATTGCTGCACAGAGAATTTTAGGAATCGAAGCTGATTTCTTCACCCAAGATCAACTCGTGAGCGAATTAGCAGATTCCATCGCAGGTGCCGCAGGCGATGGTTCGTGGCCATTTGATGATGTCGGACCAGGTGCGCTCTCCTCCACGGCAACAATTGATGGCGATTCGCTTCATATCTATGTACTTACAACTCGTGAAGGTTTCGATAAAGATGATGTAGCCAATGGTGAGAACCTCGAGCGTTCGGTGAGCCAAGCAGCGAAGAACCAACGCATCACCGTTACCTATCCAGGTGGCGAAGTACGTGGTGTTACCTCGAGCAATGGTGATGTCTGTATCTCAGTTCCATGGACCACTGGAAAGACTTTGCCGCAACTACGAGTCACATGGCAGATGACCGTTCCTGCCGGAACGATTCTTTATAACTCAAAAGAGTTCGAGGGTGGCGATCGTTATGCCCTGATGGATAACGCTGAAATCACACTGAATGCGCTCGCGCTTCCAGTTGCAACTCAGGTGATTTGGAGTTCGACTTCATGAGCGAGAATAAATTTGAAGATCGCGATGCTAATGGAATCGATGATGAGGTCGATGAAATCCGTGAAGATCTAGAAGAGCTACAGGAAGAGCTCCAGGAAAAGATCGAGAAGCTCTCACTGGCTGAGCGCTCTCGTACGATTGGCACGATTACTGGATTACTCCAGGAGAATATGACGCAGATCGTCTCCTTCGGCGGCGTTCTCTACCTTCTTACTCGGCTTATCGCGATCAGCGGACGTTCTGCCCCGACAGCGCTCTCATTTCTCGACGCGCAAGGAATCAGCAAGACCGTCACCGGCGCGATTGTGCAAGCGCTTCCAATCTTGCTGCTTGCCGCAGCAATTGGATTCACTATCACTGCTCTAATAAATGTCAGCGATAAACCAGTTTCGAAGAATTCTCGGGTATGGATATCGATTGTTGCTTGGTTCTTGGTGGCAACGGTCGTTCCTTCACCATTCTCTTGGAATCGCGCTGTGGCATTGGTAGCTTTCTTCGCTGCTGGCATTTTAATTATTTACACAGCAATTTCAGCTTGGACAAATAATCTTGATGATTGGCCACATCCATTCCAGTTTCTAATTTTCTATTTTGCGCTTGTCGCAGGAACTCAGCTAGTTGCTGATGATCAGGTCTGGCTTGCACCAGAGCGGTTACAGATCATCTCATCATCGGAAAATCTTGTTGCTGTGCAGGGCGTTGAGAAGGGTGATCAAGCATCAACAATTGTCGGATATGTACTCGATGGCAATGGCGATGATTGGGTCAGCATCTTGCTAGAAGAGCCACGTATCGTTTTACGAGTAAAGAGCGATAGCATTTTGCAACGTTCAGTCTGTCGTCTTCCCGACTCACGTAAGCAGGTGCCACCGCTCTTCGTCTCGATTGCAGAGCGTTTTGAAAGCCAGAAGCAACGCGCAGTCGAAGATGTTGTACCGGTCTGCTAACTCTTAGCTAAGCCACTTGGATTGATCGTCGCGAAAAACCAAAGCGATAACCATCAATTGCTGTCGTGATTTTCGCATCAGGCGACGAGGCAGCGCCAAGAGCTACAAAGAGTGGTGTGAAATGTTCAACCGTTGGATGCGCGTAAGGCATGCCAGGAGCGCTTCTCTTGTAGTTTGCCAAGGTATCAACATCGCCATTTCGAAGCGCTTCATCAACCCAAGCGTCGAACTCGTGCGACCAAGTTGGAATCTTGTTGAAGAAGAGCATTTCGTGGGTAGCGTGACGCAATCCATGAACCATAAAACCTGAGCCAATAACGAGCACCCCTTCTTCCCGAAGAGGCTTGAGCCGTCTACCTAATTCCAAAAGTCGTTGCGGGTCGTGAGTGGGCATGCTCATTTGCATGACTGGTACATCACCTAGTGGATACATCACCTTGAGCGGTACCCAAGCGCCATGATCCAATCCACGTGAATTACTCTGGTGAACCGGTTCGGTCTCCGGCATTAACGCTGCAATCTTTGCCGCAAGATCAAATGCATCAGGAGTGTCATAGCGCATGGTGTAGTAGATGTCGGCAAATCCGCCAAAGTCATAGACCAACCCTGCGTTCCCATGCGGAGTTGAAAGGGCAAGAGGCGCAGATTCCCAGTGTGCGCTGACAATCAGAATTGCTCGCGGTTTCGGAAGTGATTGTGACCAACTAAAGAAATCGTACATCCACTCGCGATCATCAAAAACTGGAGGAGCGCCATGGCTCAGATAAAGTGCAGGCAATGCACCATCGCTTGGCTCCCAATTTCGCTGCGCTTGTGCTGTAGCTAGGTTCTCATCGAGGAACTCGGCAAATGCT
>CAYQLC010000044.1:0-6080 GCA_964418325.1 uncultured Bifidobacterium sp.
CCATATCGGTCTTGAAGTATGTGCTTAGCCCTCCGGAAAGGTACTAAGAATGACAGTAAAGAAATTGCGACAGATTGCAGTCGCATTTGCATCGGCATCACTGTTGGGATCACTTCTCATCGGTATACCGGCTGCAGTTGCGGGTACAGGTAAGAATTGCGATGTAAACACGCCTGCCTCTAAAGCGCAGTGCGATTTGATCAAAGTTGCACTTGTCAACAAGGTGGTAACTCTTGATCCAGGTTCATCTGTGCGAACCACCAACCAGAACTATGTAACCAAAGACTTGGTCCAAGGTAAGTTGTTCCGTATTGGCGTAGATGGCCTTCCAAAGAAAGACCTTATTTCAGATTTCAAAGTCTCTGAAGATGGCAAGACTTGGACTCTCACCCTAAAGAAGGGTTTGAAGTACTCTGATAACACCACACCAGTGAAAGCTGATGATGCTGTGTTCGCTTTCGAGTACCTCAAGTCATCGACTGCTGGTATACCACCAGGATTCGGTGTAGTTGAGTCCGTAACAGCACCAGATGATTCGACGATTGTTTATAAGCTAAAGCAACGTTTCGATGACTTCTCTTACTTCCTCGCTGGACTTTTCTACCATCTCAATCCTCGCAGCAAGGCTGCAGGTAATCCCGATTACTGGAAGAATCCACTCAGCGCTGGTCCGTTCAAGATTAGATCATGGACTGCTGGCGATGACATCTTCTCTATCGAAGCTAACCCAAATTACTGGGCGAAGGTTGCTGTAAAGCGCGTTGACTTCGTTGCAATTCCCGATCCAGTAACTCGCGTTATTGCACTTCGTCAGGGAACAATTGACTATGCCTTCGACCTTCCAGGTGCGATTGCTCGTGGTCAACTCAACGACAAGAAGAAGTATCGCTTCACTCCTACCCAAGCACAGGGAACATTCACCCTTGATTTCAACCTCCGTGCCACCACCCCAGGTGGTGCAAAGGCTGGGTCGCCACTTTCAAATGTGAAGGTTCGCCAAGCGCTCTCTTACGCTATCAACCGTAAGCAGATGGGCCAGGTTGCATTCTTTGGTGATGTTGCACCAGGTTGTTCCATCACTTGGGCAAATAGCCCACTTGCAACATGCGCAATTCCTACTCGTACCCGTCAAGATCTTTCACGTGCTCGCGCACTCTTGAAAGAAGCTGGTTATGAGAATGGAATCGATCCTGCCACCAAGGCGGCAATCACCTTTAACTTGACAGTCTTTAACCGACCAGGTTGGGCAGATGCTGCATCACTTATCGCTGCTGACTGGGCAAAGGTTGGCGTTCGCGCAACTGTAATCCCACAGCTTGATTCCGTAGGAAGCGCTGCTCAGACTTCGGGCGACTTCAACGTTCAGCTTTCGGGTGCAACTGGCCAGATCCCAACTCTCATCCTCCGCACCTACTACGGTAAGACTGGTGCATGGACAGTTTGGGCAGGCTCAAGCAGTGATGATGCCGCGCTCGATGCAATCGATGCTGCACCAGCTGCTGAAAAGAAGGCACTCATTGCCGCTGTTGAGAAGAAGCTATGGGATGAGGCAGCCCACATTCCACTAGGTCAACGCTTCTGGTTCGGTGTCACCACCCTTCCAGCCGGCGTCTTCACCAACATCAAGGGCAATGACACCTACGTTGTTAAGTCAACTCCACCGCTCTCCTGAACTAGAGAGAGCAGTAAGTAAAGTAGGCTGATTGGAAAGAAGGTGGGGCCATCAAGGCTCCACCTTCTTCAATGATTAGAGAAGGATGAGAGATGGCAGAGCTATCAGAAGCTGCGGAATCAAAATCAACCACCCCACATGAAAAGAATCGTCAACGAGCTGCGCTGCGCAGAACAGTATTCGGCAGATTTGGTCGCTCAATTTCTGTCTCGTTCTGGGTCATGGTTATTTGCTTCCTTCTCCTACGTTTGAGTCCTGGCGATCCCGTGCGAATTGCAGCCGGGGCCGACGCCACTGAAGAGCAAATTCAAGAAATGCGGCGGCGACTCAATCTAGATGATCCAATTTTCATCCAGTTCTGGACCTACGTTAAAGATATCTTCAGAGGCAATCTTGGGGTCTCGCTCTTCTCGCAACGTGATGTTACGGAAATTGTTGGAACACACTTGCCCGTTACTCTTATGCTGATTTTCCTCTCAATTCTCCTTGCGTTAATTCTTGCACTCCCCCTCGCTCTTGCAGTTGCCTTGAGTAAGAGGCAGAGCGTCACTTATATTTTCCGAGCGAGTACCGCGATATCGCTCTCCATTCCAGGTTTCTTTTTGGCGCTAATCGGGTTGCTTTTCTTCGGAATCAAAACGTCGTGGGCGCCTGCCGCTGGGTACGTAGGCTCCTTCCCTGAGAACCTTCAATACCTTTGGTTACCTGCGCTGGTTAATTGTGGTTCATTAGTTCCAGTTCTCTCGCGCGTTCTGCATTCGTCGCTTGTCGACACCCTCGATGAAGAATTCGTGGAGACGGGCGTTATTCGGGGTGTACGAAAATTGAAGTTCTACTGGTCGTATCTACTCCGTCCATCACTAGCCCCCACGGTAGTTCTCCTCAGTTACATGGTGGGAGTGATGATTGGCGGCACAGTCATCATGGAGACGATTTTTTCGCTACCTGGAATTGGTAGAGAACTCATCACTGCCGTAACCGCACGCGACTTCCCTGTCGTTCAAGGTGTCGTGATGATCTTCGGCCTCATTGTGGTCTTCTTTAGTTTTGCTGGCGATTTGCTCGGCTATTTATTAGATCGAAGGGTGACGCTCTCATGACTTTTACACTATCAAAAGCCGATAAGAAGGCGATGAAGGGCCAGCTACGAAAAGGTCGCAAGGAGGGAACTTTCGGTCTTTGGACTGGCTTTGGAATGTTGGGAGCGATGGTTCTGGCAGGTGCCATCATTCCTCGAATCAGCAAATATGACCCCAACGAGCCAAGTCTAATTCCAATGCTTCCACCAAACCGACAAAATTGGTTTGGCACCGACTCATTGGGTCGCGATGTATTCGTTCGTGTATTCGATGCAGTTTTCGTCGATCTAGGCACCGCAATTATCGGAGTATCTATTCCGTTGATTGTCGGCACAATTGTCGGAACTTTGTTGGGTATTTCACGGAACAAGCGAGTTAATTCGTTTGTCGGTTCATTAATCGATGGAATTAATGCATTCCCATTCCTGATTTTCGTCATCGCACTGATTGCCTTCATTGGACCCGGAATCCCAAGCATTATTCTCGCTCTATCACTTGTTAACTGGGCTCGTTATGCCCGTATCGCACGAACTCGGGCAGTCGTGGTAAATCAACAAGGCTATGTTGAGGCAGCGCGCACCTTAGGCTTCTCCAAGCCTCGTATTCTTTTCAAACATATAATCCCCAATGTTTCATCGGAAACTCGAGCGTATGCATTAAGCGACTTTATTATTGTGATTATCGCGGTTGCAGCGCTTTCGTTCCTAGGCTTAGGTAGCAAACCACCCCAAGCTGAATGGGGTGCGATGATCAAAGATGGCGCCAATTTACTTCCTATTCAAATTTGGTGGCCCACTGTCTTCCCTGGTCTTGCATTATGTTGGGCAGGAATTTCCGTAGCTTTCATTGCCGAAGGCTTACAGCGTCGACTTCGCGAGGTGAATGCCTAATGACAACCCAATCTGCGCTCTTACAAGTCAAAGATGTGGTTATCGGCATTCCACATCCGCGACGGGAAACATTAATCATTGTCAATAAAGCTAACTTTGATATCGGCAATGGTGAGATGGTTGGAATAGTTGGCGAATCTGGTTCCGGAAAAACCATGGTGTGTCGAGCAATCATTGGAACGCTTGAGCGACGAGGAGCAAGAGTACTTGGTGGTGAAGTTCTATTTGATGGATTTGACCTTGCAAAGATTAACGAAGCTCAGTGGAAGAAGCTGCGTGGCAAGTCCATTGGATACGTTCCACAAAGTGCGCTCGCTGGTCCTAATCCAGTTCTTACCATCGAAGCCCAACTTGCAGAAGCGCTGCGGAACACAGGCGATACATCAAATATCAAAGCCCGTTCCAAAGAATTGCTAGATCTGGTCAAGATTCGGCGAGTTGATACTGTGATGAAACAGTATCCCTACCAACTCTCCGGAGGCATGCGACAGCGCGTGATGATTGCGTGCGCGTTAGCAACAAGCCCCAAATTGCTTATTGCCGATGAGCCGACAACTGGTCTTGATGTGACCGTCCAGTCTCAGATCATGGAGCTACTTAAGGAGATTCGCTCCACTATGGGCACTGCCATCATTCTTATCTCACATGATCTTGCGCTCATTGATGAAGTCTGCGACAAAGTAGTTGTCATGCATGCAGGTGCAACGGTTGAGGTCGGGTCGGTCAAAGAACTCGAAAAGCCGCGCCATCCTTACACCATTGCACTTAATTCATCCAGAATTGATATCGCTGCTCCAGGAAGTGAACTCGTGACAATTCTTGGAAGCGCACCATCAGTTGGTCAATGGCAAGCGGGATGTCGATTCTCTCTTCGATGCCAATTTGTTGAGGCAGATTGCCAAGTTGGCGATCATCCAGAGCTCATTGGTGCGCGTGGAGCGCACCAAACTGCTTGCTTGCATGCAGAGAAATTGGAGGCAACTCGATGAGTGATTTCTTAATCGAAGCACGTAATGTCAGTGTCACTTTTGGCTCTGGCGCTACAAAAGTCGAGGCAGTAAAGAATGTTTCCTTGACGCTCTCCGCAGGTGAGCCCATCGGTATTGTGGGTGAATCGGGCAGTGGTAAATCAACCCTTGCTCGAGTATTGGCTGGCTTACAACCCCCTACAGAGGGTGAAATCTTCTTCAACGGCAATCCGGTCTACAAAGGATCGCACTCCTACACCGGTGAAGCGCGTCGACAGGTTCAAATGGTCTTTCAAGATCCATATGGCAGCTTGAATCCTCAGTTGACTGGCCTGAGCGCGGTTGCAGAGGCAGTGCGCATTCACGACAAGTGCGATAAGAAAGAGTCTGAAGGTCGCGCACTTGAATTGTTACAACGAATGGGAATTGCCCGTCTTGATGCGCTCAAGAAGCCTCGCCAACTCTCAGGAGGCCAGAGGCAGCGCGTAAGCGTCGCGCGTGCGCTCTCAGCAAGCCCGACCGTGCTTCTCGCAGATGAGCCAACCTCAGCAATCGATCAAAGCGCTCAGGCGCAGTTGCTCAATCTATTCCGAGGACTTTTAGATGAAGGGTTAGCCATAGTCTTGGTCTCGCATGATCTTGGTGTTATTCGTTATCTGACCAAGCGCGTGTATGTGATGAAAGATGGCGTTTTTGTGGAGTCAGGAGATACCGAAGAGATTTTCAACGATCCACGTGAGGAGTACACGAAATTGCTCCTCGCATCAATTCCAGGAAATCTTGGAGTTGCAGCACGTCAAAAGTTAAACAAAAGTTGAAAATTGAGGTTGTGAGATGTCGGGCCAGGGCTTGCGGGTTGGTGCGGTAAATCTCACAATCAACCCCGAGCTTGGCATGGCCAAAGGTGGACTTCGCCTCTTTGGCAGTCCAATCGAAAAGATTGATGACGATCTTTTTTTAGGCGCTTTAGTTCTTGAATCTAAAGGTGTCACGCTCTGCCTCATCGCCTGTGATCTAGGAAACTCGCGTACTGAAGAGGCCTTTGAAATTAGATCTCGCGTTGCAAAGGCGCTCGATATTCCGGTAGTGAACGTGATGTTCAATCTCAGCCACAATCACAGCGCCGCAGACCTTCCAACGATGCTCCGTGGTAATGCCGAAGATAGGGATATCTCTCGGAGCGAAAATTACTTCGAGTTTGTAATCGAACAAGCTGTTCTCGCTGCAACAACTGCGCAAGCACAATTGCGCCCGGCACGGATGGCGCACGCCTGGGGCGAAAGCGATTTGAATATCTACCGTCGTGAATGGAATGGTGACCAAGATGTACTGGGTGAGGTGCCAGGCCACCCAGTTGATAATTCGGTAGGTGTCATTCGCTTCGATGATCTTGAGGGAAATCCCATCGCCATTCTCTTTCGATTCTCCTGCCACCCGGTGGTCAACGGCGCCCAATCCCCCACATTGTCAG
>CAYQLC010000045.1:0-2785 GCA_964418325.1 uncultured Bifidobacterium sp.
CATCTGCGCCTCCAAAGAAATCTCTCTGAACACACCATTCGCGCCTATCTGGGTGATCTCAATGCGCTCTTTGAACATTGTGGAAAATCTGGAATCCAATCGGTCGATCAACTAACTCTCGCCGCCATTCGCTCATGGCTAGCCTCCCAACAAAGTAAGGGAGGAGCACGCACCACCATCGCGCGAAGGGCAGTTGCGGTTCGCACTTTCACTGCATGGGCGACTAAGCAGGGCCTAATGAGAGCGGATATTGGTGATCGACTAGCCACTCCACGCTCACAGCGAACTCTGCCAACGGTTCTCACAGTTCATGAGACTGAAGAGGTTTTTCAATCTCTAGCGAGCGCGGTGAGCGAGGAGGTAGATCCGCATGCAATCCGAAACATTGCCATTGTCGAATTGCTCTACAGCACCGGTATTCGCGTCTCCGAGTTATGCGGTTTGGATTTAGAGGATATCGACCGTTCTCGAAACACCATCCGTGTATTTGGTAAGGGGCGGAAAGAGCGCACTGTTCCACTTGGCGCTCCTGCGCTGAGAGCGGTTGATCACTGGATTACATCTGCGCGGAATTCATACGTAGGTAGTGCATCTGGACTCGCGCTCTTTCTCGGTGCGCGAGGCAAGCGCATCGATCCGCGAACGGTGCGTGAGGTGGTGTATACCGCGCTCCAAGCGTTACCCAATGCGCCGCGCGTTGGTCCGCATGGATTGCGCCATAGTGCGGCAACGCATCTCCTTGAACGAGGAGCTGATCTGCGAACTGTGCAAGAGATTCTTGGTCATGCATCGCTAGCGACGACTCAGATTTACACGCATGTCTCAGAGGAGCGATTAAAAGCGGCGTATAACCAAGCCCATCCCCGGGCGTGATGAACTTTTAATCAAAGCGAGGGAGAAGAACAGCTTTACCAAGATGTTTCATCGGATTGGAATATTTCTTACCAATGCGCTCACCCCAATGCAAACAGGGTCTAGAGCAGTGGAAAATTGGCGCCACTCGCGCAAAGTTCTCGCCCTGCGCAATCAACTTACCTAGAGTGAAATCTGTACTTGCTGGAAGGTAAGTTGTGCGGCGCAAGACCAATTGATCCAAATGTGTGAGCACGACGATAGGAATTTGATTAACTGTTCCGATGTAAGTGATTACTCCTGTCTGTGGCGCACGAATCTCTTCACCAAAGGTCGCCGCAAAATCCACACCCATGTGCGCTGCGCCAACTTTCGCACCTCTCTTTTCGCGGTTACCGGCAGGGTGATAGCTCGCGATTACCGGGCGCGATCCAGGAAGTGGGGAGATCCACGGTTGGCCATCGCCACCACTGCCAGCGGTCGATGGGAGCGCAATGCCAGAGAGGAAAGCGGCAGCGGCAACGGCGGTTGTGGCTGCCCATTTGGTTGCTGAGAGGGAGAGCGGAAGCGTGGTCATAAGGGGCAGATAGTGGCCCCAAAGGTGAGTACCTGATGGATTGTGGGGCGCCCCTGGGGAAATTTCGCCCCTGTGGGTCAGGTAGGCTTACCCCCAGCACCGAGTAAAACCGGTGACTTCACGCAAATCGAGCCCCTTCACTACCTCGGTCCGCACGCTCCGCGCGAGCGGTCCACATCGAAGGGCGCCGGCTCGAATTGCTAGGGGTAAGAATCAAATCGATTCCTACCAACAACCGAGTGCGCAAGGTTTCACCTTGTGCAGAATTAGGAGCGCGCAACCATGGCGGTTGTCACAATGCGAGAACTCCTCGACAGCGGCGTCCATTTCGGACATCAAACCCGTCGATGGAATCCAAAGATGAAGCGTTACATCTTCACCGAACGTAACGGTATTTACATCATCGATATCCAACAATCACTGGGACTCATTGACCAGGCATACGCCTTTGTTAAAGATACCGTGGCACGTGGTGGACATATCCTCTTCGTGGGAACTAAGAAGCAGGCGCAAGAGCCAATCATCGAACAGGCTAAGCGCGTTGGCATGCCTTATGTAACTGAGCGTTGGCTCGGCGGCATGCTCACCAACTTCAACACTGTTGCCAAGCGAATCGATCGTCTTAAGGAGCTAGAAGCCCTCGAGACCAACCAAGATCAGATCCGCACTAAGAAAGAACTCCTGATTTTCCGTCGTGAGAAAGATAAGTTGAAGAAGAACCTCGATGGAATTCGCAACATGTCCAAGCTTCCATCAGCAATCTGGGTTGTTGACACCAAGAAAGAGCATCTTGCAGTGCAAGAGGCGCACAAGCTTGGTATCCCAGTCATTGCGATCCTTGATACCAACTGCGATCCAGATGAGGTCGAATACAAGATTCCAGGTAACGACGATGCAATCCGTTCAGTCGCGCTCCTTACCCGCGTCATTGCAGATGCAGTAGTTGCCGGTATGCAAGCGCGCCAGGCAAATAACAAGCCAGAGCCTGCTGCAGCAGCAGTCGCTGATGTCGCTGCTGAATTAGAAGCAGCAGCACCTGCAGCTACCGATACACCAGCAAACTAGTACTAGCGCAAGCCGAACGAGAAGAACTAGAAGAACGAAAAGAGAGCGTAAATACATGTCCTACACAGCAGAAGATGTAAAACGCCTGCGCGAGCAAACTGCCGCAGGTATGTTGGATTGCAAGAAAGCACTCGATGAGGCTGGTGGCGATTTCAACAAAGCAGTAGAAATCATCCGTGTCAAAGGCCTTAAGGGCGTCACCAAGCGCGAAGGTCGAGCAACCTCAAATGGGCTCGTCACTGCAAAGGTCGAAGGCGACTCCGGAGTAATTCTCGAACTCAATTGCGAGAC
>CAYQLC010000045.1:2885-5731 GCA_964418325.1 uncultured Bifidobacterium sp.
GTCCCAGCCGATGTCATCGAGAATGAGCGTCGCATCGCTGAAGAGACCGCCCGCAATGAAGGCAAGCCAGAGGCTGCCCTCGCTAAGGTCGTTGAAGGTCGAGTTACTGGCTTTGTGAAGGAAGTGAGCCTGGTTGAGCAGGCCTTTGCCAAGGATCAGAAGAAGAGCGTTGCTCAGGTCCTGACCGAGGCTGGGACTTCAGCTACCGCCTTCTTCCGTTTCCGCGTCGGACAGTAAGAGAATAGTGACCATGACCTACTCGAGAGTCCTCCTAAAACTCTCGGGTGAGGTCTTTGGTGGTGGCACTGGTATCGGTGTTGATCCCGATGTCGTGCAGGGAATCGCCAAACAAATCGCTGATGTCGCGCGCTCTGGAACTGAAGTGGCAATCGTTGTTGGCGGCGGAAATTACTTTCGCGGCGCTGAGTTACAACAACGCGGCATGGATCGCGCTCGCGCTGACTACATGGGAATGCTTGGCACTGTGATGAACTGCCTTGCGCTCCAAGATTTCTTGGAGAAAGAGGGCGTGCCCACTCGCGTGCAAACTGCGATTCATATGGGACAAGTAGCAGAGCCGTACATTCCTCTTCGCGCAATCAGGCATCTAAATAAGGGACGAGTAGTCATCTTTGGCGCAGGAGCGGGAATGCCATTTTTCACCACTGACACGGTGGCCGCGCAGCGCGCGCTAGAAATCAAAGCTGAGGCGTTATTGCTGGCCAAGAGTGGGGTGGATGGTGTCTACTCCGCAGATCCGCGCAAAGATAAGAGCGCAACCAAGTATGACAAGATTTCTTTTGATGAAGTCTTGAGCAAATCACTCGCTGTTGCTGATGCCGCAGCCTTTAGCCTCTGTCGTGAGAATTCGTTACCCATCATTGTCTTTGATTTATTGAAGACTGGGAATATCGCCCGAGCCGTTCGAGGCGAATCAATCGGAACGCTCGTCTCTTAAGGAGAAATGAAATGTCTGAGTTAGTCAATGGAATTCTCAAAGATTCCGATGCGAAGATGGATAAGGCAGTCGAAGTTGCCCGCGATGACTTTGGTGCGATTCGTACTGGTCGCGCTCACCCTTCGATGTTTGCCAAGATTATGGTCGACTACTACGGAACATTCACGCCGCTTGCCCAATTAGCCTCGGTACAAGTCCCAGAAGCACGAATCGCAGTTGTCACTCCTTACGATAAAGGTGCGATGGCCATCATTGAGAAAGCGATTCGCGATTCTGATCTCGGCGTCAACCCAGCATCAGATGGTGGCGTCATTCGAGTGAACTTCCCGCAATTAACCGAAGATCGCCGCAAGGAGTTCATCAAGGTTGCGCGTAATAAGGCCGAAGAGTCACGAGTTTCGGTGCGTAATATCCGCCGTAATGCCAAAGAGGCACTGGAGAAACTTGAGAAAGATGGCAAAGTTGGCAAAGACGATGTCGCTCGCGCGGAAAAAGAACTCGATAAGCACACCAGCGCACATGTAGCGAAGATCGATGATTTGCTCAAACATAAGGAGACCGAACTTCTCGAAGTCTGAGAGTTCGCGCCACTGGCATGTCTGACCTCCACTCGATAAACGAGGCAATAAATAAGAGGGCTGGGCGCAAGCTGCTGCCATCTATTGGAGTAGGCGTCATCATTCTCGCACTGGTTATTGGCTCATTGAGCGTTTTCGAGCGAATCCTATTCGTGGCACTCGCTCTTGCTTTTGTCTATCGAGGCATCTGGGAGATGAAGCGAGCGCTCTCGCGAATAAATATCGATATCTGTTGGTCGCTCTACATCTCAGCAACCGTGATCTTCCTTGCAGCATGGTTTGAAGGGATAGCCGGTATCGCAGTGGCCACCGCGCTCACTATTCCTTTCACTTTAGTTGCAATTTTGACCAGAGGTCCTAAGGATTTTGTGAAGAATGCATTCGCCAGCATCTTCACCCTTGCCTACATTCCATTCCTTGCCTCGTTCTTACTGGTGATGGCCAATGAGGACGATGGACTTCGTAGAATCATGACGCTTGTTGTCCTTGTTGCCTGCAATGACACCTTTGGTTATATCTTCGGAGTCTTGCTAGGCAAACATAAGATCGCCCCAACCATCAGTCCCAAGAAGAGCTGGGAAGGTTTAGTTGGCTCAATTGTTTTCACGGCGCTAGGTGGCTCAATCATGTTTACTACCTACTTCGATCAAGCATGGTGGGTTGGCGCACTAGTTGGGCTTGGCGCAGTGGTGACTGCTACCTCAGGGGATTTCATCGAGAGCGCTATTAAGCGTGATCTTGATGTGAAGGATATGGGTGCGCTCCTTCCGGGCCATGGCGGTGTGCTTGATCGACTAGATTCAGTTTTGCTCACCTCGCCCTTCATCTGGGCTATTTTGAATTTAGTGGGGTAGCGCGATGAGCGAGAATTCAAATTCAAATAAGCCCCTCATCATTGACGTTGCGCCCGTCACGAAGAAAGCGCCAAAACATTTTGCTGATCTCACACCAGATGAGCGAATCGCTGCGGTTAAAGAGTTAGGCGAGCAAGGGTTTCGTGCAAAACAGTTAGCCAATCACTATTTCGCTCGCCACAGCGATGATCCAAAAGAGTGGACAGATATCTCGCCAGCTATCGCAGAGAAGTTGGCAAGTGCCCTCTTTCCACAACTTCTAACGTTGGTGCGAACCATCGAATGCGATGGTGGCGCTACCCGAAAAGACTTGTGGAAGATGCACGATGGCGTGCTCGTCGAAAGCGTTTTAATGCGTTATCCCGATCGGGCAACGCTATGTATCTCATCGCAAGCAGGGTGTGGCATGAACTGCCCATTCTGCGCGACTGGACAAGCTGGCTTAACAAGAAATTT
>CAYQLC010000046.1:0-5502 GCA_964418325.1 uncultured Bifidobacterium sp.
TGGGTGAAGAAGAAGTAACGGTTTCAATCACCGTTCGTTGGACTCTGAACTAATCTTTGTTAGTTATTGCCGCCACAGCGAGTTCTGAAGCTAGGGCGCTAGAACCAAAAGTGCGAATGAGGTTTGTGGGTGTGAACCTTCTTGTTGGCCACCCCATATCTACAAAGATTGTGTCTGGTCTCTGTCGATAGATTCTCTCTAGCGCCGCAAGAATTTTTGAATCCCTAAAGGCATCTCTAAAAGCAACTATCACCTGACCGCTCTCCGGGCCATCGAGTGAGACATCGCTCGATTCGAGTTTTACCTTGATTCCGGCATGAGTCAGGCTTCTGCGCAGCCCCCAACCGACAAAACCTGCGGCAATTGTGGGATCGGCAGAGAGTTCGATGAGTTGGATACTTTCTCCGAGCAAGCGAATATCACCCCGGATCTCGAGCCCCTTTTGGAACCTCTCTGTAGCAATCTGTTGCGGCATTGAACTCCCCTGAGATACCGGGCGCTTCCAAGAATTTAACCGTGTTCCATTTGCAAGAATTTCCTCAGCTCCAAGAGTTCCTGTCGAAAGAGCATCTTTAATTGTGTTGAAACTGGTTTCGATAAAGACAGATTGATCGTAGAGCCCAGAAAAGCAAAGTATGTCCGCACCAGCCTTCAGCGCTCTGAGCGCTGATTGGTGGATTTTCTTTGGCCCGCCCAGTGCTCCCATATCGAGGGCATCGGTTACGACTAGTCCCGAGAAACCGAGTTCGTTACGTAAGTACTGCCGTGTTACTTTCTCTGAACATGATGCTGGATCAATCGGGTCAAGCGATGGAATGACTATGTGCCCTGTCATAACTGATGCAACATTAGATGCGATTGCTGCTTTAAAGGGTCTAACGTGGGTGTGCTCTAGTTCCTCTTTGGTGCCAGGAAGTTTAGGTAGTTGATGATGACTATCTTCCACTACGCCACCATGGCCTGGGAAATGTTTAACGCATGCTGCAACACCTGCTCGTTGCAAGCCGTTAACTGCTTCTGGAATATGTCTTTCAACAATTGATACATCATCGCTGAAAGCTCGAACTCCAACAATTGGGTTTTCTGTCATAACTGAAACATCTGCTACTGGTGCGAGATTGAGATCGATTCCGATGGACTTCAAGATTTTTCCAAGTTCAAAGAATGAATCGTGTGTAAGTTTGAGATCATCACAACGACCCAATAGAGCCGGGGTTGGGAATGGACTACCTTCGGTTACAAATAAGCGAGTTACATCCCCGCCCTCTTCATCAATAGAAATCACGATATTTGGAGAAATTGCCCTGATCTTCTCTATTAAAAGAGCGGTTTGGTCGATTGACGGACAATTTGAACTAAAGAGAGTTAACCCACCTAGCCCATTTTCCAACCATGGATAAAGCCAATCTGGAATCTCTGTTCCGCCAAAACCCGGAGAAAAGTGCGCCAGAATTGCTCTATCAAGCTCATCAAACTTCATCCCTTAACTGCCCCTGATGTAACTCCTGTGGCAATCCTCTTCTGAATCAGCGAGAAGAATATGACGACAGGAATCGCAGTAACGGTGGAGGCTGCCATGAGTGGTCCCCAATCGGTGCCAGTACGTGTTGTAAATCCTGCCAACCAGACCGGCAAGGTGAGTTTGTCCTGGCTCTGCATAATGATGTAGGCCAGCAGGAATTCGTTCCAGGCTTGGATAAAAGCAAAGATTGCCGTTGCAACTAGACCCGGCGCCATGAGAGGCAATAAGACGTAGCGATAGGCCTGAAGCCTGGTGCAGCCATCGACTAAAGAAGCTTCTTCGATGTCATAAGGAATATTGGCAAGAAATCCACGTAGTGTCCAAATTGTAAAAGGCAGAATGAAGGCTACGTAGGTGATTGCAAGACCGCCGATCGTATTTGTAACTTGCAACTTTGTTAAGAGTAAGAAGAGCGGAATAATCAACGCAGACAAGGGCAACATCTGGACAATCAGCAAAGTAGTTATGAAGCTTCGTTTGCCTCTGAACTTCATTCGCGCTATCGCAACGCTGGCAAAAGTGGCTAAGAAGAGTGAAATAAGAACGGTGATAAGCACGACGATGAGGCTATTTCTCAAGCTAGTGTAGAAACCTTCACGAGAGAACGCTTCACGATAGCTATCTAATGTAAATGACTCAGGAAGAATTCTTGGTTCAGTCGAGAGAACGTCTTCGCGCTTCTTAAAAGATGTAGTGAGCATCCAATAAACCGGAAAACCCATCAAAACGATGGAGACAAGACCTGCAATATTTGAGAATACAGAACTTCTCTTATGCATTGCTGTCTCCAATCTGCACCATTTTCTTGATGTAGAACCAGGTGACTCCAAGGAGTGCAACAATCATGAGTAGGGCTATTGCAGCGCCCATTCCATATTCACTCAATCCAAAAGACTTCTCAAATGCATATATCGCCATGGTGTAGTACTCGGCAGGTGGCCTGCTATCAAGCACGACCCAGATCTGCGTAAAGACTTGGAAATCCCAGATTATGGAAAGGCTGATCAAAATCACGTAAATCGGCATTAGTAGAGGAAGTATTACAGCGCGAAAAATCTGCCGCGAATTTGCGCCATCTATTGCAGCGGCTTCAATGAGTTCTCGTGGAACTTGAGTAAGTGCGGCATAGATGCTGATTGTTATGAATGGGACGGCGCCCCACGCAACAATCGCACCAATGATTGTGAAACCTGAGAAAGTGCTCGTAAACCAGTTTCGCTGTGCAAAATCGAACCCGAGGCGATTAATTGTTGAAGTGATGATGCTGAATTCATAGGAAAACATCCACTTCCAAATAGATACCCCCACAAGGGCGGGGATAGCCCAGACCAAAATGAGAGTTGTGTTCAAAAGCCATCTAATTATGGGATTCATCCGTACCATCAAATGTGCAAGCCAGGCACCTACAACAATTGAGACGAAGACCATCCCAAAAGTAAATATAAATGTGCGACGTAGAACAACCCAGAATTCTGAATCACCTATCAACGTTTGAAAATTCTCAAAGCCAATCCATACTGGAATTCCAGCGATGATTTCCTCTAGACCAAACTTCTGAAAACTAAGAGTGATTAATCGATAGACAGGAAAGCCAAGAATCAGCAAAATCACTGAGAGTGCAGGAGCAATGAGTAGATAAGGCCAGAGCGCCTTTCGCTGCTTGCTATTGCGCACCATGACTGACATATCTGAATGATTCCCTAACTACGTGTCAATTACTTTGAAACAAGGGTGGAGAAAAAGAGTGGAGAGTGGAGCGCCCTCGACGCTGCCACTCTCCATTCTCTCGTGAGTGACTTAGGCTGTTAGTTCAACAGCTTAGTGATCTCCTCAGATGCGTCCTTTGCTGCCTGTGCAACTGTCTTCTTTCCTGTTGCGATATCAGAAAGCATGGTCTGTAGAACGTTTGCGTTCTCAACGTTGACCCACTTCTCTGCTGCAGGAACGAACCATGTTGAGCTGGCACCCTTAGCAACTTGTGCGTTGCCTCCCTTAACAAGGGTCAACATGCTTGTGTTGTTTGGCAAGTTTCCAACCTTCACGATCTCACGCATTGCTTGACCGGAAGTAAAGGACTTAATCCAGTAGGTTCCCCATTCAGGGTTCTTTGCCTTTGCTGGAACAGCGAGATTTGAACCACCTAGGAATGCAGGCATGAACTCACCAGCACGGATGGATGGCATTGGGAAGAAGGCGCCCTTTTGTGGGGCAATACAGCAGGTTTCCCAACCGTTGGAGTAGCTCATCGCTACGTTTCCACCCGCAAATACTTCCCATTGTCCGCCTTCATCGCCTGACTTATCAGCCTTTGAATACTTATCAACGATGTTCTTCCAACGATTCAAGCCTTCAATTGCGGCGGCAGAATCAAGTGAACCTTTCCACTTGCCACCTTCTTTGACAGCAATTGCTCCCTTGGAGTCATATACGAATCCCATCGCTGCGTACCAATACTTACCTGGCATATAAACAGCTGAGAACTTTGAGTTGCTTGAGTTTGCAGCCATCAAACGATCAGCTGCAGCCAAGAATTGCTCATAAGTCTTAGGGGTCTTGATCTTCAGGTTGCTAAAGAGATCGGTTCGGTACATAACAGCACGTGAACCGGCATAGTAAGGAACTGCATAAAGCTTGTCGTTGTAAGTACCGGCTTCTTCAAGTCCCTTTAACCAGTTAGTGCTGTAAGCAAACTGGCTCTTTGAAGGAGTGAGATCTTTCAACGCGCCTGCGGCGGAGTACTTCAGGACTTGAGTGTTACCAAACTCAAATACGTCTGGTGCATTACCTGCAACAAGAGCGGCATCGAGCTTCTTGAGTGAATCTCCCCATGTCTGGTATTGGATATCGACCTTAACGTTTGGGTACTTTGAATTGAACATCTTGTTTGCACGATCGATTGCTGCTGGCCATGACTTCGCATCGCCTTGAATCCATACCGTGACTGTGCCTTTATCTTTTGGCGCTGCAATTGATGCGCTCGCTCCTACGAAGAGCGAACCAATCAGCGTCATTGAAGACAAAATGGCAATCGCTTTTTTGCGCGTCATGCGCATGAGGGACCTCCCACTTTCATCTAGCCTCTGGGGAATCCAGGGCTCTTACTGGGTTGGTCTAGTCCAATTTTGAGAGAAATGCTAGTGTTCTAGGAGAGATTTTTGAGATTGTTACTAAATCGGTACCCGAGCAGGGCGCTCGGGCCGAGGAGTTTGGGGGTGGATACGCATGGCAAAAGAGGAGTTCCTCAAGCCCGTTCGCATCTCCGAACTTATCCGCGCAGATCTCGCGGAGTTGCCCGTACATGACATGATCCCAACTGAACGTCAGATGGCGGAACACTTCGGTGTATCTCGCGTGACGATTCAAAAAGCTCTGCAGATTTTGGAACAAGAAGGAACAATCTATCGACGTCGGGGTGCTGGAACTTTTGTTGCACCGTTGCGCAACACTCCACAACACGGGCTTCGATCATTTAGCGAAGAACTTGCACTCCATGGAATTAGATCTAAAACCGAAGTTATAGACGTCAAATTAATTGCCAAGTCAAACAAGTCAAATGAAGACTGGGTTGACCTTGATGAACCTTCTTACCGAATCGAAAGAATCAGGTACAAGGGCGAAACGCCATTGTCATGGGAAGTATCTTTTGTCCGTCAGAGACTCGCGCCAGATTTAGACAAAAGGAATTTATCGGGTTCGCTTTACAAGTTGCTCTCTGAAAAATACGGACAGACAGTAGAAAGCGCAGATGAGGAAATTACTTCGCTATTGATTGGCAAAGATTTGTCTGGGAAGTTAAAAGTCTCCGTTGGAACTCCCGCATTAGAGATTCAACGCAAGGCATTCAACAAACGTGGTGACTGTGTTGAGATGGCTCGTGCGATTCGACCAAGTGGCCTTGAACTTTTGCGATATAGCGTTCGCAGATAAAAACGTACTTGTGGTGGGTAGTGGATTTGAACCACTGAAGGCAGAGCCGGCGG
>CAYQLC010000047.1:0-5050 GCA_964418325.1 uncultured Bifidobacterium sp.
ATGCTTCCTGGTTTAGATCGTTTTGACTCTTCGCGCCTTGCATATTTCCAACGCTTTGAAAAGAGCGCTGACGAATTGGCCAGTATTGCTGAGGAGATTATTGAGAAAAGATTGGCAAATCAAAACGCTACCGGCTCAGACGAAGAGGATCTGCTTGGTGTGCTGCTGAATATGCGTACCCAAATCTCAATGAATCACATCCGCGATGAAGCATTGACGTTAATTCTCAGCGGCCATGAGACCACAGCCAATGTCCTCTCGTGGGCCTTTGCTCACCTCTCAAATAACCCTGATTGCTATGAGGCTCTTCACGATGAGAGCAGAGAACTTGATTGGTTGTTCGATAATCGCACGCCAACATACGACGAGTTAGAAAAACACGCGCGCTACGCTTCTGCGGTACTTTGGGAGGCGCTTCGATTGGCGCCACCAGTATGGGTTGCGCCCCGAATAGCGATCAATGATTGTGAAATAGCTGGGGTTAAAGTCCCAGCTGGCGCCCACGTGTTAGTGAGTCAATACGTCACTCAGCGAGATCCACAATATTTTTCAGAGCCAGAACGATTTATCCCCGAACGCTGGCTTGATCCTGAATTTGAAAAATCCCTGCCAAAAGGGGCTTACTTTCCCTTTGGTGCCGGTACTCGAAAATGTTTAGGTGAGTACTTCGCAATTGCTGAGTCACGAATCATCCTGCTGAAAATAGCGCGGCAATGGCGAATCAATACCCCTATGCCCAAAGCACAGCCGCGGGCGACCTATCGACCTCATGGAAAAATGCGAGCACAGTTATTTAGTAGAAGTTAATTGCTCTTATGCATCTTTAATTTAATGCCGGTCCACACACCTAAAAATACTGATGCAAAAAAGACCCAACCAGAGAGTGCGAAAGCTTGAGATCCAGAGAGTAAGACGCCCACAGTGCAGCCAAGTGAGATCATGGCACCAAAACCAAGGAGAATTCCACCAATCAAAGCTGTGGTGGCATTTACTGGGGTAATTCGTGAGAGTTTGAAACGATTGCCCGCTACTGCCGCAGCAAGAGATGCGCCAACGAGTCCAATTACTAGCCAACCATTATTAGTAATTGCCTCTGAGACGATGGCGATACATCCGGCCATTTTGTCTAAGCCATTGAGCGTTTCCGGACCGAACCCGTTATCGAGTGAGAGATTACGCGAGGTGGTACTGAGCTGACGCGTGACGCCAAGTGGTTCGACTCGAAGATAAGCAACGGTACCTATTACTCCAACTAATCCACCAGTGACTAGTGGATTCCATCGATCGAGAATTAACTTTTGATGAATAGAACGGAGAGTTATTTTTACAGAGCGCTCGCCAGATATCGGCTCCGAATTGACTCCCTTTTTGATGGCAATTGCCGCAAGCACTGTGACAATAACAAGTGTGAGAATCAAAGATCCTGCGTATCCAAAGGTGTGCGGCAACCAGGGAGTTGGTGAGTCAGCGATTAAATTCAGATAGATCGGATTCCAAAGTAGAAATGCGATGGCAAAACCAATCAGCGTCCCTAATAACGCGGGGATTGCGCGAAGATAACCTTGGCCGATTCGATAGAGGTGCCCGCTAATGCATGCGCCCGAAAGGGTCATACCAATGCCAAAGAGAAATGCGCCTATTGCTAGCGGGATGCTCACTGGCCCGATATGAGCTAAGGGTGGCAATCGATCGGTTGAGGTATTTGGCAAGAACTGGCCAAAAACTAGAGCGTAACCGATGGCTCCAGCTGCGATAGCGGCAAAAACCGAGAGTAGACCAGTGGTGTTCTTATCTTCGATTCCATCTCGGAAAATACAGTAAAAACAAAATCGCCCGCGCTCCAACACTATGCCAAGACTTATGCCTATCAACAGGGAGATAGGGGCAGTGCTCGCTCCCTCTTTCGTTGATAAGAAATAGGCAACGCCCAAAAGCACTATAAGAATGGCCGCAGAGGCGACAGTGCGAACACTATCGCCTCGCGTCCATTTGGTAGTTGTGGAGATTATGCAGCTCCCCAAATTGTGCCGGCATTGTTAACGATTGGAACACCAACTGAATTTCCATATTCAGTCCAGGATCCATCGTAGTTCTTCACGTTGTAGCCAAGAATCTCACTCAAAACAAACCAAGTGAGTGACGATCGCTCACCGATGCGGCAGTAAGTAATGACGTTCTGCTTTCCATCAATTCCTCTATCTGCATAGAGCTTTCGTAACTCAGCAACAGACTTGAAAGTGCCGTCAGCATTGACGTTCTGGCCCCATGGAACATTAACAGCTCCTGGGATGTGTCCAGCGCGGATAGCAAGCTCCTGGAAACCAGGGGCGGCGAATACTTTGCCGTTGTACTCATCAGCTGAACGAATGTCTACGAGCTTTACGGTTGCTTTACCTTTTACTGCTGCTTTCGCAGCTGGAAGAACATCGGCAATCAATGTAGCTCGAACTGAACGATCAATCTTCTTCACGGTGAAGTTACCCTTACCAAAGGTTGGTACCGCGGTTGTCAGTGGGCGACCATCTTTCTCCCACTTGACGCGGCCACCATCAAGAAGTCGAACATCTTCAACGCCATAACGATTAAAGACCCATGCTCCCCAGGCGGCGAACCAGTTGTTCTTATCACCATAGAAGACCACAGTGGTATCTCGATCAATTCCTGCAGTCTGTAGCAACTTGTTGAAGTTCTTGGTCGATACCAGATCACGATTGACGGTATCTACAAGGTCGGTATACCAATTTATCTTGACCGCATTCTTAATATGGCCCTTCTCGTAGAGTCCAACCTCAGTTGAAACTTCGAAAATTCGAACCTTTGGATTATCTACGTTTTGCTCAAGCCAATCAGCTGTCGCAACTGCTCGAGCAAGATTCTTCGGTGCTGCTTGAGCTGGCGATACTGCTAGAAGTGATGCAGCACCGACTGAGAGCGCTGCAAAAATCACCGATATTTTCTTTGAAATCTTCACAATCATTCCTTTCACATTAAGTAATTGTTTTTAAACCCGGAAAAGTAAAACTAAAAATTGTTAGCGAGATTTATGCGCAACAGCGCGAGATATTTATACGGCAGTAATCGATGACACGGCGCTTAGTTAATACACGCATCACTGCCTCTTTTCTCTCACTAAAAGTTGGCGAAAAGATACCTAAAACCCAGAAAAGAGGCTAATTGCCAGATATTTGCAACTGCAACTCATGTGTTTGCCCTGGTCAATCCATATACTCGCATCATGGTGGTGCGGCGGACGGTGTTGCTGATTGCGCTTATCAATGCTGCTTACTTCGTCATTGAGTTCTATTTCGGCCATAGATTCAACTCAGTCTCACTAATTGGCGATAGCGTGGATTTCCTCGAGGATACCTCGCTTAATCTGCTTGTTGCGCTGGCGATTGGATGGTCGCTCCGAAAACGAGTTTTGACTGGGTATGTGCTATCCGCTCTGCTTCTGGTCCCCGGTATCACCTTTCTATGGGTAGGCATCGATCAGGTCCTCTCGCCAGAGGTACCCAATGGCGCCGGTATGGGGGTAGTGGCTTTTGGCGCTCTCGTTGTCAATATCTACTGTGCCTACTTGATTTGGGATCATAAACATCTTGAGGGTGGTTTGATTAAGGCTGCCTACTATTCAGCACGCAATGACGCCATTGTGAACGCTTTGACGATAATTGCAGGAATTGTCACACTCTTTTCAGCAAGCATGATTCCGGACTTAGTGATTGGCATCATAATTTTTACTCTTAATGCATCTGCAGCCAAGAAGGTAATCTCAGCGGCACGAAATGAGGTGTAAATGTTCGTTCTAAAACGAGTAATTTCTGGATTAGCAATCGCATTCATTGTGATTACCTCTAGTCCTAGTGCCTTGGGACACGCGGAGCTAAAGAGTTCTAGCCCAGCGAAGGATGAAGTAGTTGTGCTCTTGCCTAGAACAGTTTCCGTGACATTTGGCGAAGATTTGTTGATTCTTGGCGAAGAGCAAGTAAATACGCTCGCGGTACGTGATTCTTATGACGAAGATCTTTCCCTAGAGGAGATTAAAGTCGATGGCAATACAATTTCAGCTCTAGTAAATTTGAGTAGCCCCGTCCTTGCTGGTGAATACCGAATCATCTATCGAGTTGTTAGCGCTGATGGCCACCCTGTAGAGGGTGAGATTCCATTTATTTATGATCCTGAGGGTGAAGTAGCCGTCGATGCAGATGCAGAGCTCCCCAACGACAAAGGCACCAAATCTTCGGTGGATTCGGGAGAACCATCTGGCTTTAACTCACTATTTATCTGGGTTTCAGTTGCCATATTTATAGTTATTGGAGCCCTGTTTCTTACAAGAAAACGGAAATAGCGAGTACCCTTTTTATATGGCTAAAACTGTAACTACTGGTGGTCTTCGAAGAATCAATATCATTGCGGGCTTCCTTCATCTTGCTCAGATGATTATTGTCCTGGCGCTCAGCAACGATTTCACCCTACCAATTAATGCAACATACATGTCTGGCCCTCCAGGAACTACCTTTGCTCCCCCCGTGGTGCTTTTCAATACGCCAGTTGGTCTAACGGTCGCAGTTTTTCTTGGTCTTTCCGCACTTGCGCATTTCATCGTGGCCAGCCCACAATTTTTTGGTCGTTACAGCAAGGGCTTAGCAGAGCAACGAAACTATTTCCGTTGGGTGGAATACTCAATCAGCTCTTCAGTCATGATCGTGCTCATCGCTCAAGTGACCGGCGTTGCGGATATCACGGCTCTAATCTCCATCTTTGGCGTCAACGCTGCGATGATTCTTTTTGGCTGGCTCCAAGAGAAGTATGAGAATCCAGGTAATGGTGGTTGGTTGCCATTCATATTTGGATGTATAGCTGGTGCGGTTCCATGGCTCGCACTCGTTTTTTACGTTTTCGCTATTGGTGGTCCTGGAGAAACATCAGCGCCAGCATTTGTCTATGGAGTCGTATTCTCAATTTTCCTCTTCTTCAATTCATTCGCACTTGTGCAGTGGTTGCAGTATAAGAAAGTAGGAAAGTGGAGCGATTATCTACGTGGTGAACG
>CAYQLC010000048.1:0-4870 GCA_964418325.1 uncultured Bifidobacterium sp.
CGCCCGGATCGCCATCAACGCCGACACCAACGCCAACCCAGTCCCCCACTGCATTGCCAACACCTGCACCATCGGTATCTCCATCGCCAATGCCTTCTCCTAGTGCGAGTGCAAGTGCAAGTTCAAGTCCCACTACAACAAGAAATAAGCAGAAAACCTCCTTTGTCACATATAAATCACCAAGTTTGCCAAGCGAAAATATCGAACTATGCAAAATTAAACAGCCAGGCACCGATGGAACAAAGTCTGGATTTCCCGCCCCCACGCCTTTGCATCAGTCAAAAGGTGTTGTTAAGTGGGCTCTGATTCCCATTGATTTTTCCGATCTACCTGGCGAAGCGAATTTTATGACCCGTGCTCGCGAAGAGATGACTTTCGCATCCGATTGGGCCGAGAGCACTAGTGAGGGACAATTCAAAATCGAATGGCAAGTCCAAGACAAGTGGATAAGACTTCCAGGACTCTCACAAGATTACGCAATACCTGTCTCTGATAACAGAGGATTTTCATCTGCTGCTCAGCACAGTGTCTGGCAACGAGCGATTTCCGAATCGGATAAGTATGTCGACTTCACCGGAATTCAAGGTGTTCAATTCATTCTTCCTGCGGGACAGAAAATCATTGAATACGGCATCAAGGGCAATATTGGTTTTGAAGTTGTCAGGAATTACGTCACGGGTGAAGGAACCAGAATAGAACTCTTTTCTATCCCTAGCACATTCCAAGAAGAGCCTCGATCAGGACGTAATTTTTGGTCCTGGTGGATGTATCACTACATGGTCGGTGTAGGCGTGGGTAAATTTGGTGGGTCAAGAGTTGCTACGCCACTTCATACTTACTTTATTCAAGGCAGTACAGAAGGTGCCCGTGAATTGGGTGGCTGGATCAGATTTCTAGTCGGTTGGATGCCCGATTCTCGAGTCTATTGCCGAACGGCAGCTAATCTTTCCAAACTAGATGTCACTCTGATTCCACTTTCTGATAATAAAACTCAAGGAATCAAACTTGCAGTCATTCCTCTATCGGAGAAGAAGGCATTGGTATTAGAGTCTCGCAGAGAAACGAAATTCTCGTGCACAACCTTCACTGAGCGAAATGGCGTCTTTGCATACATCTATGACTCCGCTTTGGGACATGAAGATGAATACTTCAAAGCAATTTCTCCGAGTGGAAGACCTACCGAAACTTACTCGTGTTACGCGACTCCAGGAACAGACGTTTTGCTGCATGAGGGAGACAAAGTCACCTATGAAGGTATAACTATTGAAGTAACGGCCCATGGCGACTTTGATCAAGTATCGATTACTCGAAACCCCTGATGTAACCTTCTGCCATGCAATCGAGGTGGGCCTCAGGCGCTACAGCGCCATCGAGTGATCCCATCATTCATCTTCTTCAGAGATTTACATATGGACCGACAAAAGACTTGGTAGCAGAAGTTACCAAGATCGGTGCCGATGCTTGGTTCTCAGAACAGCTAGATCATTTGTCTATTTCCGACAGTGAAGTGGATGCTTATCTCGCCAAGTGGGATATCTTCAATTACATCCATAAAGACATGAATTTCCTATGGCCCTTGGCAGAATCCGAAGGCGACATCACTAAGGGTCAAATATTCAATTCAAACCATATGTCAGGTCGCGTGTTACACCTTTACACATTAATACGGCAAGCACATTCGAAACGTCAAGTATTTGAAATGATGGTCGAATTTTGGCATGACCACTTCAATATCACGACGCTTGGAGATGACACCAAAGACGGGCATCTTGATTGGCACACTAACGATTGGAATAAGCGGGTAATTCGCCAATATCCCCTAGGCAAATTCGAAGACTTACTGCAAGCAACCGCACTTCATCCGGCGATGATTGTCTATCTTGATGGTGAGCTAAGTACTAAAGAGCTTCCTAACGAAAATTATGGTCGCGAGTTGTTAGAACTTCACACAGTAACGCCAAAATCTGGTTACACCCAAGCGGACATTATTGATGCTTCTAAGTTGTTTTCGGGTCTACGAGTTAAATGGCCTGAGCGCTGGTATCAAAGAGGTCCACGACCATTCCCTAAAGGTAATTTACTTACTGACGGCATTCCTTTTGCATCGATGCTACAAGAGCAAAGACAGAACTTTGGCACATTCAAAATTATGGGGTGGCAGAGAACAGTCAATTCAATTCATCAGGTTCTACCTGCAATTACATCCCTTTTGAATTACTTGGCCTCTCATCCTGAGACCGCCAAAACAATAGCTTTAAAGTTAGGGCGACGCTTCGTCGAAGATGTTCCCTCACAAAAATTTATTAGCGATATTGCTGCTTCTTACACATCAAGCGGCGGCGACATCAAAGCTACATTGCAAGCAGTCTACAAACATTCGGATTTTAAGAACGCTATCGGAACAAAATTAAAGCGGCCTGGCGAGGATTACATCTCTGTTGCTCGATCGTTAGATGTTTGGCCGAACTTTACAAGAGTACAAAAGTGGACTGGAATCACCAGGGAATTTACTTTTCCAGCGATTGTTGCCAACGAGTTAGCAAGAATGGGACACGCGCCCCTGTCCTGGCCATTTCCTGATGGCTATCCCGATGTTGCTTCCAGTTGGGTTAACGCAAGTTACCAAGTCACACGATGGAATGTGTACGGAAACTTTGTACAAGGCAACACATGGAACCAACCCGCCTGGGAGACTCTATTACCCAATCGAGAGACGAATTTAGATAGACAGATAGATCAAATTTCTCAACTCCTTCTCTTCAAAGAATTGGGTAGTGCGGATCGAGTCTCAGTAAGAAATGCAGTTACAAAGGTTTACGGGTCCAACCCTGATCTCAACAACTCATATCGTGATATTTCAGCGCTAATTGCGCGATTGATTTTCCAACTACCAGTTTGGAGTCTGCGATGATTACAGAAGAAGCGATTGAACGTTGCCCTGAAGGACGCGATGGTTTTACCCGTCGGCAGTTCTTACGTGGCGTGGCTCTCTTTGGCGGAATGACAATCCTTTCTGCAAATGGAATCAGATACACATTTGCTGCATCAACAACCGAAGTTCCAGATGTAGTGGTAACCATCGTGCTTCGCGGTGGCTTTGATGGCCTCAGCGCCGTTGTCCCCACTGACGAAAACATGATGCGTAAGGCACGCGGCCAGATCTACATTCCAAATGCCAGCCTTCTTCAATTAGATCGCGATTTTGGCCTTCATCCAGCCTTAAAGAAATTGATGCCATTATGGCAAGCGAAAGAACTAGCCATTGTTAACACCATTGGCGCTCCGACACATTCGCGCAGCCACTTTGATGAAATCTCCGATGTTGCCTATGCCGCTTATGGTGAAAAAGACAAGCGCAGCGGTTGGATGGCACGATTCTTGGATGTAACTGGCAGCGGGTCCGTAGTTCAATCAGTTGGAATTGGTTCCACTACGAAACAACTCGTAGGCGGTAAAGCAGCGCCAATTAATCTGAATGCAATTGATAACTTTAGGTTGGATTCGGTGTACGGATATAAAGCAGAGGATTTAGCTGGATTTATTGATGAGACTCATGGTCGATGGACAAACGTTTGGGCAACTCAGGCAAAGTCCACTATTCAAGCTCTCGATCAAATTGCTAGGGCCGGCGCCCAAAGAACAGCTGTCACATACCCCAGCACAGGAACCGGTCAAAGACTTCGCGATGTTGCCGCACTATTGAAAGCTGGCATTGGTGTTCGCGCCGTCGATGTTGAGTTCCAAGGTGATTGGGATATGCATGCAAATATGGGAAATCTTGAAAATGGATGGCTGACTTCCTACCTTGCTGATCTTGGCGGATCAATCGCATCATTCCGCGAAGATCTCGGAGTTCTCTGGTCACGCGTAACGGTTGTCACCGTTACGGAGTTTGGACGAAGAGTCAGTGAGAACCAATCCACCGGAACAGAGCATGGATGGGGCACGAGCACCTTTGTTGCAGGCGGAGGCGTTAATGGCGGAAAGATTCACGGACGATTCCCTGGTCTTGACGATAAACAGCTCAAGGATGGCGATCTCGTTGTAACTGCCGATTATCGAAGTCTCCTAACTGAGATTCTCACACGCCGAGCAGGAATCACTGCTCAAGGAGCAGAGCAGGTTTTTCCAAACTTCCGACCAGAAGTTCTCTCCGTAATGAAACATCTATCCGAAACTCCACTTCCAGATAATTTCCCCAAGAACGTTAAAGATGCGCTTGGAAACGTCTCCTACGACATGAGTTTGCTACCAACCGCTGCGCCAGCTGCTGCTGTTACCGCATCACCATCTGCCAGTGCAATCGCATCTCCTTCAGCTTCTCCATCTATGAGTGCTGCAGAGATGGTTGCGCCATCGCCATCTAGTTCTCCAAGTGCAAGCGCAAGTCCAACTCCAAGTGCTTCGCCATCTGCGAAAGTGACTTCAAGCAAGAAAAAAACCATCACCTGCGTGAAGAATGGAAAGACAATAAGAGTTACAGGCACTAATCCAAAGTGCCCTGTTGGCTACAAAATTAAGAAATAAGGATCCGAATCTCGCCGTTCTCTTCAATCGTGCGATAGCTTTTTAGTGGATCAAGCGCGGGACCACGAATAACGGCTCCCGTTTCTGGATCAAAAATCGAACCGTGTGCCGGGCATTTCAATTGAGTACCACTCAAACTACTGGGAACTCCGTTATGTGTGCACCTGACATCAAAGGCAACAACACCTCTCGAAGTTCTCGTTAGCGAATATCCCGTTGAGATGCCGAATGAGTCCTTCAGAAAGAACACCTTCGTCTGTCGGAGTGTGAGATCGGTACTTTTCGCGATTACAAATCCTTCTAGTGTTTTGCCCGGAGACGGAGAAGTGGACGGAGCTGCCTT
>CAYQLC010000049.1:0-1721 GCA_964418325.1 uncultured Bifidobacterium sp.
TTTATTGATCTCTTTGGCAAGCGCCCAAGACCAATAAAAGAGCCCTAGTTGAAGTGGTAGGCGTAAGTACGCAAAAAGTGGCGCGGGAAAATCACGCGAACTCCACTCGATTGCCATATAGATATTTGCTGGAAAGACAGCAACAAAGAGCGCGAAGGCTGCATACACGCCCCATAAACGAATTGGCTTGCCTGCAAATTTCTTGTCGAGCGAAATAAATAAGAGTGCTGCAATAAAAAGTTCGGCTAGTCCACTTAGGTAAGTCCAGAGTCGTGGATCACCCGGAAGGAAGGGGGGCACAATCGTGTCGAAGGGTTTAGGAAATATGAAGTGTGTGATTCCTGTACCAATGAGCATCAAGCCCATCCCGCGCCCGACTTTGTGATTGACACCCGCATTGTTACTCATACCTGAAGTATGACATCAGCGCCTAGTCAAAGGTTCACTCACGAATCGCCAAATTCGTCGTATGATTTCACCAGAAGAAAGAGGAAGCCATGACTCAATTTGACCCGATGTCGATTCCTACCCCTGCGCCTGTGCCAGCGGTCATTCCAATGCGCAGCGTTGCGGGTGAGCCACTAGCAACTCCAGCAGTTCGACTTGGTGCTTTCGCTCTTGAGACTCTTTTAGCCATTGTGACCCTGGGAATCGGCTGGCTAATTTGGTCGCTAGTGATTTGGGGGAAGGGAACTACGCCAGGTCACCAAATAGTCCGCCTTTACATAGTTGACGCTAAATCGGGTAGAACTGCGACCTGGGGTCACATGGCGTTGCGTGAGTTTGTTATAAAAGGTCTGCTCGGTGGAATCGCTTCAGTTCTCACTTTATATATCTATTTCATCGTGGACAGCTTCTTCGTACTACGTCAGGATCGCAAAACTCTGCATGACTTAATCAGCTCCACTCAAGTCGTCCAACGTTAGATATAAAAAAGGTTCTCGTAACAAAAATCGATGCCGACAGCGTAAAAATCGAGCACCGGCAACATTAACGTGGAGCGCTGCCACATCAATTGCTTGATAGCACGATAGTATTCACGAATTGTGCTAACTCTAGGAATCAAACTTTTTCTCGCGCCGATATTCATCGCATTTGCCTATGTGGTGCAACGTAAGTATGGGCCAAAAGTCGGCGGCATCTTTGTTGCTATCCCTTTTATTGCCACTCCAATTTTGCTGGTCATCTATTTCGAACAGGGAGTGGAATTTTTCCATCAGGCAATCATTGGTACCTACGCTGGGCAAATTGGTGTCCTTATTTATATCTTCATGTACACCCATCTGGCGCGAACACGTTCCTGGAAAATCTGTTTTGCTATCTCCACAATCACCTTCCTACTGATTGCTCCAGTCCTCTCTGCATTTCTCACTAATTTCTGGGCTGCCCTTGCGCTCTGGTTGGCGGTTTGGGTCATCTTGCAAAGAACCGCAGTCCCCTTTGATAAAAATGCAGTATTACCCCAGTCACCAAAATGGGATTTGCCGATGCGAATTCTCTCAGCACTTGGTTTGATATTTATCGTTACTGGTTTTTCGCAAATACTCGGCGCTAATCTCTCCGGGGCGCTCGCGATGTATCCAGTGATGACCTCAATCATGTCGAGTTTTAATCATGCACGTTTTGGCGCGAATTCTGCGATTGCTTTTCTCAATGGGCTGGGAACATACCTGGTTTTTGTTGGAGTTCTCTTCTTCCCACTGCTACTCATCGTTACTTAA
>CAYQLC010000049.1:1821-4638 GCA_964418325.1 uncultured Bifidobacterium sp.
TTACTTAATTTGGTGAGATGAAGAGTAATTCGCCGCCATCTGTCGTGGCGATGATTGTGCCAGTGTTATCTACTTCAAGATCACGAATGCGCTCACCCACGTTGACATTCGACACCTCACCGACAACTTTCTGTGAAGTGAGTTCGATAAATATCAGCGCATTCTCACGAAGCGTACCCATCACTACTTGACTAGCCCACTTTCCCCATTCTGAATTCTGCGGAAGCTGAATCAATTCGGTAGGCGCAACCGAGGGAACCCAATAAAAGAGCGGTTTGGTGAAACCATCGTGGGTACCGGTAGCGCTCGGACGAACGTAATCCCCTGAGCCATATGGCTCGCCATAGGTAACAAAAGGCCAGCCATAATCCTTACCCTGCTCTACAAGATTGAGTTCATCGCCACCACGGGGCCCATGCTCAGAGATGTAGAGATCTTTACCTATAAGTAAGACTCCTTGGGGATTGCGATGGCCCTGCGATACTCGCTCGACGCTCTTGCCATCGACCTTATAAATAGAGCCGAGCGTTCCACGTGCGCCCCGGTTATTGATGCGCGGGAACCCCAAATCACCAGTTGTGAGATAGGCGCTCTTGGAGTCAATTACTTCAATACGACCAGCTGCATGTTGCACGGCGCTCACTGGCACACAAGGGGAAGAACGAAACCATTGCTTTCCTCGGGTGAGTGTTGGCTTTGTGGCCAGGGTAAGTGCATAGCGATAGAGCACCAACGTTACACACGACTTACTTCGGTTGAATTCTGGAAAAGAGATAAGTAGGGAAATGTTATTTCCTGACTCATTTAAGATCGCAATATCAGTAATAGCAAAACGTGAGTCATTAATTCTTTCATTAGCTTTGATTACACGGCCGAGCGAGGAGAGTGAATTATCTTTTCGATCAAAGAGATAAAGATTTGATCCATTTCTCCCTCCGCCAAGCAGTAGGCGACTATCTTTTAACTGGGCAAGAGCTGCACCGCGATCTCCATTTGGTGCGACAACTTGTGCAGCGGCAGTAGAGATTTTTTCTATGGAGAGCGAGGGAGGTGCCGCATGCGCTGGAGCAAGTGAAGCAATCGAGAGAATTAATGCAATGACTAGTGTCACTCTCTTACTCTGATTCACTATCACCCATCACTCCCTAAGCAAAAAAGATGGCCCTGTGTTGAGGTTCCAGGGCCATCTTATGTGAGGTGCTTTTCCCCTACCTGGTAGGCATCAGGACTGCATCAATACCGTGTGCGACCTGCTTATTTCCCTTGTTGATATCAACCTGAGACAAGATCACAACCGGATTCTTGAGCTTTCTGTTGTAATCGGTGAGTGTGATTTTTGTTCCCTTCACACCAACCTTGATTACCTTTCCTGGTGCCGCGCTCTGCAAGGATGCGCCATCAGCTTTTAGCGCATCTCCTGAGAGGATTGCCTCTCCCGGTACCACGTGATACAGGAGAATCCGTTCTACCTTTGGAATACCTAGCGACGCGACCGTCTTCAATGCCGCCGCTTCATTCTTTGCCTTCTTTCCAGTGAGAGCCTTTACAAGGTTCAAGAATGCGCCATCGTTGGGAATGAATGCCGTTAAAGCAGTATTTCCATCGGTCAATACCTTCACTGCTGAATCTGGCTTCGCCTCAAGAACGGCAAGGACAGCAGCGGTGAGCACATCATAGTTTTTCTTGTTTTTGTCAAAAGAATTCTTTGCTGTCAACACTGCTGCAAGAGAATTAGTTCCTGGCTTCAACAAGGCAACAGGGAGCAGTACAGCGTTAATGCCATGAGCAATCTGCTTATTTCCCTTGTTGATGTCGACCTTCTCAAGAACAACTGTTGGATCATTAGCTAACTTGTCATAATCACCAAGTGTGATTGTGGTGGCTTTGACAGAGACTGCGATTGTCTTCCCAGTCAGCGCGGTAGTCAACGTTGCCCCATTAGCCTTAAGCGCCGCATCTGAGAGAATCGCCGTTCCTGGCACTACGTGATAGAGCAATACTGACTCGACCGTATCAATGCCAAGGCCAGCAACAGCAGTAAATGCTGCTTGTTCGCTTGCTGGTGCGGTGCCAGTTAGTGCAGTCACTAGATTTAGGAAAGCGCCATCATTAGGAATAAAGGCTGTAAGCGCAGTATTTCCATCAGTCAGAACCTTTACTGGTGATGCAGGTTTTGCATTAAGTACCGCGAGGACTGCTGCGGTAACAATGTCATAATTTGTCTTATCTGTGTCGTATGAATTCTTCGCCGTTAGTACAGCTGCTAAGGAGTTAGTCCCATCCACTGCCTGGGCAGGTGATGTTCCGATAACTCCAGCGCTCATCAGAGCAACAGCCAAGGTCGAAGCAAAGGCGCTTCGAATCTTCATTCTCATTCATTCCTCCAATAGTGGAAGAGCGATCTGTCGACCGCTCTATATCTTTATTCGATGTTTGTTAGTTGTTCTGAGAACCTTGCGCAGGAACTGACGTGAAGGCTATGAGAGATACCCATTAGGTGCGACCTGAATTCAGACAATGACCGGGCTCTGACCGGTGGTTATTAAAGTCTCAGAATGCGCTCAGATTTCTCTCAATTCTCCGTGACTATTGCAAAAGGATTGATTACCCTTGGAAAATGCGGAAAAAATTAAGCCTTTGGAGTATCACAATAGGAATGGCTGTGACGGGGTTAACACCCATCGCTCCCGCGCACGCTATCGATTACTACCCTGCAGAAACCAAATACTGGGTTGATTGCTCCACCGGATTTAGAAATAACGACTGCGTGGAGAGTATTGAGTTCAGCGATCCGGCAAGTGAGAAACGCGATGCTAA
>CAYQLC010000050.1:0-1192 GCA_964418325.1 uncultured Bifidobacterium sp.
ATTTCATTCAAACCATATACATATCGAATGCTTCGAAAGATCGGGGATGTCAACCTTCCTGAAGGTGTCGATGCAGGAATGGAACTTGCCGTCTTCATCCACACTGATGAGGGTGTGACAGGTTGTTCCGTTGGAGTAGACAGTGCGACGCAGACGATTTCTGCCCTCACCGATCTTGTTGTCGGAACAGATCCTCGCTCTGTGCGAAGCATTTGGAATCGAATGACTGCTCGTGCCTTTAAGGCAGGTAATCACGGCCCCATGTCAGCCGGTATTTCTGCAATCGATCGAGCACTCTGGGACTTACGTGCAAAGTTACACGGAGTACCTCTCTGGAAGGAGTTCGGTGGAGATGGCAGGCCGGTTCGTGCGTATGCGAGCGGATTAGATTCTCCGCTCAGCGATGAAGAGTTATACAAGTTCTACGCAAGCCTTGCAGCAAAAGGCGTCACTGCGGGAAAGCTCAAAGTTGGACGGAACCCTGATGACGATGAGCGACGAATTCGCGTGATGATTGACGCTCTTAGTTCAAAGGGTGGTCGTCCTCAGGTGATTGTTGATGCCAATGAGTTTTGGTCGATGAAGCAGGCAATCCAAAGAATTGCTCAGTTAGAAAAACACTTTGACTTTCTCTGGGTTGAAGAGCCAATTCCGAGGCAGAATTTTGAAGGGCTTCGCCGCGTTTCCGAGGCAGTTCGCGCCCCGATTGCCACGGGTGAGAACTTCACTGACCCACAGGAGTTCGTCCCGCTATTTCAACATGGCGCAGGCGACGTTATCCAAATCGCATCGCACGTCTCCGGTTTCACTGGCGCGGGAATCGTGGCAGAGATGGCTGCGGCCTTTGATCGCCCTGTTGTCACCGGTCCTGATGTCGGAAATAGCATGGCGCACCTTTCATCGACGTGGAAGCACCATGTCATGATGGAAGTCTTCGAAATGGGTAGGGAAGCCGCGCTAGTCAATCCGATGGAGATTGAAGATGGGTGCATTGTTCTCAACAACACTCCTGGCGCCGGAATCGAATTCGATGAGAAGTATTTGGCCGCACACGCACCTTCTGCTCAGCCCACCAAAAGGCTGGGAACTGTCTACGGACGCGCTCAAGATGCCGGCCTTATTGGTTAATCAGACTCGAACGAATCCAAAGTACAGAGCAGCAGTTGCGCTATCAATCAAATTTAGTCCACGC
>CAYQLC010000050.1:1292-3607 GCA_964418325.1 uncultured Bifidobacterium sp.
CGCCCTAACAGTGCGGTGTTGGTGCTTGAGCAATAAAACTGAGAATCTGCCTTGAGTTGGCGAGGAGGCCAACCTCAGGGAGCACAGGCACCACTGCCTGAGTATTCTGACCATTTATGAACCTCAAGTCTTTGGCCATCGCACCTCTTATCGCATTTGCAATTACCGGATGTGGGGTGACCGATCTTGCAAAAAATGCGGCAAAGACTGCTGCCGATGCAACAGCTTGTACAGCCCTTGGTTCAACGATTACATCACTTGCAAATGCTTATCAAAGTGGGCTTGTTGATTCGGGAGTGATTACCAAGATTGATAATCTGGTTGGTGAGCAAGCCAGGGCGCTTTTATCCACTGGGCTGGCAGAAGATTTAAAGATGCTTACTGATTCATTAGGTCAAACTCAAACCGCCGACGGTTCGAAAGAGAAGGTAAAAGAGATTACCGACTCAATCACGCAACGTTGCTCTGAGGCCGGCGTAGATATCAATCAATAATTGGCATCTGACCAAAAACTCTTATATTCCCCCGCTTATCGGCTCGAACGATGACTCCCGAACCTGAATCAACTCCCACACCAGTGAGGGCGGCGATATTTACATAATGACCCACCATCACGAGCAATCCCGATTTATTTCGATGCGCGATGATTTCCTTCCGAGCCTGAAGCGTCTTTGGGTGATTAGCAATATCGGTCTCTTCAAAGAGAGAATCTAAATTCTTATTAAGTCTTACTTTACCGAGATCAAGCAGTTTCGCTGTCTCCTTTGCACGACACCAACGACTTGATTCCACGCGGAAGATTTTTATCTTTGTTCCCTTAAGCCACTGACCAATCTCTCTCGCTTGAGCGCGACCTTCATCCGAAAGATTTCGCTGGGTTGAGCAATCGTTCACCGCGAAGTTCTCAGGATCACCAACTCCGGGCGCCAGTGTATGGCGCATCAGTAGGACATAACCCTTCGGATTACTTCCCTGCAGCTCTTTCCATATTCTCTGCTCTCTCGCATTAGCCGGCTGCGCGATTAGGGAAATCAGTACGACGAAAAGTACTGACGTAATCACGCGCCTATTCACAGTGCAAGATTACCGGTGAAAGCTGATTCCCTCTAGAAATCAGAGCGAAGTGATTTGGTAAGTAGCGCAAGTAACGCAGTAGTTGAGAGTATGAATGCGAGTGTTGCGTACGTCGCCCCGATTCCAAATCTCTCCACGGAAAGCCCTGAGATAACCATTCCCATAGGTGGAGCGGCATAGAAGACTGCAGTCTGCACACCAAAGACGCGCCCATGCTGATCCGGTGGAACTCGTTGTTGAATCAAAGTGCTCATTAATGGTGAAAATGGTCCCCATGCTAGACCGAGGAAAAAGCCAGAAATCGCGAGAAATAGAAGTGGTGGCAGCAAAGCCATCGGAATGATACTAACCGCACTACCAATCAGTGTGAATCTCGTTATCTGTTTCCGTGAGAAGCGTTGTGAAATCCATCCATAACCAAAAGCGCCAATCGCAGAGCCAGCCGCCAGAGATGAGATGACGATTCCGAGGCCTTTCGGATCTGCTGCACTCTCGAAATATGTCGGCAGAAGTACGGATTCTGTTGGCATATACACTGCAGCCATAATCAAGATTGCAATGGTAATTGTCCGTAATAATTTATCCTGCCATAGCGTTACAAAACCTATCCGTAAACCTCGATCTAGATTTTCATTTTGCGTGGAGTTTTGAACATTATCCTCAGAACGTTTGACTCTCAAAAGAGCGATTGCTACGGCAGCTAGCAGGAAGAGCGCTGCTGCAACCCAGAACGAATTAATGGCACCAACTGTTGCAATCAGCCACGCACCAGCTGCTGGTCCAGCAATCCAGGCGACTCCAAAAATTCCTTCGTGGATACCATTTAGTCGATCTTGGTCAGTATTGCTCTCCTTCGCTACATCAGTAAGCAAGGTCTTTCGAGCCGTGTAACCAGCAGGGTCAAAAACGCCTCCCAGTAAAGCAATCAAAAGGATGGCCGTATTCGACAGGTTCGAAAGCGCAGCAACGATAGGAAAAGCCATTACAGAGAGAGCAGAGAGGATGTCAGCAGTAATACTTATCGCTCTGCGTCCAATGTGGTCAACCAACCAACCACCAAGCGGAGAAATCACAAGCCCGGGAAGAGCTGTTACGGCGAGTACGACACCTGCGAAAGCAGCTGAGTCGGTGCGCTCAAGAATCAACCACGGGATAGTGATCATCACGATTGAATTAGCGAGACCAGAGGCGAGATTGGAAAATTCCAATAGAAAGACTTGGGATTTTCCTCGCATCACTTC
>CAYQLC010000051.1:0-1207 GCA_964418325.1 uncultured Bifidobacterium sp.
ACATATATTCAGAGCAGGGATTGGAGGCGTTGATGCGTCCGGTCTCTGGATTGGTATGCCAATCATTGATGGTGTCGTCATATTGAATTCCTGGATCAGCACATGCCCATGCAGCCTCTGCCATCTTGCGGAAGAGCGCGCGGGAATTTACATGCTCAATGATCTCGCCGGTTGATCGGGCGCGAAGTCCAAATTCTTTTCCTTCTTCATAGGAGCGCATGAACTCGTCGCTGACGCGAACCGAGTTGTTAGCGTTCTGATATTGAACAGAGATGATGTCTTTTCCGCCAAGATCCATATCGAATCCGGCATCGCGAAGTACGCGAATCTTCTCTTCTTCAGCAACTTTGGTCTCAATGAACTCTTCGATATCTGGATGATCGACATCAAGAACTACCATCTTCGCTGCGCGACGCGTTGCGCCACCCGACTTGATCGTTCCTGCAGAGGCATCAGCACCTCGCATGAAGGAGACCGGACCCGATGCAGTACCACCGGACTTGAGAAGCTCTTTGGAAGAACGGATTCGGGAGAGGTTTAGACCTGCTCCTGAACCACCTTTGAAGATCATGCCCTCTTCGCGATACCAGTTGAGGATGGAATCCATGGTGTCATCGACTGAGAGGATGAAGCAGGCGCTCACCTGTTGTGGCGCTGCGGTGCCCACGTTGAACCAGACTGGGGAGTTGAAAGAGAAGACTTGGTGTAAGAGCATCCAGGTGAGCTCGTGCTCGAAAATTTCGGCATCGGCATCAGTTGCGAAATAACCGAATTCTTTTCCGGCTTTGGTGTAGGTGAGAACAACGCGATCGATGACCTGCTTGAGCGACCATTCGCGATTCTCATAACCCACTGCGCCACGGAAGTACTTAGTGGTAACGATCGTTGATGCATTCACTGACCAGAAGTCAGGGAACTCCACTCCTCGTTGCTCGAAGACAACCTCACCAGTCTTCCAATTGTTCTGCACGACATCACGTCGCTCCCAGGTCACCTCATCGTATGGATGAACTCCTGCGGTGGTGTAAATACGTTCCACCTTGAGTCCAGCGCCACGCTTGCTCCCGGCCCGGTTTACGACTGTGTCTGACATGTTCTTTTCCTCTTTCTCCTCTTGACTTGCTCGTTTTAACTCTTTTTTTTAACCCGTTTTAACTCTTACTTAATTCACGAGAGTCATCTCTTTTACTCGCGTTTTCTGATTCTG
>CAYQLC010000051.1:1307-3170 GCA_964418325.1 uncultured Bifidobacterium sp.
CTGTTCCGTTCTTCTCAAACGGCAATGCGCGAAGAAGAGCAATCTCTCCCTCGAAATCATCTAATGAATTGAAGTTGCGATAGACCGATGCATAACGCAAGTACGCCACTTCATCGAGCTCGCGAAGCGGTGCAAGTATTGCCATGCCGACCTCTTGCGCTTCTATCTCGGCTTGTCCTGTTGCGCGAAGATTCTCTTCGACGCGTTGAGCTAAGAGCGCGAGATCATCATCATTGACTGGCCGTCCTTGACATGCCTTGCGCACACCTGCAATGACCTTTTCGCGGCTAAAAGGTTCGGTGGCGCCGCTTCGCTTGATCACCGAAAGGATCGCCATCTCTTGGGTAGTAAAGCGCTTGCCACAGGTAGCGCACTCACGGCGGCGACGAATGGAGCTGCCCTCATCAATCGGACGTGAATCCACGACCCGGCTATCAGCCTGGCGGCAATAGGGACAGTTCATTGGCACCCCCTTACAGCGTCAAGAGAAAAGATGGTCGGTACTACTCAGGATTTACTCGGTAACTACTCAGGTGTCCTCATAATGAGCCAGAATCGCGCTGCCCTTGGGGATAAGGCTGTGGAGGACCTGGGGAGTAGTAGGCACAACCTGTGGAATAACTACACCGTTGTTACTACTACATCTAGTGGGAACAGTAGAGCAGTGGTCGAGGGTTCGCAAGAGGAACTTCGGTGTGTCGCGGGGAAATTTTTTTCGCCGCCTACCGCGTCGGAATCAGAAGCTCCTGGCCACTTTCTAGCTGAGAGGAGGGCAGATTATTAAGATCCACGATCATGGCGACGATATCGCCGGTGCCAAGAGAGAAATCTGGCGCTATCTGGCGAGCGATTGACCAGAGGCTCTCCCCTGGCAAGACGGTGATCTCTTCATATCCCTGCGCTGTCGGCGCAAGTGACGCGTCATTGCTGCCCAAGGCGGTGTTGGCCGAGATGATCGAGAGCGCCACCACAAGCCCTGAAGCGCCCAGGAGAAGGCGCCCTCGGGCGGTGAGGCGAGTCTGGCGTGCCGGGCTGGCTGGGGAGAGGGCCATGAGCTGCTTCTTTCTTGATTTTAGAACGGATGTTCGAAGTAAACCTCAATCACCCCCCCTTTGTCAAGAAAATTTCGAACAGGTGTTTGAATAATTTTCACTTTAGCTCTACCCTTGAGAACATGACCAAGAAAACGGCCCCCATTACCGAGCTCCCCGATGGCCCTGCCAATGAGGAGGGTTTGACCCCTCGCCAGTTGAAGATCATCGAAGTTATCCAGAGCGCCCTCGACTCCCAGGGCTATCCGCCCTCGATGCGCGAGATTGGTATTGCTGCTGGCCTCTCCTCCCCCTCGAGCGTGAAATATCAACTTGAGGTCCTCGAGGAGAAAGGGTGGATTCGCCGCGATCCCACCCGTGGTCGCGCGTTGGAGATTCTCTTTCCTCATGGCGAGAGCAGCGAAGCAGTTCACGAAGGTGAACGGTCAATGGATCAGATGCGTGCAGTCCCACTCGTTGGACGCATTGCCGCAGGCGGTCCAATTCTTGCTGAACAATCAATTGAAGAAACCTTTCCGCTTCCGGCATCACTTGTTGGACAGGGCGAGCTCTTCATGCTCAAAGTTGTTGGTGATTCCATGATTGATGCGGCGATTTGCGATGGCGATTATGTGGTGATTCGCGCACAGAAAACTTGCGAGAAAGGCGAGATTGTCGCGGCCATGATTGATGGTGAAGCGACAGTCAAAACATTCTCACGTCGCGACGGAAAGATTTGGTTACTGCCTGCCAATCCCAACTTCTCCCCCATCCCTGGCGATAACGCCGAGATTTTGGGCAAAGTGACGGCAGTTCTTCGCTCAGTTCGCTA
>CAYQLC010000052.1:0-3104 GCA_964418325.1 uncultured Bifidobacterium sp.
TCGTCACCATCGGGATTGCATCACGAGCACTCCAAGGCTGCGCTGATGTCAGGTGCACACGTTCTTTGCGAGAAGCCGATGACCATCACCAGTGCAGATGCGTGGGATTTGGTCGACACAGCGAAGAAGAACGATCGAGAGCTTTTGTTGAGTTTTGGTTGGAACTACCAGAAGATGATTCAGGATATGTACCTGCAACTACAGAAGCGTGGTATCGGCCAACTCGAATCGATGAGCATTCAGATGGCCTCGCAAACTCGTGAATTATTGAGCAATACCGGGGCCTATCCAGATGCCTCTCCAGAGCAGATTCCTGAGCAGAGCACGTGGACCGATCCAAGGGTTTCTGGCGGTGGCTATGGACAGGCGCAGTTAACACACGCCTTGGGCCTTGCTTTCCGGCTCTATCCGGCGCGAGTGAAAGAGGCGATGGCATTTATGTCCGCACCACTCAATGCTCCTGTCGATCTTCATGATGCAGTGATTTACAAATTTGATGGTGGCGGAATCGGAACGATGTCTGGCGCATCCGCACATCTTGGTGCGAACAAAAATATTCATGAGGTGGTGGTACATGCGGTGGGAAGTGAGGGTCAATTCTTGATTGATCTCAACCGCTCCTACGTGTACATCTACTACAACGATGGCACTATCTACCAACCAAATGTCGCGCCAGATGCCGGCCACTACATCTTCTTCGGACCAGCCAATGCTTTGGTCGATGTCGCCCTTGGCAAAAAAGAGGCGAATATGGCCCCTGGTGAGCTAGGTGCAATTACGGTCGATGCGCTTGAACTTGCCTACAAGAGCGCCGCGACGGGCGCAATCGCCAAGCGCTAACCAGAGCTAAACCTCTAGTATCGGGAGTTAATGGCAACAGCAACTCTCACCTACGGGCATGGCACGGAGAATGACTTCCTCCTGCTTCTGGATGAGGCTGACCAGATTCAAGTAGCGCCAGAGACCATCGCTCGCCTCTGTGACCGAAAATCAGGAATCGGTGCTGATGGTTTTATTCGGATGGTGCGGAAAAACGGCACATGGTTTATGGACTATCGAAATAGCGATGGTTCGCTCGCTGAGATGTGCGGTAACGGCATTCGAGTGATGGCTCGCTATCTAGTTGATCACAAAATTCTCAATGCTGGACTTTTTCCGATTGATACTCGAGCAGGAAAGAAGTTTCTGGCGGTGCCTGAAGTTGGAGAGATCTCAGTGAATATGGGGAAGGTGGAAGAAATCCCCGACGAGATAGTGATTGAACAAAATGGCCACGAATGGGGCGCTTTTCATATCGATATCGGAAATCCGCATGCAGTGGCATTTGTCGATTCGCTGGATCAAGTAGGTTCCTTAGCGTCTGCTCCAAGAGTTCTGCCAGAGGATTCATTTCCTGACGGGACAAATGTCGAGTTCGTTGAAGTTCTCGATGCGAACGAGGTGCGGATGCGCGTGCATGAGCGCGGCTCTGGGGAGACGCGATCATGTGGCACTGGAGTCTGTGCGGTGGCGCTAGCGGCAACTATTCGTAGCAAAAAGCGATTGCCGGCGAAGTGGATAGTCCATGTTCCAGGTGGAACATTAAAGGTCGAGATAGACGGACATTCAAATGCTGTGCTCACTGGTCCCGCTCTTCTCCTTCGTGAGCATGAGGTCACTTTGTGAGTTCTGAAGAGCTCTATCAGCGTTTGTTGCAAGAGAACGAACAAGCGCGGAACGATTTTGATTCAGGTGTACTTAGCGACGAACTCTCGGAACGAAAAGCGCTCAAGCGCGTGGCGGGAATCTCAACTGAACTTGAGGATATCTCTGAAGCTGAATATCGCTCACTTCGCCTGGAGCGAGTAGTTCTAGTTGGAGTCTGGACTGAAGGAACTGGAGAGCATGCCGAGAATTCACTCAAAGAGTTGGCTGCTTTGGCAGAGACTGCTGGTTCGCAGGTACTGGAGGGGATTATCCAACGTCGCGATAAACCTGATCCTGCGACCTTTATTGGCTCAGGCAAAGTGAGTGAGTTAAAGGCAATTGTCTCGGCGACAAAAGCCGATACCGTCATTTGCGATGGTGAACTTTCACCAGGTCAACTTCGACAACTGGAAGATCGAGTCAAAGTCAAAGTAGTCGATCGAACTGCTCTTATTCTTGACATCTTCGCGCAACATGCGAAAAGTAGAGAAGGTAAAGCACAAGTAGAACTCGCTCAGATTTCTTACCTATTGCCGCGCCTTCGTGGTTGGGGTGAATCACTCTCTCGTCAGGTCGGTGGACGTGCTGGTGCCGGTGGCGCAGGAGGTGTGGGTATTGGGGGACGCGGACCTGGTGAGACGAAGATTGAGATTGATCGACGCCGTATTCGTGACCGAATGGCAAAGTTGCGGCGCGAGATCGCAGAGATGAAGGTTGCTCGCGATACCAAGCGCCAAGAGCGCGTGCGCCATCGAATTCCTTCAGTGGCGATTGCTGGGTACACCAACGCGGGAAAGTCATCACTTCTCAATCGCTTAACAGGAGCTGGAGTTCTCGTGGAGAATGCGCTCTTTGCCACCTTAGATCCCACGACTCGGCGAGTGGAGGGTAGTGACGGACGGGTTTATACCCTCACCGACACCGTCGGGTTCGTAAGTCACCTACCGCATCAACTCGTTGATGCCTTTAAATCAACTCTGGAAGAGGTTTCTAGCGCTGATCTCATTCTGCATCTGGTCGATGGTTCACATCCCGAGCCGCTGGAGCAGGTACGTGCGGTCCGCCAGGTAATTGATGAGATTGGAGCTGCGAAAATTCCCGAGTTAATTGTCATTAACAAGGTAGATATTTCTGACCCTCATCGTATTGTCGAATTGGTTAACCAATTCCCTGGCAGCATTCCCATCTCTGCTCATTCCGGTTTTGGTATTCCAGAATTGTTATCAGCCATTGAAGGCGCACTGCCCCATCCTGATGTAGAAGTAAGCGCTGTCATTCCTTATACGAGAGGTGATCTTCTCCACGAAATTCACGAATATGGTGAGATTTTTACCGAGGAGCATTTAGAAGATGGCACGCATGTGCGCGCACTTGTCGATGCACGTTTGGCATCGGCGCTACAGCGATTTAGCGCGTAA
>CAYQLC010000053.1:0-2774 GCA_964418325.1 uncultured Bifidobacterium sp.
TCGATTTCAGCTGTTTGCGACTCGATAATTGCTTTACCAAGCGCTGCTGCCTCTTCGTTTGCAGAATCAACAACCATTTCAGCCATATCAATCGCACCTTCATGATGCACGATCATTCCTTTGAGGAATAATCGGTCGAATTCAACTCCAGTTGATGTTGCAAGTTCTGACATCTGCCCCTCATCGAGCATCCCCATCATGCCGTGCCCTGAATGATCGAAATCTTCCATCATGTCGTGTCCTGCATGTCCTGGATCGCCATCATCTAGCCATAATTTCATCTGCTCTATCTCGGGAGCTTGTGCAGCTTTGATTTTCTTGGCCAGAGCAACAATCTCGGGATTCTCAGAGTTGGAGAGCGCTAGATCTGACATCTCAATCGCTTGTTCGTGATGCGGAATCATCATGTCAGCGAACATTCGGTCTGAATTCGAGAACTTTGCAGTATTACTGGAATTGTCGCTACAACCGACTAGGAGCAAGAGCGCAGCAAAAGTTGCAAAGATGAACCTTGCGGGTCTGCGCTGTGACTTCTTCACAACACTTTTATACCCCTAAGTTACGCGCTCTGCTCGGTGAGTTTGCTCTCGATATTTGTGATGAAATCGCCAAGGATGCTCGGGCCGTTATTAGAGATTGCTGTGATAATTGTGCTCTGGTCAGCAGCTTTTGAAATCGTGTCGCTAGGAAGAATCAAAGCGAGTTCTCCGAAGATCCAGATCAGCACCAACGTCTTTGCTAGGTGAAGCACGACTCCTAGAACCGAATCAACAGCCTTTAGCGGCTTCCATAGGAAATTCTTCCGGAACCACTTTGCCGCTCGGCCAAGGATGAAGTGTCCAGCAAAAGCCCCGAGTGCAACAGCGAGCGCAGTGCTCTGGATTCGTGATGATGTGCTGGCGAAGTTTGCGACTATCTCGGCGCCATATTTCAAACCAATGAGTCCCCCGCCGACTAAACCGATAAAGGAAAAGATTCCAGTGATTAAGCCGCTGCGATACCCGCTATATATGGAGTACGCCAGGATTGCGGCGAGCGCGATATCTAAGACGGTCATGGCTCTAACTCTACGGTGCGCTCTTGGTCCCACTCGCGTTCAAAACCAGCATGATGCAGAAGTCGGTCGAGAATCCCTCCGGTAAATCCCCAAATGCGCATACCTGCGACATCAAATGCTGGGCCGCGATAGCCGCTGCGATGGCGAAGCATGATTCGGTTGGCAGGGTTGGCTAATTCCTCAAGACCAATCATCTCGGCGCGCACGACCTCTTCACTCTGCTCTGGTGTGAGTGGGTGTGGTTCACGCCAATATCCAAGAATTGGCGTGACATGAAAGTTTGAGGGCGGAATAAATAGTTGTGGCAACTCAGCAAGGAGATCAACGCTCTCACGAATGAGGCCGACCTCTTCTTCACTTTCGCGAAGGGCAGCATCTACTGCACTCTCACTATTTTCCAGCGCTCCGCCTGGGAATGATGGTTGCCCACTGTGCGAACGTAAACCTTCCGAACGTAAGGTAATCAACACCTCCGGACCCTTGGCACCATCGTGTAACAGAATCAAAACTGCGCCCTCTTTGGTGCTGGCAACATCACTTGCTTTCGGTCGGATGTTGTAGAGGAAGGCATCGTTACGAAGTTCATCGACCCGACTCATGAAGTTGCTCAACCAGTGCGCAGCCACTACCAGCGCTCCTTGCTCTTCACTAATCCTTGCGCCAACTGTGGATCACGCTCACCTATTCCAAATGAGGGGCATAGCTTCGCCAGTGGACATGCGCCACAGGCGGGTTTGCGTGAATGACAGATTCTTCGTCCATGCCAGATCAAACGATGCGAAAGATGGGTCCACTCTTTTTTCGGAATCAACTTCGCGACATCCCGCTCGACTTTGACTGGGTCATCTTCGCTCGTCCAACCAAAGCGGCGCGATAGACGACCGAAATGGGTATCGACAGTTAACCCTGGGATATCAAAAGCATTCCCTAGAACAACATTTGCTGTCTTTCGCCCAACACCAGGAAGCGTCACGAGTTCATCGAGATCTGCTGGGACATCACCATCAAACCGCGCCATCAACTCTTGAGAGAGCGCTTTAATATTTCGTGCCTTTGCACGAAAGAAGCCCGTTGATTTGATGATCCGTTCGATATCAGAGATGCGTGCGCTGGCCATCTCTTTCGCACGTGGATATTTGGCGAAAAGTTTCGGTGTTACCGCGTTGACGCGTTTATCGGTGCATTGCGCAGATAAAACTGTGGCAACGAGAAGTTGATAGGGAGTTGCAAAATCGAGTTCACAGCAGGCATCAGGGTATTCCTTGCTCAAGATTCGGTAGATCGCACCTGCGCTTGCCATGCGCTTCAGGGTACGCGAAGTCGCGCGCCTGGTTGATTCGCGGTAAGTTTGGCTTATGGACGCCATAGATACCGAGGTTAGGAAAGCGCCGCTCTTCATCGCTCTCGATGATGAGTCTGCGCGCGCCCTCACCGCATCTATGGATGAGGTCCGCCTCACCCGTGGCAAGGTCCTCTTCTCTGAAGGCGACCAGGGCGATCGCCTCTATGTCATCGTCGAGGGGAAGATGAAGCTCGGCACGGTCAGCAATGATGGCCGCGAGAATCTCCTCTCCATCCTCGGCCCTGGCGATATGTTCGGTGAGCTCTCCCTCTTTGATCTTGGTCCACGCGCCTCTACGGCAACTGCCGTCACCGATGCGCGCCTGCTTGCTCTAAAGAACGATGATCTCCAGCAACTCCTACGCACCCGCCCTGA
>CAYQLC010000054.1:0-1426 GCA_964418325.1 uncultured Bifidobacterium sp.
GTGGAAACGCACTGGGTGCTACCTATATCCCTACCCAATCACGAACTTTGTATGCCCGTTGGGTCCTCGGCAACTTCACCGTTACTTATGATGCAGGCAGGGGAACGGTCACAAATTCATCTGTGTCTGTCACTAATGGTGGATCAACTTCTTTACCACTACCTACACGTGCAAACTTTGTGTTTACAGGCTGGTACTCCGCAACCACAGGCGGAACCTTGATCGGAATGAACGGTGCAACATTTGCGCCACTCTCGTCACAAACTGTTTACGCACGTTGGGTCCAGTCATCACTATTTGGAATCACTGACTCATTAACCAGAATTGGCTCTGTTGTTACCGTTGATAATGTTTCAAACACTTTCTCAGGTGCAAATTCAAATAGCTCTGTTTCCGTCTCTGTGCCAGCAAATGCTCTACCAGCTGGCACGACTATCAACTTTGATCTTGTTGGCAACTCTTCACGAGCAACCGGTCTACTACCTGGAATAAACTACGTGGTTTCAATCGCGGTTTCATGGCTGACTGGCGATGAAACAGTTCCAGATACCAATAAAGATTCTGAAGGCAGAAATAAACCAATTTTGGTAACGATCACAAATTCAAGTATTAAAGCAGGCGCTGTGGCATATGCAATCGTAAATAACGTTTCAACTTTGCTAGGTACTGCAACTCAGGATGGCACAATCACAATCGGATTGACCTCTGACCCAGAGGTTGTGGTTGCTGCAGTTAAACCTGGGGCCCCGGATAATGTAACGGCTTCATCAAACGGAAATCAGCAATCTGTAATCTCATGGAGTGCTCCAACTACAAATGGAGGATCTGCGATTACTGGCTACACAGTCACCGCAAATACTGGCGCTACTTGCACAACTCCTACAACAAGTTGCACAATCTCGAGCCTAGCCAATGGAACCGCTTACACATTCACTGTTACGGCTACAAACTCAGTTGGAACCTCTGTCGCCTCTTCCTCTGCAAGCGCCACAACCGCGGCCCTTTATGCGGTGACATTTGATGCAAAGGGAGGATCACCCGTTTCTAATGGAAGTTTCTTAACCGCTTCAACTGTCTCAGAACCGACTGCACCTACTCGTACTGGATACTCATTTGCAGGATGGTCTGCAACAGATGGTGGAAGCGTCATAACTTTCCCTTATGCACCAGGAGTAACTACAGCCATAACTTTGTATGCACGTTGGGATGCATTTGATAATGCTGTTACTTTTGATTCAAAGGGTGGAAGTGATGTCACTGCTAGTATTTTCGCTAGTGGTGGAACCGTTGCAGAGCCAACTGCACCAACAAGATCTGGATTCACATTTGCTGGCTGGTCTGCAACCGATGGTGGAGCTGCAGTTACGTTCCCATATGCGCCAGGAGTAGTCACAGACATAACCTTGTATGCACGGTGGACTGTTGT
>CAYQLC010000054.1:1436-2627 GCA_964418325.1 uncultured Bifidobacterium sp.
CGCCGCCTGGCGGCTGCCTTCTTCCTCTTTTTTCTGGCCTTCAGCGCCTTCACCGGCGTGCTGGTGCTGTTTCTGCGCGAGAGCTTCGGCTGGGGCCCCGGCCTCACCTCGCTGTTGTTTCTGGTGGTGGGGGTGGATCTACAGCGCCAACACCTTCAGTCCCATCAAAACCTATTCCAACTGAGCCAGTTGTTCCTTCAACGCCGGTAAAGAGTAACGTCACGGTTGTTGCACCTGTAACTGTTGTTGGTGATCAAGACGCAAAGGTAATTGCGGTAGATATTTCAATACCGGGTCCTGGAAGCAACACAAAGCCGCCAGCAATCAAGGTTGATAAGGCGAGCGAGAGATTTATCGCCGAAGTCAAGGTTGTTGAGGGCAAGCTTGTTCTTACCCCTGAAACTGGATTTAGTGGTAAGAAGGTTGTAACTGTGACTATCACTGAAAACGGCAAAGACCGTATTGTGCAGATTCCAATAACGGTTTTACCCGAACCTGTAGAAAAACCAGTACTTGCACCAACTGCCACAAATAGATCTGTAATCCGCTGGAATGAGTCGCCTAACGCTGATGGTTACACCGTATATCTCAACGGCAAAAAGGTATGCGCAACCTCAGCGCTGAGTTGCAACGTGAAGAGTCTCTTGGGTCCGGATGCGCTTATAGAGATTGTTGCAAATGGGGGAGATAGCACCGTTAGCCAGAAAATCGAAGCCGATTTCAAGCAGAGTGCGCCGATTGTGATTTCGCGAGTTGCTAGCGCGACAATAACTAAAGCCACGCTATCAAAAGTTGATATAAATGCTCTAGATAAGGTAATTGCCTTGATACGCAATCAAGGCTTTACGAATATTGTGATCTCAAATATCACGACAACAAAGAAGACGGAGGCTCTGGCTTCAGCGCGCCTCGCTGCAATTAAGAAGTACATCGATGATAAGACCGGGTCAACCAAACTTAACTTCGAGGTAATTCCTGCATCCTCTCGAACCTTCTTCAATATTATTTCGGTTAAGGGCTAGTTAAACCCTAAAGAGTCATATAACTTCAAACCTTTTTCATTGTCTGCATCCACATACAAAATTGCGTGCTTCAGACCTTTGCTCACAAGATAATTAATGGCTTCAACCGACAACGCTCGAGCGATGCCCTTGCCAGCATGATCTGGGTGGGTTCCAACAACGTACAGCT
>CAYQLC010000055.1:0-2495 GCA_964418325.1 uncultured Bifidobacterium sp.
TGGGGTAAGTCGCGAGGAATCAAGGTCGAGCCAGTTCTCGTCAACCAAAATAACCTCACTGCTAACGTGACTGCCGCTGTTGCAGCAGGAACGATGCCAGATGCACTAGACATTAGCTCTGCGCTGATGTTGCAGCTAGGTTCTAAGAATTTGCAAAATGTGCAACCTCTAGTCAATGAACTCGGTCGAGTTTATGGCGGTTGGAATGCGGCAGCAGCAAACTTCGACAAAGCTGATTACGCAGGTAAAGGTCTCGGAGTTCCATTTGGTATCTCGGGGAACTTGATTAACCGACGTCTTGATCTACTCAAAGAAGCAGGCGCAAAGACCACAGCTCCCAAGACATGGGAAGAGTTGATGGAAGCGGCGACAAAAGCCATGAAGGTCGGCGGTGCAGGCTTCGCACTCGGTAACGTTGGTGATGCCGAGACGGTATTCCGTGCACAGTTCGTTGGTTACGGCGGTCGCTACGCAGATGATGCAGGTAAGAAGTGCACCATCGACTCCAAGCCAACTCGCGACTTCCTTGCATTCGTGAAGAAGTGGTACGACCGAGGTGCCTACGCAACAAGCGCTGTCACCACTGATGGTGGTTGGGATAACAACCTCTATCTCGGTGGCAAGACCGTCTTCATCGCAAACCCTGGTTCGGTCTATGTAACTCTTGTCAACGGTTCAGCTGCATGGCCAAAGAATCCAACTCTCCAGAAGAACACCGGATTCTCTGCTCTTCCTGGCGGACCAGTAACTCGCGTTGCGCCCTCTGATGCATGGTTGAAGGCAGTTTCTGCAACGACCAAGTACCCAGAGCTAGCAAGAGACCTCATTCGCTACATGATGAATCCAAACAACATGGAGATCTACTACGAGTGGGCGATCTACGGTCCAACGCTCAAGGCTTACAACAAGTTCGAGTTCTGGGATGAGAATGTGGATCCAGTGCATGGCGGTCTCTATGACCTTGCTACCAATGGAACTTCAAGCTCCTTCCCTGATGTGAACAATGCGGCATATGCTCAATTCGGAACTGAGTTCCAGCTTTCCAAGATGGTTCAGCGCCACCTCCTTGATGGAGATAGCGCAGATAAGACCATTGCCGAAGCGCAGACCGCATGTCAAAAGATCTACGACGCGAATAACAAGTAATCAAGTTTCTCGCGCGTTGATTTACACGCAGTAAGAATTGGGTGGAGGGGAGATTCCCCTCCACCCAATCTGCAAGTCCGATGAATTCCTCGAAAAACAGAGCAAGTGGAGGTTTCGTGGCAACGATTAGCCAAGTAGATGCTAAAGAACGCAAAGTGAAAAAACCTCGACGCAGGGGTGGAATCTTTGATCCCACCAGCATTCTTGGGTACTTCATGATGCTGCCAGCGATGGCAGTACTTCTGATCTTTTTTGCTTATCCTTTGGGATTTGAGGTCTGGTCCAGCTTGACGGACATGACCCTTGGCAATGAAGCGAAATTTATTGGACTAGAAAACTATAGATATCTCTTCACCGATTCAGAGTTCTTGACGGCAGCTAAGAACAGCTTCGTTTATGTGACCATTGTCCAAATGGGTAAATTCGTCCTAGGACTTGGAATTGCTATTTTGCTTCACCAAAAAATGGTTGCGCGCGGTTTCTGGCGCGCGGTGGTTTTAGTTCCTTACGCCATGCCAGGCTTCGTTGCCTTCTTGATTTGGAAATTGATTTACAACCCAGATATCGGCTCACTCAACATCATGCTGACCAAGATTGGTCTGATTGATGCGCCCATCTCATTCTTAGGCGATCGCGATTGGGCAATGCCTTCTGTCATTTTTGCAACTATTTGGCGCGGATTCCCATTCTGGGCGATTATGTTTTTGGCAGCTCTCCAGGCAGTTCCTAAAGAACTCTATGAGGCAGCAGCTGTTGATGGCGCTAATGCGTGGCAGCGCTTTAAGAACATCTCTCTACCCGGCATCCGTCCAGTTGTCTTGATTGTTTTCTTGATTTCGACAATCAACACCATCAACTCCTTTGAAGCTGTCTGGCTAACCACTGCTGGTGGCCCGAGCGATGCCACTGTGATTTTGCCGATTTACGCATATAAGGGGCTGACTTCGTTCCAGATTGGTCAATCGGCGGCGGCGGCACTCAGTTTGGTACCAGTGGCCCTTATTTTCACATTCTTTATCTTAAGAAGAATGAAGAAGGATTAATCATGGCGAAAACAAATGTGAAATTCTCTATCTTCAAATACACGATGCTTTTGATCGTGGCGATTTTCGTCCTCTATCCGGTGTATTACATGATCACGCTCTCCTTGCGTAATCAAGCATCGCTCTGGAGTAACCCGACTTTGTTGCCAGCTTCAGATTCCACCTTGGAGAACTTCCGGGCGGCTTTTGGTAGCCCTGAATTCCGAAAGTCGATCTACAACAGCGTGGTGGTCTGCAGTTCAGCCACCATCCTTGCAATCCTCTTTGGAGTGATGGCTGCCTATGCGCTGACCATTCTCAACTTCA
>CAYQLC010000056.1:0-2376 GCA_964418325.1 uncultured Bifidobacterium sp.
ATGATTGGTCAGAAACTTGTACAACATCTGGCTAAACACCCTCAATTATCAGGTAGAGAAATTTCAAAGGTGCATCTAGTTGATGCATTTATCGAGCCTAAGTTACCTAAAGATGTTCCTTTTTCTATTGACTCTAACATTGCTGATATCACCGATGCTCAGACTTGCGCAGAATTAGTCAAAAGCGAACCGGAAATTATCTTTCATCTTGCAGCGATTGTCTCCGGAGAAGCGGAATCAGACTTTGAAAAAGGTTATCGGGTAAATCTCGATGGAACCAGGAATCTCTTTGAAGCGATACGTGCCAGAAAAGAGTACTGCCCCCGCGTTGTCTATACATCTACGGCAGCAGTTTATGGCGGGCCTTATCCTGAAGATATCGATGATGATTTCATCCTTCAACCAACCACTAGCTATGGAATACAAAAAGCAATCGGAGAACTTCTTCTCAACGATTACAGTCGTCGTGGGTTTCTCGACGGCATTGGACTACGGCTGCCAACAATCTGCGTAAGACCTGGAAAACCTAATGCTGCTGCATCAGGTGTATTTTCAAACATCATTCGTGAACCGCTCGCTGGAATCGAAACCACACTATCCGTCTCGAAAAATGTTTCCATGATCTTTGCCTCTCCCCGTTCGGCGGTCGGATTTTTGATACACGCCGCTGGGCTCGACACACGATTGTTGGGTGATCGTCGTTCTATGATGATGCCTGGGGTGCACGCCACGATTGGGCAAGAGATTGAGGCGCTCAGGCGTGTAGCAGGTGAAAAGGTTCTCTCTTTTATCAAGGAAACGGCCCCTGATGCCTTCGCACAGAAAATGGTCGATGCCTGGAATTTTCCAAATTTTCCCGCCACCAGGGCGCGAAGTCTAGGATTCACCTGCGAGAAGACATTTGATGAATTAATCCAACTTCATATCGAGAATGAACTCGATGGAAAGATACCGGGGCAGAGCGTATGAGTAATAAAAAGTTCGCAGCAGTTACCGGAGCAAATCGCGGTATCGGTCGAGTAACCGCAATCTCACTCGCTAAAAATGGATGGCAGGTTGCCATTCTCGGGCGCGATGTAGCTGGTATAGAAGCCGTTGCGCAAGAGATTGGGAGTGCAGCGCTTCCAGTTCAATGTGATGTTGGAGATCGGGATTCAGTGGCGCGCGCTTTTGCATCTGTTAAGTCGTCATTTGGTCGCCTCGACTTGCTCTTTAATAATGCAGGAGTCGTCCCACCAGCTGCGCTTCTAGAGGATGTTCGAGCGGAAGATTGGCAACGCATTTTTGATATCAATGTGGGTGGCACTTTCTACTGCACCCAAGAAGCATTTGCGATGATGAAGGAGCAACAACCTCAGGGTGGTCGCATTATTAATAATGGTTCGCTCTCTGCTCATATGCCACGCCCTAACTCTGCACCGTACACGGCATCTAAACATGCAATCACCGGTCTTACGCGGGCAACCTCATTGGATGGGCGTAAATACAACATCGCGTGTGGTCAGATTGATATTGGAAATGCCGACACCAGCATGGCATCTAGCCAACGTGAAGGTGCGCTACAACCTAATGGCACTCGTCTATCTGAGCCCGTTATAGACGCTCAAATTCTTGCTGATGCTGTAGTGCACATGGCATCGCTTCCATTGGAGGCGAACGTCCAGTTCATGACAGTAATGGCTACCAAAATGCCTTACATAGGACGTGGCTAAAAACTAACTCCAGGGGCGAGCGTCAACTGGATCGTCCCAACTCGGAATCGGTGCTTGTAGCGGCTCTTTAATCCATAAGAAGCGGCCATTAATTGCATCGTATTCGGGTGACACAATCTCAAGTACCAAATCTGTTGCCTTCTTTGGATCATCACCACCAGTCTGCGCAACCCAATCGACCCAAGCGGTGTAATCCTTGCCAACCTCACCTAATGCAAGAGCTTTCGCTTTGATATCCGCCCACATTTCCGTTTTCACATCACCAGGGTGGATGACATTTGCAGTCACGCCAGAACCAGAAATCTCGGCCGCTAGATGTCTTGTAAATTGATTCAACGCAACTTTGGAAGTGCCGTATGCGCTGTTCAACGCTCCTGGTGGATGAAGTGCTGCAGCTGAGCTCACATTGATAACTCGGCCCCATCTTTTCGCAAGCATCCCTGGAAGGAATGCTCGTGTAGTGAAATACGGGGCTAATGTGTCAATCAAAATTGTTTGTGCCCATTGTTCAGGATCTGTGTTATGGATCAAATCAATAGGACCGAATACGCCGGCAGCATTTACAAGTATCTGGACATCACCGAGTTCTTGTTTCACCCTTTCAGCAAGTGCTGTTACAGATTTCACTTCGCTGACATCACATTCAAATGGGAAAATTAAGTCA
>CAYQLC010000057.1:0-2087 GCA_964418325.1 uncultured Bifidobacterium sp.
AAAAAAGTTCATTGACTTTTGCCTCCCAATTTTGTCTTAGGGGTAGAGGGAAATTCACCGACAACCCCCTTCAGGAAAGGATCTACATGCACGTTAAAGCACACCTCGACGTTGATCTCGTTGCCTTAGAAGCAGCCGATCAGCTCACCCTCATGCTCGACCTCACCGCCCCGATTACCGACAAGGCGAAGAATCGAGCTGCCCAAGCCATTCAGGTAGTACTGGATCGCTCAGGTTCGATGAGCGGCGAACCCCTAGAAAGCGCCAAGGGTTCACTTCTCAAACTCGTTGATCGACTGGCGCCGCAAGATTATTTCGGCCTCGTCGCTTTTGATGATCAAGCTCTTGTTGTTGTTCCGATGCGCCAAGTCCAAGATCATCATGTCCCATCACTTCGCCAGACGATTCGCCAACTCAACACCGGTGGGTCAACCGATATCTCAGCTGGCTACTTAATGGGTCTTCGCGAACTAGCTCGCGTATCAATTGCAGGAGCATCAACCCTCCTTCTCATTTCCGACGGTCACGCAAATGCGGGCGAGAAAGATCCAAAAGTTCTCCAGTCAATTGCCACAAAGCATGCAACCCAGAGAATCACTACTTCAACTATCGGCCTAGGAAACGGTTATGACGAAATCATTCTCGAAGCCCTCGCCACAGGTGGTGGAGGAGCTCATCGCTTCGCAAGCACTATCGATGAAGCAGTAGGCGCAATTGCTGCTGAAGTAAATGACTTGCTCGATAAGAGTGCAGTCAACGCGGTACTTCGTGTTAAACCAGTCGCTGGATTAACGCAAGCTCCTCAAATCCAAGTTCTACAGCGTCTTCCTTTCTGGAAAGACGGTGAAGATTACGTCGTCCAACTTGGAGATCTTTACGCTGGTGAAAATCGTCGCTTCGTAATTGGTCTTGAAGTTCCTGGCATTGCTGCTCTTGGCCTTACTAAAGTGGCTGACATCGTTGTGGAATATCTCAATCTCGCCGAGATAACTGAGATTTCTGTAACCATGCCGGTCCAAGTCAACGTAGTTCCTGTTGATGTTGCTGCTGGTCGAGTTCCAGATCCAATCGTCCGCGCTCAACGTCTCATTGTTGAAGCGCAGTCCGAAAAAGCAGCGGCTACCGATGAAATTCGCGCTGGAAAACCCACTATCGCTTCCAAGCGACTCAAGGGCACAGCAGAAAAACTTCGTCGCGAAGCTTCTTCGATTCCAGTTACCGATGAACGTAGCGCGGAATCACTTGAAATCATCAAATCAGAGGCTGATGAGATGGAACGTCTCGCCGACATCGCTGAAACCGAAGATCAACTTCATTCAGCAAAGCGCATGCATGAGTCTTATTCACGAATGACTCGCTCTCGCGCTTTCCGTGAACAGCAGATCGACACGTCAAATATCGATCGCGATTACCTCAACTAAGGAGAAAGCACCATGCCGCATGAACCGACATCTCTGTACTCAGAGATTCTTACAAACCTCTTCATGGGAGGTACAGATGACAATGACGTCATCCACCTCCCTGCAAACCCCTACGCACGTCGTAACGATCTTCCGTTCGATTCGATTGTCACTATGTATGCGTGGGCTCGACCCGCTGACTGGAAAGTTCAGGAATATCGTTATGGAGTTCCAGATGCACGAATCAGTGACATGGACTTGTCGCGACTTCGCCAAGTAGTTAATTGGGGATACAAGCAGTGGAAAAAGGGCGATCGTGTCCTCGTTCGTTGCCAAGCAGGTCTCAATCGTTCCGGCCTTGTGACTGCGTTGATTCTTATCAAAGATGGAATGACTCCCGAAGGTGCGATTCGAACCATTCGTAAGAATCGTGCTGACATCGCTCTATTCAATGAGCGCTACGTCAATTGGTTGATGACAAGTGGAGAAGCATTCATCAACCAACCCTCCAGTTCACTTCCAGTAAGCGCGTAAGGAGAAAAACATGTGGATCTTTACAACCTCAGGATTCATCAGTGCCGTCAGTAACTCTGACGGCACTCTAAAAGTCCGTGCCCGCGATAAAGCCTCCCTTAAGGCTCTGGCCAAAACTTTCAATGTTGAAATTAAGCACACGCCAGTAGCTGA
>CAYQLC010000058.1:0-1970 GCA_964418325.1 uncultured Bifidobacterium sp.
CGAACCAAGTGTTGAACTGCTTGTACAGAGAGATGTAAAAGGAGAACTCATGAAGAGATTGTTCGCACCCCGCACCACCGTATTCGCACACTGCGATCTTCCCTGTGGAGTTTATGATCCTGCGCAGGCGAAGATTGAAGCGCAATCGGTCAAAGCTGCTATGGAAAAGTACAACGCCAGTAGCGATCCGGATTTCAAGGCTCGAGCTGTTGCAATTAAGGAAGAGCGCTCACATCACGTAAAAGAGCACCTCTGGGTGCTGTGGACCGACTATTTCAAGCCCAATCACTTCGAGGCGTACCCGCAACTACACACCCTCTTTAATGAGGCAACAAAACTCGCTGGCGCAGCAGGAACCAAGGGCACCAACGATGTCGCGGTTGCTGAGAAGCTCCTTACGAAGATTGATGAAATCGCCGACATCTTCTGGGCAACGAAGAAGTAGTTTTCGGTTTCACCTCAGTGAACTGAAGCCAGTTTGTTCTGAGGAGTTAGTTCCCGCGGGTTAGCGCTTGCGCGGCAGCCTTCGCAATAAAGGAGACTCGGTCAACTAGCACCCGAGTAATCACGCCTTTTGCGATTAATCGGCTGCCGCTGTGGCATTCCACCGAAAAAATAATCTTCTTAGGCGTCACCTCTAAAACAGTTGCCGTTGCCATAACCTCATCGCCGATGCTTGCTGTCGCAAGGTGATCTAACTCAACGCGAACTCCGACCGTTGTCTCGCTCTGTTCTAAATGTTCAGCAAGCGCAGTAATTGTCGCATTTTCAGCAAGCGCGATTACCTGAGGAGTTCCCAGCACCGGAACATCTCCGCTACCAAGAGCGATGGCAGTGTCACCATGGCGCACGGTCATTCGCGATATTCCCACCGCGCCTACAAAACGCTCTCCGCTCATCACTGACTTCCTCCACGTTGAGGCTTTTCTATCTTGATTAACACTAGAGGGTCGCCTTCTTGGATCACATCTCCGACGGAAACACTCACTTCTACAACTTCACCTGATACCTCGGCTAAAACTGGAATCTCCATTTTCATCGATTCCAGTAAAAGTAGGGTGTCACCAATTGATATTTGATCCCCGTCTGCCACTGTGACCTCAAGGACATTGGCAACCATCTCCGCCCGAATCGTGTGAATCATGTATGACAACTTACTCGACTAGGGCGCGCTTCGAGCGTATTACAAGAGCGGGTGCGTTACGAGCTACTCCTCTTCGTACCGCTCGTGAATCTCAACCCGGGTATGGGTGAAGGAATCAGTGGTGATTTCGGTGTAGGTAATTGATTGCGTCCACTGTACGAAGGGTTGCTGCGAATTCTGACGAATAATCGAGCTCACATTGCTCCGAAGTTGCTCTGATGCCTCTTCACGGCAAGAGCGGTTGAGTAGCGCCTTGAGTTGTGTATTGATTAGCGCCTCCTGAGCGGTCTGGGCAGCACAGGGCGGGCACTCTTGAATATGCAGCTCAATGGCTTGGACACTGGCCTGATCTGCAATCTCCTGATCTATATAAAGCACTATTGCATGGAGCACATCTGTACATGGAGTTTGATGATGATTTCCGCAACTCATCAGGAATCACCTCGCTGTAAATATCCACGATCTTTTGCATAATCGGCAAGTGATTCACGAAGTAACTTTCGCCCTCGGTGTAGACGTGACATCACCGTTCCAGGTGGGATGTTAAGAATCTCTGCTACTTCTTTATAAGAAAAACCTTCGACATCTGCAAAATAAACGGCTAGCCGGAATTCTTCAGGTAACTCTTGGAGGGCATTCTTGATATCGCTATCGGGCAATTGTTCAAGCGCTTCAACTTCTGCAGATTTGCCTTGGTTACTGGTATGTGTTGCTGCTTCTGCAATCTGCCACTCTTCTAACGCGCCATCGGCAATCAAGGGCTGGCGCTGCTCTTTCCGGTAAATGTTGATAAATGTGGTCGTTAGGATTCGATAGAGCCAAGCAC
>CAYQLC010000059.1:0-1863 GCA_964418325.1 uncultured Bifidobacterium sp.
AGCGTTGGAAATATGCAAGGCGCGAAGAGTCAAAACGATCTAAACCAGGAAGCATAGTTCGTTCGATGCGGTCAATAGCGACTTCCATCGCTTCAGCAATTGGTCGAGTGTAGTTCTGGCCGTCAATTCCGAAGAGACATTGAGAGACGATATCTAGAGTGAGAGCCATCATCTCTGGGTTCAGGTCAACCGCTCTCTCTGATTTCCACTCTGTAAGATGTTTATCAGTAATAGCTGTCATAAGTGCGACATATTTATCGAGATTACCGTGATGAAATGGGGGTTGCATTAATCGTCGATGTTGTAGGTGAATCGGTTCTTCATTCGTTAATAATCCATCACCTAGTACTTTGCGCATTCGCAAGAAACCAACGCCTTTTACAAAATTAGACTGCTGCGCGACAGTTACTTGATAGGAGGCTTCGGGTGAAAAGAGCCCAATAAATAATCTTCGTGCAAGAAAGAATGAACAATGACTCCCATATTTCTCTCGTAGACGAAGGAGGAATTTAGGAGTATTAATCAAAAAAGTAGCGGTGAGAAAATCACTGAGCGCTGGCGACGGACCAGGCGGCAAAGGCATTCTGGCAGCAGTTTTTCGAGTGATTCCTGGTGGAATCGATTTGTACTCTTCAGGCCGTGCGCTGGTAAATGGACGATTGAATTCCTCGGCAATCGTCATTACTTATCGCTTTCGCCAACCTTTGGGACACTTGGGGTTCATTGCTGTAATTCGACGCGAATCTTTCCCCTTTACGCACATAATTGTCGTCATTTTCTTGCCTTTAGGGGCAGCGATTGCCGATCCTTGCGTAGTCATCGGTTTAAGTTTTACGCGTAGCGTTGGTGATGAAAACCCGAAGTTGTATGCGCGAATCTCGAAGACATCAAGTGACTTCAAATATCGCGATGTGTAAGTCGCAATCTCTGCTTTGCCATCGCCCTCAGAGATTTCGACTTTCACGATATTTCCTGCTTGTGCTGGATCGAGGTTAAATGCCTTTCGAATAACCTCACCTTTTACCGCCGTCTCCATCCACCCTTTATTTAGTGTCTTTCGGTCAAATAAGAAATGCGGCCCGCGCATGGGAACTGTGATGATTCCTTGCTCTTGGTCATACTGCACTTGTCCGAGCGAACCTGTGGTGCCAGATACAAAGATGCCACCAGGGATGTATCCCTTGAGCTTTTCAAATTGAAAGATGTATGGCATAACCGAGATGCTAAATCCTTGCGATGCGGTCTCTGCATAAGACTCGGGGTGGTTACATGCATTCTGTTCATCTCGTGGATTAAATGGTTGTCCAGGAACTTTACAGTTGTATTGATTGGGATAGACCGAACCAAGAATTACTGTGCGCGAAACACCATCACTACCTTTTGTCACGGAGATATTTGGATTTTTCATGTTGGAGGTAAGCACGCCTGCATTTTGACCAAGACTGTTTGATTTCACTGTGATGCGCCAAGTCGAACCATCTGGGACAGTATTGGCGGTCCAGCCATCCTCACGATCCCAACTGCGCACAATTCCTTTGTCTACCCATTGATAGATGTTGAAGGATTCACCGCCGCCGCCAAACATCAAACGGAAGATAATGTCAGAACCATCTGGGTTTAGACCAGAGGCTGTGTAACAAGCATCGTGGTGGTAGCCCTCGTTGTAATTTGGTCGAGTTCCAATACATGGAATACCAAATTCCTCTTGCTTCCACGCACTTTCTTGTGGAAGTGATTTATAAGTGAATTTAGGATTTACTGAAACAGTTGCTTTCTTCCAAACTATGCTCGAATAATCGAGAAAACCATTAGCATCGCGTTTCTCACTTGCCGGATCGCTGAACTCAATACTCTCCACGCAGT
>CAYQLC010000060.1:0-1843 GCA_964418325.1 uncultured Bifidobacterium sp.
TTCAGCTTCTCCACCTAAAACTGGTGAGAAGTGCACATCATTAGGGAAGCAACAGACTTATAAGAACTATCGCTACACCTGTATTAGAAAATCTGGAAAGCTAGTTTGGGGTAAGGGAGTGCCGGTAAAGAAAGTGACTCCTTCCGCGGCTACTCCAACTTCTACGCCCACTCCAACACCAACACCGATTCCTTCCGCTGACCCAACTCCAACTTCACAACCAAGTTCTAGTTCATCGCCAGCTCCCTCACCAACTCCTTCGCCGAGTGATTCATCGGGATTAAAGAATAGAGATCTTGTTTTTGAAACGCCCTGTTCGGCAGATCCATTGGTTCCACAAGAATGGCGAGCAATGGAGGCTTACATGCAGTCTATCGGCGCGTGTAGCGCAGCTCTTCGTATTGTTGAGAAATCAATGCCGGACTCAATGCCGTTAACAACGATTAGTTCGAAGAGTGATTTGTTAGATGTTGGAGTGTGCAAGTTAGTCAACAAAAAAGGTGACTATACGTTTTTGGGCTTTCCAGATCCCACAAATAGAAACCTTGTCGATAGGTTTAGAGAACGCCGACATCCATCATCAAATACCACGTTTCAAATTATTCCAATTAGTGGAATAGATGCGCCTGCAGGTTCCACGACCCCAATGCAGGATTATAAAAAGTATTTTGACTATATGAAGAACTGGGTTGAATACAACTCCGATTTTGGTGCAAACGTAACATTCAGAGTTCCTGACAAATATTTCTATGTGCCCGTCAAGATTGGTGATTACCAACTCCTTCATTCACCAAGCGATAGAGTCTTTGCTCAGACCAAGCGACGTGAATTAATGAATGAAGTCATCAAGGTAGTAGACAAAGATATTGATTTTCGTGGCGCAGACATGTCAATTCTCTTGGTTCCAGCCGGGACTTCAATTCAAGTTATTCAACAGACTGTTGTGGGTTTGGTAATGACAGATGAAGGACCATTAGATCGAATAACTGCAGTTGCGCCCGACACAACAACCTTGGGGGAAAAGCGCCCATTCGCTAACTTGAATCATCCCATTTGGTGGATTCACGAGTTTTATCACGTTGCACTTGGCTTAGATGATCACTATGGTGATCAACGTTGGGTCTATGGATCACACGGTACTGGTATGTGGACGATGATGAGTACTGGTCAAACCGAACTATCGACGTGGGAAAAATGGTTGGCTGGACTTTTAAAGGACTCACAAGTTCGTTGTGCAAAGCCAACCGAATCGTCAACACACTGGTTGGCGCCGACTACATACAAAACACAAAAAGAGAAACTGTTAGTTGTCCCAATTTCATCCACAAAAGCAATTGTGGTTGAGTCAATGCGAGTTGGAGGACTCAATTACAAGATTCCTGTGGAGAGCGAAGGGGCACTAGTTTTCGTGCTGGATATGAATCAAACTGAGCACGGGTTTGGCATGGAGATTAAGCTTCCAGATAATCGTAATATGCCCTCTCAGGCATCGCGAAAGTCATTCTTTATGTCTAACGCAGCTTTCAAAAGTGGAGAAAGTATTGTTATTGATGGCGTAAAAGTTTCCGTAGTGGAATCAGGTACTTTCGGTGATGTAATCAAAGTAGAGAGAGCCTAAGCATGAAAAAATTCCTTCTGATAGTTGCAATTTGGATTCTCAGCTTCGGCGCTCCAGGTGCGAGTGCGCACAGCACTTTGGTGAGCTCTAACCCTGCTGCAGATTCCACGGTCGTTGATTTTCCAATGGAAGTAACGCTGACATTTAATGAAGAGTTGTTGAAAGTCGGTCAGGAGAATCCAAATAAAGTGGAAGTTTTTGATGAGTCAGGAACTTTAGTTTCAG
>CAYQLC010000061.1:0-1790 GCA_964418325.1 uncultured Bifidobacterium sp.
GCCTGCTTGCTCTAAAGAACGATGATCTCCAGCAACTCCTACGCACCCGCCCTGAGGTTGCCTTCCATTTACTTAAGTCCTTGGCACAACGCCTTCGTCGCACCGCATCCATTGTTGAAGATCTCGTTTTCTCTGATGTACCTGGTCGCGTTGCCAAGGCACTTCTGCAATTAGCACACCGTTTCGGTAGCCAAAACGATGAGGGCATTCACGTCAATCACGATTTGACGCAAGAAGAGTTGGCGCAGCTTGTTGGCGCATCTCGCGAGACGGTCAACAAAGCACTTGCTGATTTTGCTGGACGTAACTGGCTCCGCCTTGAGGCTCGTGCCGTCACCATTCTTGATGAAGAGCGTTTAGCTAAACGCGCTAAATAATTTACTTCTTCCAGAACTTCGCTTTCAGGATATTTGCCCCCGCCTTAGCCGTTCCGACATACATCTTGCGGTTCACATCGAGAGTTGTCTCGGGCGAATATTTAGCCATTGAACATCCTGAGCCAATCATCAAATCTGATTTATCTGCGCAAGGATGTCCCACGCCAATGTTATGAATTAGTTCGTGGGCGATTGTCTTCGAGGCAGAATTGAACCTCGTGTCTTGACCGAGATAACCTGACTTGGGGTTCCAACAATCACCTCGTGGTGTCATAAGTGCTATCCGGCCTGGTTGTTGGCCAAGCCCACAATATTTCTTAGATAGTTGGGCATCGACGACAAAAAGTAGGTACTTACCTCCAACCTGGGAGCCCGCTTGATTCACAAACTCTTTCTTGAGTCGCTCCAAAATATTTGCACCTGTAAATTTCCGATTGGGGTCGAGTAGATCACTTTTTGCGACCTCTTTCCCTGAAATTTTGCTCTTCATGTACGAGACGTCATAAGAGCCTTTAAAAGTATCAAAAGCGAACTCTTTGCCTAATTTCTTCTTCATCCAGATATTAGTGAGATCTAACCAGTTACTAATATCTCCTCGTTGATCAAACGATTTATTTGGAACTCCAGTGAGAGTTACGTAAACCACGTGAATTTGTGAACCTGCGAAATCATCTGGCCGATCTTTTGCCACCGAGGGTAAAATTTTTCGTGAGTTGACGATGTTATATCTGCGAGTAACATCAGGATTTGGAGTTTGAATCTCATCATTATTCTGCGAAATGGTCACTTCGCACTTTCCCGTGCTCAACAGCTTTAGCGAACGGTCTTTGCCAGTAAATGCACAGACCTCTGGAGTTTGAGTACTGAGCGTTTGAGGTAATTCATATCCACCCGGCGCAAAGAATAAATAAGGAATCTCATTTGCTGCTAGTGGCATATCAGAGGCTAGATCGTAATTTGCTAGCGATAGCTGCTCATATCCCACTAATTGCCGGCTGATGGTCAATATTCGATTGCCGCATTCATTCGTAGCATTAGCCGAGAATGCAACAAGGTCGTATCCCCGCTTCAATTCAGATGTGAATACCACTGAATCTTCAAATGAGGTTACGGCGGTATCTACCCACTCGCTCCATGAGCCAAAATCTGCATCACTAGCCTTCTTGTATGAGTAGGTATACGAAAGCTGTGTAGGTATTTCTCCGGAAGCATCAAGGGAAGCTACAAACTTCGGTCCACCGGTTTTCCCCCAGATAGTTTTGATGATGGGGACCTTCGGCGGCTCACCACAAGCCAAGGCAGCGGGAGCGCTCGCCACAATCGGCAGAGCTGCGAGAACAAGAGCGATAACCAACAGTCGTGCGGTTGCCCTGGCAGAGAGCGGAGTGGAGTTTTTAGCTCTCGAAGGTCTCA
>CAYQLC010000062.1:0-1732 GCA_964418325.1 uncultured Bifidobacterium sp.
TCTCTGCATCAATCATGCCTCTACCCTATCAGGGATAGTTGAAAGTTCAACTAATGCAACGTTGGGGCTATTACTTCGGAGTTACTGAATATTTGTGTGCAATCTGTAGATTCTTTCGACCCGCGTCTTTAGTTCGGGCCGCTAGGAAATACTCCACGAGCGCTTCCTTGGGCCCAACAGTCACACGAACATGTCCCGAGTTGGGCGCTTTCACGCCGGACTTGTATGCCGATTCGTTGAAGTAGGTGAAAGTATCGTCAGCCGGGTTTGGCATCGATTGATAAATCAAACCATCTCGTTCTTGGGTCACAAAGATGTGATCGTGACCTTGGAAAAATATCGATACCTTGTTCTTCACCATAAGGTCATGAATGGGCAGCTCCCAATTTGGACGTTCCTTCGCAAAAGAAGTGACGCCTTTCGGGTCTTTCCCTCCCCATTCATAATCATAAGAAAGCTCAATTGCTCCGCGTCCCGTACCCATGACATGGTGAGCGAAGACAAACTTGTACTTTGCCGTGCTGGATTCAAGAGTTTTCTTCAGCCAGGCATATTGCTCATCTCCAATACCAATTGCCCACATATCTTTGTTTTTGCCACTACCAGCAGCGTTACCTTTTTTATTTCCACCACTGGCTGAAGTTTGATCTTCATTTACAAGAACTCCAGCCACGTTATCGACAGCATTCTTGGAGTGCCAATAAGGATCTAAAGTTACAAAGAGAGCATCTCCCCATGTCCACGCGTAGTAATCTCTTGGCAAACCAACTCCAGGAATTTCGGTGGTATTTCCGGTGTAAAAAGCATCGGGAGCTGGAAGCGGGTAATACTTTAAGCGGGCATTGCCAGCAAGAACCGCGGGATTTGTCGTAGTCCCATCGAGTAAATACGAGGCAGCCTGTTCATGATTTCCGTTGACAAGGAAAACAGGTACAGAAGATCCAATCACTCCGAGCCAATCACGATGCGTGCGATAGACCTTTTCTACATTTCCTTGATTTGCTGTGCCTTTTGAGATTAATGGATCGATACTAAAGTCATCGCCCATCAAGATATGGAAGTCTGGTTGTTGCTCAGCAACATTTGCCATGGTGACGTAATACAAATCGGAGTTGAACATCTTGCCAGCCCGCTCTGGGTGAGTATCGCCGTGGACTGTAAAGGAGAATGTAGATGCAGCTTTCTTGGCAGTCGAAAATGAAAATTGCTTACCCGTCTGGAAGGTTTTGGATGCACCAGTGGCATATCTGACTCGATAATAGATTTTCGAACTTGCTCTTAAGTTCTTGATATCCATAACAGCTGGATTGCCAGCTTCAATTGCAATAGTTGGAGACTTGCTTGTGTATTTAGTCTTTGTGTAGCCATATTCGATATATGCATACATTTTTTCTGAGGCCAAGATGCTTAGTGCGATTGAGTTATTTGTAGGACGTCCTAGAATCACATTTGCAATCGGAGATGTTGCCCCAACAGCGCGTCCAATTGCACTATTTGCGAAAGTTGAAGCGGCGACCGCGACAAGTAATGATCGACGAGTAAGTGGCTTTTGGGCCCAATAATGAAACAGAGTCTTGGAGTCGTATAACATTAGAAAAAGGTAAGACCTCTCAAACACCGCTGTCAGCCTGTTTTGATGGGAGTTCTCTGAGAATCTACGCGTGCCTGACTAGACTCTTGAGATGAAGCGAGCGCTCTACATTCCTTTTGACCACCTACATCGTGGCTATGG
>CAYQLC010000063.1:0-1625 GCA_964418325.1 uncultured Bifidobacterium sp.
TTAATAGTTCGAAAATTGCAGAGATTACTGAAGCTACGAAGAAGTTAGCCCATGCCATTGGGGTTCGAGGCCTCATCAACATTCAATATGCAATCTCGCAATCAGAGCTCTATGTATTGGAAGCCAATCCTCGAGCTTCGCGTACCGTGCCATTTGTCAGTAAGGCTACTGGCGTTCAAGTAGCCAAAGCTGCAGCACTGATCGCTTCCGGGAAATCAATTCACGAATTGAGAGCTTCCGGATCACTTCCTAAATCCTCATCAGGCGCTGCTCAGGGAGTCTCGGTGAAGGAAGCTGTATTGCCGTGGAATAGATTCCGACGCAGAGATGGTCAAGGAGTTGATTCAGTTCTTGGCCCTGAAATGAAATCAACGGGTGAAGTTATGGGACTCGCTGATTCATTTGGAGCCGCGTTTGCTAAGAGTCAGATCGCTGCCTTCGGACCTTTACCAAAAGAAGGCGCAATCTTTATCTCGCTTTCAGACAAGGATAAAGAGGCTTCCTTGTCTGCGGTAAGGGGTTTAAAGGAACTAGGTTTTACACTTCATGCCACCGCAGGCACTCGTGACTATCTCTCAAAACATGGTGTAGAAACCTTGTTGGTGGCTAAGCATGCCGACAAAGAGAAGAATCCTGATGCTTATTCTGCAGTTGATTTAATCGCACAGAATAAGATCTCACTCGTCATAAATACGCCTTTTGGTCGTGGAGCCCAGAGAGATGGACGGATGATCCGAACTTCGGCAGTGCAACGAGGCATCTCATGTATCACGACCGTCCCCGGATTAAAGGCGGCGGTCGAGGGCATAAAAGAATTGCGTCGGGAGACTTTGACTGCGAAATCGATTCAAGATTGGCATCGAGTATGACCGCCATCAATCGACGGGCAACGCAGAGCGATGTTGAGATCATCTCCAATAAGAAGGTTGGCGCTTACCACCACATGGTCTTTGCAGCTGGAGCGATGGCGGCGTATGCAAAGCCTGGAAATTTCGTTGCGATTTCTGTTGGGGGTCCATCGTCATCCATGATTCTGCGCCGCGCTTTTGCAATCTACAGAGCGAGTGACCGCGGACAGTATGGAGGCACGATCGAGCTCGTTGTTGCTCCGCACGGGCAAGGAAGTCGCTGGCTTACCGCGCTGGATATTCACGATCGGGTGAATATGGTTGGGCCGCTTGGAACGCATTTCGGAATTCCAACAGAACCAGTTAGCGCGCTCTTGGTTGGTGGTGGTTACGGCTCTGCACCGCTCTTTGGTTTGGCAGAAATTTTGAAAGAGCGAGGCTGTAGGGTCGATATGGTTCTTGGCGCTTCGGTTGCAGGCAAGATTTACGCGCCACTTGAGGGCAAACGTTCCGTAAATTCACTTACGATCACTACGGAAGATGGTTCAACTGGTTTGTCAGGCAAAGTAACCGATGTACTCCCAAGCTTAATTGAAAAAAACAGGACTGAGATTATCTATTCATGCGGACCTATGGGAATGCTCGCTGCCGTACAAGAAGTTTCCCAGAAATTTGACACCCTTCATCAATGTGCAGTTGAAGAATCGATGGCATGTGGCATAGGAATTTGCATGACCTGCGTGCTGCCGGTGCGTGAGGAATCAGGCGTTATCAAGA
>CAYQLC010000064.1:0-1521 GCA_964418325.1 uncultured Bifidobacterium sp.
AAATTCTTAATCTCGGGAACAACACCCTTATCTAATGCACGAGCAATGGTCTTGCCCACAACAAAGCCTTTGTTACTCGCTGAAATTGCGCAAAGAATATGGTTGCCCTCATTCTTCTCCAAGAAATCACCCGTGACTTTGAAAGTCGCGCTCTTGCCAAGCAAGGTGCTCTCAGAAAGGGCAGGGTTCTTCGGGTCTTTTACTACGTGCCACTCTTGAGAAGTTGAATCGAAGGTGCCACCCCACGTGAATCCGTCACACGATAACTCTTCGCCTCCAGTAAATGGCCGCTCTGCAGAAATACCGCTTATCGCTAAGTTCCCCACAATTTTTGGTTCGCTTGGAAGCGCCACGCTAACGGTGCGGCGGATACTTCCACTCTTTCCACTGGCAATGACATCACAGGCAAAAGTGGCACCAACATCGGAATTAAGAATGGTGACGCTTTCATTGGTTGAATTGAGTAATCGACTAGGCGATGACCACGAAAAGGTGACATCGAGTGAGTTCTTCCAGCTGCCGGCATTACATTGCAAAGTTCCACCAGGAGCTACTTTCCCAGTGATAGTTGGTTTCTTGCTATTCACTGGAACAGCTCGATTGATTATGCGATTAATTGAGGTGAGATCTCTAATTCCTTTTTTTATATCACTTTCAAAATAAGTTACTCGTGCAAAGACACTGGGCTTACTGGTATCACAATCACGAGCCCCCCAACTTGTGACGCCAACAATGAAATCCTTACCGGATGCGCGCATGAGTAGCGGGCCTCCTGAATCACCGCTACATGCTCCAGCCCAAACTTTTTCGCGCGCAATATAAAGGCCAGCGCCCAACATGATGTTCGCATTGAAAGCATTTCCATATTCCTTGACTGCCATCCGATCAAGATTGAGCAGCCTCGTTGTCCCTAATAACTCCGGTGAGCGATCATTCTGATTTCGACCCCAGCCAAATAATGTAAAGCGTGAACGAGCATTGACCGATTTTGATATTGCTCTATTCCCTAATGTAGGGAAGTTAGTCAGCGAAACAGGCTCACTGAGTTTTATCAATCCAATATCGTTAGCAAATTTAGTCGGGTTATATCTGGGGTGGGCCCACACATTGCTCGCTGGAATTAGCTCAACTTCTTCTGTCAGCGTGGTTGCACCATACTTAACGAAGTAATTTCCATTCTCAAATACACAATGGGCCGCGGTTAGCACCACATCGGGAGAGATTAAAGTTCCCGTGCATCCATAAGAGATCTGATCTGCATCATCGGTCGGTGAAACCCAAATCGAAACCACCCATGGGGCTTGTTCGCTCGGTTCGTTGACGTTATCGCCAAAGGTGACTGCACTTGCCTGTCCACCCGCGAGGCCCAGCAAGAGCGCGCTTGTTGCCGCAGGAATGAGAAGACGGGAGATCCATCTCTTAGAAAAATTTCTGATTACCTTCATTTCCACAGCCTTTCGCGAGCCATCGTATCTATAGATATGACGCAGATTGCGGGCTTCTCGTTCCCTCCATGTCCGA
>CAYQLC010000065.1:0-1513 GCA_964418325.1 uncultured Bifidobacterium sp.
TACTCCCGTATTTGATCCCAACGGAGATCGTGTTGGGAAAATTCGTGATGCAGTAGCTTCCCTGCGTCCAGACAAATTAGCTCCACGGATTCTTGGCTTTATTGTTGAAGTACCACAACGTCGAAAGATATTTATTCCAATTACTCGCGTAACGTCAATTAATGATGGTGGAGTATTCATAACTGGATCATTGAATATTCGCCGCTATCAACAGCGCCACGGAGAAATCCAATTACTCGCAGAACTACTTGATCAATCAACGCGTCTGAAAGAAAATGGTGAGAGCGTTATCATTGAAGATATTGGGATGGAATTGCGCGACAATAAGGATTGGTACGCTGAATATCTTCACTTATTGAAAAGAGTCCGAACCTTTCGTCGGGGAACCAGCGCAACTCTTCGCTGGATCGATGTGGAAATTGAGACCCCTCACGGACTCAACCTCACCAGTGCGCAAGAAGATATCAATCAGCTTCCAGCACAAGATGTTGCCGCCGCACTGCATGAATTAGACGTCAATCGTCAGACGGAAATTGCGCGCTCACTAGGAGATGAGAAACTTGCGGATGTTCTTGAAGAAATGGACGATGCCGATCGAGTTGCGCTTGTCTCACAACTTGAAGGTGAACTTGTTGCAGATGTACTAAGTGAGATGGCGCCTGATGATGCAGCTGACGTATTGAAAGAAGTAGGAAGCGAAAAAGCTGAATCTCTTCTGAGTTTGATGGAAGATGATGAGGCCCAAGATGTACGTCGCCTTATGGAGTATGAAGATTTCTCAGCGGGTGGGATGATGACAACCGATCCCGTAATTCTTGCCACCGATTCCACCGTTGCCGAAGCGCTGGCTGCGGTCCGACAGAAAGATTTAGCACCGTCCTCGGCGGCGCAAGTATTCGTCTGTCGCGCCCCACTTGAGACTCCCACCGGTCGCCTTGTCGGCGTTGTACATGTTCAACGTTTACTGCGCGAACCGCCTGCTCTAGCCCTAGGAATGGTCGCCGATAAAGAAACTAACGCAATTTCACCCGATACCCCACTCAATGATGTTGTCAAACATCTCGCAAATTACAACTTGATTGCCGCTCCTGTCGTCGATGAGAATGAGAGATTACTTGGCGCTGTAACCGTGGACGATGTCCTTGATCATTTGCTACCAGCAAATTGGCGTAATACTGAACGGGAGGCATAGCCATGGCGAGAATTTCTAGACTTGAATCACCTCGCGAATCGCGACGTGCACTTCGCCCTAGCTACGATCCAGAAACTTTTGGCCGTCTATCAGAACGTTTTGCTCGCTTTATTGGAACTGCAAAGTTCCTTGTCTACATGACAGTATTTGTTGTTGCCTGGATTTTCTGGAACATCTTTGGGCCAAGCAATCTGCGCTTTGATGAGTATCCATTTATTTTTCTCACGCTTCTCTTATCACTCCAAGCTTCTTACGCTGCACCTCTGATTCTCTTGGCCCAAAATCGTCAAGCAGATAGAGATCGCGTCACCTCCCAAGAGG
>CAYQLC010000066.1:0-1512 GCA_964418325.1 uncultured Bifidobacterium sp.
TTTAATTAATTGAAACTCTCTTCACGAGTTCGCAACCATTTCCAGGTTTGCTGATGTAAGCCTTCGTGGTGCCGTCATCGGCGATGGCGAAGAAGGTGACTACAGATGCACCGTTGTATTTGCCACTATCAACAGCGACAACACGATCTACTAACTTAAATTTAATAACGCAGGCTAGTTGTGAATTACTGAGCTTATTGAGTTTGCCAGGCTCACCATATGGTGCGATTTCATCAAGAATGGCATCGAGATTCTTTGCATAATCCATACCTGACCTAGTGATCTGCACATTGGGCGCGTTGCTGGGTAGATATTCAGTTCCGCCCTCGGAGCCAAGGACTTGAATTTCCGATGAAGAGACCTCAGGGTCGACCATCCCACCATTACCCTGATTAGCGGAATTATCGGTTTCAGGAGTTTTCGTTGGGGTTGGTTCAGTTCCACTTCCAGCATTCTCTGACTCACCTGTAGGTTCAGCCGCTTCTTGTTCTGTGGAGTTCTCTTCAGGAAGCGGAGTTGGCTCAACTTCACTCTCATTAGGCTCCGCAGCTATCTCAGTGGAGCCTGGATTGCTAGAGAAGAATGAAGTTTGTGTTCCTGCAAAGGTAAGAATGCCAAGCACAGCAGCCGCTGCTACCAAGATTTGATAGCGGCTGGTAAATCGGTTAGCACGTCTACTTTGAAGTGAGACGGTGTTGGATTGAGACTGGCTCTCGAGCGTGGCGATGTGGTCAGCGAGAAACTCATCAAGCTGCCGGGAAATATCGTCAGGAATCGGCGCCGGAGCAGGCACTTGAGCAAGCAGGTCATCGACCCACTTCTCCTTATCCTCGTGATTCGCGCTCATCGCTCACCTCCACTACTAGATAGACGGGTGCCGCCAGAGATTGGTTCCCCGTTATTGGGTCGGAGATCAGACAAGAGAGTTGCTAACGCCGCCCGACCGCGCGCACACCGACTCTTCACAGTTCCCTCCGCGACCCCTAAGGCCCGAGCAGCATCCTCGACCGAGTAACCCTCGATTACGACTTTGATGAGAGCATCACGCTGATCTGCAGGTAATTGGTCTAAAGCCTCATATATTCGAATGTTGGTGACTGAATTCTCAGTGAAATCCTCGCTGACCTCTACTCGGTTCTCGACATCGAGTTCGCTCTCAACAAGTTGTGGCCGAACTTGAGTCTTTCGCAAGAGATCGATACAGGCTCGATCAACAATTTGGTACATCCAGGTGCTTAACTTTGATTCACCACGGAATGAAGCAGCCTTCCGCGAAATGGTAATCCACGCTTCTTGTACGCCATCTCGAGCCAATTCTTTATCGCCATAGATTCGTCGACAGGCAATCGCGTAGTGCGCCTCTTTGTAACGCTGCAAAAGAGTGCTTAAGGCCTGGTGATCACCAAGCACGTAAGCATTAAGCAGCTCCTCATCGGTGCGCTCATCCATAGCCAGAGAAATTGTCCTACCACCTTGATGCGTTTTAGGGGTCACAGCCGTGATAGCAGGATA